>JACOUA010000062.1 GCA_016178075.1 Acidobacteriota bacterium
CCGCGCGTGTGGCCGCCCGTGACGTGCGCGGTGAGCGCGATCGGACCGACTCGGATCGTGTCGCCGTCCTTGAACCGGTGGTCGACGCGCACGGCCGGGTAGCCGAGGATCCCGATCCGAATGAGCGCCCTCAACGGCAGGACCATGTCGGGGCCGTCGCCGCCGGAGGCGATGGCGTCCGCGCTCGCTTCGCTGGCCCACAGCTCGGCACCGGACGCCTGCTGGAGCGCCCCCAGCCCGCCCGCGTGGTCGGGGTGCGGCTCCGAGTTCAGGAGCACTTTGACGTCCTTGGTGTCGAAGCCGAGCTTCGCAATGCTCGCCATGATCATCGACGCGGTGGTGGGATAGCCACCGTCGAGCACGATGTGGCCGTCGGGCCCGGTGATGAGGAAGGCCGCGACGTCGTTCGCCCCGACGTAGTAGAAGTTGCCGGCGATGCGGAACGGTTCAGCGGGCTCCTGCCCGCCGCGCTTTGTCGCGTTCAGCCACCTGCCGAACAGTACCAGCGCAAGAGCGCTCAGCACTCCCAGCAGGACTACCAGCCAACGTCGCGTGGCAACGCGTTTCACGCGTACCCGAACAGCGGCGGAAACAGCAGGACGACGAGCGCGGCCCAGATCGAGTACACCGGCAGGTACGCGGTCTGCCACGCCTCGAGCGCGCGGAACGGTGTGCGCCCGCGCAGGAACGCGGCGAAGAGCCACGCCGACCATGCGAGGTTGACCAGCAGGATCAGGTTCTCCCCGAGCGCCGCGACACGGTTCGGGGTGAAGCCGAACTCCGAGATGCGTGAGGCGATGGCGGCAAGCGCCAGGGCGTCGACCACGAGGGCGCTCAGGATCAGCAGCAGCTGCAGGCCGTCAAACAGGTTCGGCGGCGCCTCCGGATCGCGCGCCGACGCGGAATAGAGCACCAGGCCCACCACCAGTGCCAGCAGCAGGTCGAACGCAATCAGCACGTTGCGCTGGATGTCGATCGGGCGGCCGGTCCAGGCCATCGTCGCCAGGAACACCAGCAAGACGGTAGTGAAGAGCGGCGTGAACAGGCGCGTCAGCACGGGCGCCATGTTCTCGATGACGCTCTGCTTCGCCTCGACCAGCCACGAGCCGACGATGACCGCACCCGTCGCGCCGCACGGGATGAGCCAGTCCTGGGCGATCCAGTCGGGTTTCAAACCAATGGCCTGAAACATCATCATCGTGAATGCCGTGAGCACGCCGCCGCCGAGCGCGATGAGCACGTAATAGATGAACAGCTCGCCCGAGAAGCGCACGAAGTCCATGCGGCCGGCGCCCTCGAACCAGCGGCCGCGCACGTAGGCGATGCCGACAACCAGCGACAGCGCGATCGGGAGGTGCATCGCACTCAGCGCCTCGGTGTCGCTGACAACCTGCTGAGGACGTCGGGTGAACGGAAAGGTGTTGACGACGGCAGCGGCGGCGATGAACGGGACCGCCAGCCATACGCAGTGGCGCGGATCCATCCGGCGCTTCCAGACGAAATACCCCGTGAGGAACGGCAGCACGAAGAGGCTCGCGTTGCGCGCATAGAAGGCCGCGTCGCCGTCTGGCTTCAGGCCGAAGAGCACGGGAATCTTGATTGCGAGCGCCGCGGCAGCGGCCAGCGCAAACACGACGAGCGTTTCGGTACGGGTGGCCGTCCCGGGCGCTGCGTCGCCTTCGGGAGCGATGACGAGCTGCTTCCACAGCCGCTCGGAGTGCTCGCGCGCGAACTCGCGCGAGAGGGCGTCCAGGCTGCCCATGCGCTTGACGGCGACCAGGAACGCCTCATCCTCCGCGAGCCCCGCCTGGGTGAGGACACCCACCTGGTCGCGCAGATGCGTTTCGAGCTCCTCGACGTCAGGCCCGTTGAAGGCGCGGCGCTGGCGGAGGTAGGCGCGCCACTGGCCGATCTGCTCTTCGAGCAGCGCGTGGCCGGGTCCGGCGCTCATGCGCGGCAGGCCTTCATCCAGATGCGGTGCAGCGTCTCGTCGACGATCTGCCACCGTTTCCGCTCGGTCTCGAGCTCGGTGCGCCCTTCGTTCGTCAGGCGGTAGTACTTCCGGCGCCGGCCGCTCTCCGACGATCGCCACTTCGACGCGACGAGGCCGTGGTGCTCCAGCCGGTGCAGCACCGGATACAGCATGCCGTCGGTCCAGTGCACGTGCCCGCCGGACAGCTCGCTGACGCGTTTGATGATGGCGTAGCCGTAGCTCTCACCCTCGGCGAGGATGGCGAGCACGAGCGGCGTCGTGGAGGCGGCGACGAGATCTTTTCCGAGGTCCATACCGAGGTCTTATACATTGGACTTCTATGTATTGTCAACTGTGCCGCGTCAGAAACGGCTGCACGCGGAACGAAACTCACAGCGCCAGCCGTTTGCACGATCGAACTTCAACGCCTGCGCTTCGCTCGCACCTTGACCCACGACGCATGGTCGTTGGGGACGTCGATCGCCTTATGCAGCCTTACCCGTGCGCAGGAACGCCATATGGCCTGTTCGAGTTCGTCCTTTCGCAGCTTCTTCGCGGCGGGGATGCCGATGCGCTCGGCGAAGTTCTTCAATTGCTCGAGAGACCAATAGCCGTTCTCGAAGTCGCGCAGCGTCATCGTCGGAGAGAGGGCGTCCGCCATGTTGTGTTAGTTACAGGTACTTTGGCGCGCGATTACTGTGCGGCTTTCGCTCGTTGGTAGTGGCGACGCGCCTTCATACGGTTCCCACAGACACTCATGTCGCACCAGCGTCGGCTGCGGTTCCGGCTTTCGTCGACGAACAGCCAGGTGCAATCGGCGGAGGCGCACTGGCGAATTCGACCCACGCGATCGCTGGCGAGCAGCTCTGCCGCGCTGGCGAGGACGGCAAAAAGAGCCTGCTGCAGCCCGTCGACTGCACTCGTCCATGCCGTTTCGATCCTGTCGGCGCTCTTGTGCACACGCAGCCGTCCGGGCGCTTGTGCCATGGCTGAGTTCAACTCGGACAGACGCCGGGATGACACCGGACGACCATGTGCGATGCCGGCGAAGATCGAGAACAGGAGGTCACGGATCGCCGTGCCCTTGGCCAGAGCAGCCGCGGCCTTCCGAGGATTGCGGTTGTAGTGCGCGGCTACGCGGTCGTGATCGGCCGAGGAGAGCAGCCCGGCTTCTTTCGCCCATTGCAGCAGGTCGGCGATCGCGTGCAGCTCCTCACCTTTGTCCTCGGCGCGCACGTTGTGGACGGTATTGGCGAACTCGAGGCAGAGGGCCCCGGCGATGAACTCAAACCGCATGCAGCGATCCTAACCATCTATATCTGATTTGAGAGGAATTGCCTCGACATGTCCGACTGGCTCGTCATTACCGAGGCGGCAGACTCACGAACGCTTGATGCTGCGATTCGATCTGTTCCGGCGTTGCAGCGCCTGACAGAATCACAATCCGGGATGTCCTGGGTTCTGCGGATGGTCGAGAATCGCGATCGTGACCGGCTCTTGCGCGACGGTGCCGGTGAGCATCATCCAGCGCGCTCGCGTTCCCCAGACGTCGTCGCCGACGTTCCCTTCGCTGCTGCGGTAAAGCCCCGTGACGCCGGTGTTGTCCAGTTTGGGCACCGTCGTGGCATGGCCGCTGGCGTCGGTGAAGACTTGCGGCTCGTTGGACGGCTGTTCCAGCGATCGTGCGACGCGAATGCCGAAGGCTCCCTCCTTGGTGTCGTTGAAGACGACGCGCTTGGCGCGCGCGGTCCAGCGCGTGACCCGGTCCACGGTGCGTGAGTCGGCGGTCCCGCGGAAGACAAACCGCGTCTCCTCGTCCAGGATCGTGGAGCCGTCTGGCATGACCCAATCGGCCGTCACCGCCAGCTCGCCGCGATCGGCGCCATTGAGCGTCTTGGTAATCGCCCTGTGACGAATCGTTCCCTTTTGGGGAACTTCGTCGCGCGGCGTCGCATCCGAGTATCCCCAGAAGTCGATCCCGTTCACGTCGCCGTACGTGAACCACGCGCCGACCTGATGCGTATGATCCGCTCGCTCGCCGGGACGCGGCTCGAGTGGAAATCCCCGGGTGACGATGGTCCCTCGTGCCGTGCGGAGCGGAAAGAGGACGGGCTTCTTGATCGTCGCCGGGTAGATATAGGACGTGAACGGCTGTCCGCCGACGATGACGTCGACGCGGCGCGCATCGTCTCTGCGCACCACCGTGACGCTCGATTCGCGATTCGTTCGTGCAGGCGATTTCAGCGACGCGGTTCCGGTTGCAACCGCGGCGCCGAGTACGACCAGAGCGGGGATCGTCAGTCGATTGAACATACACACACCCACTGCTTTCTGCGCCGCTGCCGCAAGTAGCGCGAGACGGACGCGCCACACTTCCTGCGCCCGGCCACCGGGTCAAAACGACCGGGCGTCGCTCAGATTATGTCCTGATAGGCGCGAAACATCCCGCGGAAACTTCAGGACGCGAACCGGATCGGCCGACTCCGCGCGAATGCGCGGCAGGCGCGAAGTGTCCTGTCCGTGGACTTCGAGCGGGATTCGGATGCCGTGCTCGGTCGCAAACACGCGCCCAGTTCCATACGATAGCGGACGTTCAAGCCGGACTGGAA
This sequence comes from Acidobacteriota bacterium, assembly GCA_016178075.1. GTDB lineage: Bacteria > Acidobacteriota > Vicinamibacteria > Vicinamibacterales > JACQTH01 > JACQTH01. The sequence goes on from JACOUA010000062.1 coordinate 4,582, forward strand.
GCACTACGACGTCGTCGTGCTGAACTACAACACCGGGATCGGCGGCGATTCTCCGCAGTGGCTGCCGGAAATCAAGACGTCGTTTCAGCGGTACGTGTCAGTGGGTGGCGGTCTCGTCTCGGTACATGCCGCCGATAACGCGTTACGCGAACTGGCCGGAGTTCAACGAGATGATTGGCGTTGGCGGCTGGGGCGATCGAGACCAACGACACGGTGCCATCGTCGTTGTTCGGCAGTCAATGAAGGCGAGGACGCCGTGAGCCGAGCAGACAGTGTGCGCCGCTTGACACCCTTATTCAGACGATGACATCGTCGTCGGTTTACAGGTGCCGATCGATGACGCCGCTGTGCCATGCCTGCCGCTACGCGACCATCGTCAGAGGCGCCTACACAGAGAGAACACCATCGACTCTGTGCTCGAGCGATCTCGCGCCAAAGCACCGGTTTGTGCTCGCAAACGAGGACTTGTGAAGCTGCTCGTCATCTCGGGTTCGATGGGAACCGGGAAGACCACCATCATGGCGGAAGCCTCGGACATCCTGTCGGCTCAGGGTGTCGAGCACGCCGCGATCGACGTGGACTCTCTCGGGACTGCTCACCTTCCGCGCGAGCTGTCGGACGATCTGACGTGCCGCAACCTAGCGTCGGTCTGGGGAAACTATGCGGCGGTCGGCGTGAAGCGGCTGCTACTCGCCTGCGCCATCGAGGACGGGGCAGAGCTCGACCGACTCTATCGAACCCTTCAGATTGCCGAGGGCGTCGTCTGTCGGCTAAGGGCCGGAGTCCAGACTATGGAGCAACGTATTCGCGTACGCGAACCGGGTATGCTTCAGGAACAGCTCGTGAGGCGAGCGGTTGAATTGGAAGCGGTGCTGGACCGGACGCACGTCGAAGACTTCTCGATCGCCAATGATGACCGCCCGGTCACAGACGTGGCGCACGAACTGCTTAGGCGCGCTGGATGGTTGTAGCCCAATGGTCGATCTGATTGCGCCGCTCCATCGCCATTTCGGCCACACGGCGTTTCGCCCGGGCCAGGAGGATCTCGTCCGCGCGGTGCTGGACGGGCGCGACGTGCTCGCGGTCATGCCGACCGGATCGGGCAAGTCGCTCGGATTCCAATTGCCCGCTCTCCTGCTGCCGGGCACCACGCTGGTAGTTTCCCCGCTGATCTCCCTGATGAAAGACCAGGTGGACGAGCTGAATCGACGTGGCATCCGCGCGGCGGCGCTGCATTCGATGCTGTCGGGTGATGCTCGGCGCGAGATTCTGAGCTCCGCGCGGTCCGGCGACGTCCGCCTGCTGTACGTCGCGCCCGAGCGGTTCGCGTCGGATCACTTCGTTCGGACGCTCCGCGATCTCCCTGTCGCGAGATTCGTCGTCGACGAAGCGCATTGTGTGTCGGCATGGGGACACGACTTCAGACCCGACTACCGCCGGCTGCGGCAGGCGGCCGCCGAGTGCCGTCGGAGCGACGCCCACCCGGGCCGGCCGCCCATCGCGGCCTTCACCGCGACGGCCACGCCAGAAGTCCGCGACGACATCGTCGACCTTCTCGGCCTGGCCGAGCCACAAGTCATCGTGGCGGGGTTCGATCGGCCCAACATCGAGCTGCGCGTACGTCCCGTGACCGGCGAGTTGGAAAAGCGACAGCTTGTCACTGAACTCGTCGGTCATAAGCGAGCGCTCGTGTACGCGGCGACCCGCCGGAACGCAGAGTCGGCGGCAGAGGCGCTGCAAACCGCGGGTCACCAGGCCGCGGCGTATCACGCCGGCCTGGGCGATGCGGACCGAACCCGCGTGCAGGACCACTTCGCGTCCGGCGCATTGCTCGTCGTCTGCGCGACCAATGCGTTCGGCATGGGGATCGATCGCCCGGACGTCGAGGCGGTGGTGCACATCGATATCCCAGGATCGCTCGAGGCGTACTATCAGGAGATTGGCCGTGCGGGGAGGGACGCACGCCCGGCAATCGCGACGCTGCTCTGGAACTATGCCGACGTGAAGACACGCGAGTTTCTGATCAATCACGGGCGCGACGAGTCACCGGCGCGTCCAGGCGTGCCTCTCGATCCGGCCGAAGCCGCGCGTCGGAAGGAGCTCGAGCACAAGAAGCTTCGGCGCATGGTGGCGTACGCAGACAGCGCCGGCTGTCTGAGGGCAACGATTCTGCGATACTTCGGCGATCCTGCGGCACGAGAGCCGTGCGGGGCGTGTGGGAATTGCGATCGCCGCGCGCCGCTCGATGCCGACACGCGACTCCTGGTTCGGAAGATCCTGTCGGGCATCGCGAGAGGCGGCGAGCGGTACGGCCGGCGCAGAATCGCCGCGATGCTCATCGGCAACGTCGACGATCTGCCCGAGCCGCTGACGCGATTGTCCACGACCGGCCTGTTGCGGAACGAACAACCCCGGACGATCGAGCGGTGGATCGACGCGGCGTGTGGGGCCGGGTTGATTGGTGTGTCAGAGGACCAGTATCGGACGCTCGGCTTGACACCGCTCGGCCGGGACGTGATGGCCGGTCGCGTCGAGGATGTCAGGATGGCCGTGCCGCTGGTCCGTCAACCGTTCTCGCGCCGACATGCCTCGGGGCAACTCCGTGTGAGGCGGCGCGGCGCCGATCGGCCTGAACGCGGATACGGGCGCGTGGGATCAACCGAGGCGCCGGGAGTGGACGAGGAAGGCGGCGCGGCCAAGCCGCTCGAATCGGTCGTCGCGACGCTGCGCGCCTGGCGGCTCGAAGAGGCGCGCAAGCGGGCGATCGCCCCGTTCGTCATCCTGCACGATCGAACGCTCGTTGCCATTGCGACCACGCTGCCGCGCTCGTCCGCGGAGTTGCACGCCGTGCCTGGCATCGGACCTGCGAAGCTCGCGGCGTACGGCGACGCGATCCTGGCCGTGATTGAATCGATCGTCGCTTCCGTCAACACCCGATGAAGGTGCGCGCGTTCCTGGTCGGCCTGAGGGCGCCGGGCGTCGCCTGATCGTGCTGTCCAGCTCACTCAATCGTGCAGCACTGGCAGGCGGAATTCGCCAGACGCTAAGGACCCGGATGCCGGACGAGCGACACTGCCACAGGTCCATTCTGAAGCGCGTCCTCCGTACGCAGGGCGCGCGATTCGCCTGAGTCTTGCACCTCTCATACTGCTTCGAACGCGGGAGGCCACGATGATCGCGGGTGCAGCAACTCTTCTTTTGGTAGCCGCCGCCTCACAGCAGGCCGCGCCGACCGACGATGTCCGCGAGCTGACCAGGCTGGAAGCGGTCTGGAACGACGCCCACGAGCGCGCCGAAGCGGAGGCGCTCGAGCGACTCTGGTCGGACGACCTCGAGGTTGCGGTGCCGAAGATGGCGCTAATGAACAAATCGGACGCGCTGAGGTTCTTCCGCGTCGGGCGAATGAAGTTCCAGCGGTATCAGACGTCGGACGTCCGCGTGCGCCTCTACGGCGACGCGGCGGTTGTGACCGGCCGCCTGCGCAGGCAGCGGGTCGTCAACGGGCGGCAGTTGGATGACGATTGGCGGTTCACCAAGACGTACGTGCGGCGGTCAGGGCACTGGCAGGTCGTCGCCTATCACGCGTCGGAAAGCGCGCCGTAACCCAGATCGTCTACCTCGACGATCCTGCCGGTGTCAGGTCAACCTGCCGGCGTTGGAAGCGTGATGGCGCTCCAGCTCGGCGCCAGCGCGAGCGCAGCCATCAGGACGATCGGCTGCATGGATGTCATGGCAGATTATGGTCCGGGCGCCTCATCACGTGTAGAGTCATTCGATGACACGGAAGCCCGGACGCCAGGCCCTCGTCTTCGTTCTGATCACGGTCCTCATCGACATCATCGGCTTGGGCATGATCATGCCGGTCCTGCCGACGCTGACGCGCTCGTGTTGGGCTCTCTGCTCGTGGTGCAGGGCGCGCTGACGATCGCGTACCTCGTGCCGGGGCTCATTCCGCGCGTCGGGTCGTAGGCCAGGCTGGCCCACTACCCCGCGTCGTTCGAGAGCCGCTGAGCCGCCCGTCTGGGTATAATCCGCGATTGAACGCTTGCAACCCGAGGAGGTCTGTGCGGTGACCATCCATCAATCGCGTCTTCGGTTTTTCGTCGGCGCCGCCGCCGTTGCAGCCGCGCTGACGCTTTCGGCCATCGCGCTGACGGCGCAAGGGGGCCCCGCCCCGCAGACGCCCTTCGACTCCGCTCAGGGCAGGCGCCCGATGAAGATCGGCCTCATCGGGTCCGGGCAGCAGGGCGGCGCGCTGGGCCTCTTGTGGGCGAAGGCGGGTCACGAGGTGCTCTTCTCGTCCCGCCATCCAGAGAACTTGAAAGATCTCGTCGCGCGCGCCGGGCCGAAGGCGCGTGCCGGCACGCCGCAGGAAGCCGCGACCTTCGGTGACGTCATTCTGATCGCCGTGCCGTACGGCGCAACGCCGCAAGTCGGGCGCGACTACGCGCCGCTGATGAAAGGCAAGATCGTGATCGATTGCGGGAACCCGCGCGAGGACCGCGACGGCCCGATGGCCAACGACGCGATCGCGAAAGGGACCGGCGTGGCGTCTGCGGAGTTTCTGCCGGGCGTCCGGCTTGTGCGCGCGTTCAACGCGATCAGCTTCACGATGCTGCAGAAAGAGGCGCATCGCGCCGGAGAACGGGTGGGGATCCCGGTGGCTGGTGACGATCAGGCGGCCGTCGCGACCGTCGTCAGGCTCGTCGTGGACGCGGGCTTCGACCCGGTGGTCGTCGGCCCGCTCTCGCGCGCCAGGGAGTTCGACCGGGGCACGCCTGTCTACGTGAAGGGCATGACCGCCCGTCAACTGCGCGAGGCCCTGAAACTCCCCCCGAGACCCTAGCAGTCCGTGGTGCAAGTCCAGCGTCGCACCGAGACCGGCGATGCGCCCGGTCGACCACCCCAGCGCGGCTGCCGCGCTGGGGACGCCGGCTGGCAAGGCGCGACGACCGAGCATATCGGGAATATGTGAGGGAGGAGCAACGACGCCAGCCGCGATGCAGCGCCGGTCGAATGCAGCCGGACTTTCACCACGGACTGCTAGGCCGCAGAGCCGGCCGACTCGCACAACTTGCTGAGCACCAGTGGTTTGCCGCGCAGGATGTCGTGACAACCGCTGACAACCGGCGGCGCCAGGCCGGGCGAAAATAGTGCGTTGTCGCCGTATAATATTCAGTCAAGCTCACGGCGGGAAGCGGGCGTCTGCCGATACGTGGTGGGGGTGTCTTTCTGTACCTATTAAAGGATACAACGGCGAGGGAGCGAGTGTCGGGTCTGACGAAGTTCAGCGTCGCCATTCTGTGTATTGCGCTCGTCACGCTCAGCCTCGCGGCCGCCAGCCAGCAGGCCGCGCCCGGTCAAGCGCCTCGCCCGGCGCCCGCTTTGGCCGTGGCGCATGACAGCCGCGCACTTTCGGCCGAATCACAGAGCGCGCTGGTCACTCAGTACTGCGTGGTCTGCCACAACGACAAGAACAAGGACAAGACCGCGGGCCTGACGCTCGCCGGCTTCGATCCGGCTCGCCTCGAGGAGCGAGCCGAAATCGGCGAGAAGATGATCCACAAGCTGCGCGCCGGCATGATGCCGCCGCCGGGCGCGCGCCGGCCGGACGCCGACACGATCAAGGCGTTCGTGACGGCGCTCGAGACGCGCATCGATCAGGCCGCCGCGCTTCGTCCGAATCCAGGCCGCCGAAGCTTCCAGCGTCTGAACCGGGCCGAGTACGAGCGGTCGGTCCGCGACCTGCTGGACCTCGACGTCGACGTCAACGCGTTTCTGCCGCCCGACACCATCAGCCACGGCTTCGACAACATCGCCGAAGCGCAGACGTTCTCGCCGACCCTGATGGAAGGCTATCTCCGGGCGGCGGCCAAGATTTCCAGCCTGGCGCTGGGCGATCGGACGGCGAGCCCGACCGAGGCGACCTACAAGGTGCCGCGCACGCAGTCGCAGATGCACCACATCGAGGGGACGCCCTGGGGCACGCGCGGCGGCCTCGCGATCAGCCACATCTTCCCGGCCGACGGCGAGTACAGCTTCCGAATCATGATGCACGGCGTGCCGACGGGTCAGCTGTACGGCGGCGCGTTCGGCCGCAACGAGCAGATCGAGGTGTCGATCAACGGCGAGCGCGTGGCGCTCCTCGACGTCAACTACCGGATGTCGGAGACCGACAAAGAAGGGCTCAACATCACGACGCCGCGCATCCACGTCACGGCGGGCCCGCAGCGTGTGGCGGCCGCGTTCCTCCAGCGCTTCGACGGCCCGGTGGACGACGTGATCGCGCCCATCGACTACACGCTGTCCGACACCGAGAGCGGGAGCTCGTTCGGCATTACGACGCTGCCGCACCTACGCGACTTCAGCATCACCGGGCCGTACCAGGTCACAGGCGTCTCCGATACGCCGAGCCGGCGCAAGGTGTTCACCTGCCGTCCGACCGCGGCCGACGAAGAGCCCGAGTGCGCGGCGCGCATCGTCAAACAACTGGCCGCGGTCGCCTATCGCCGGCCCCTGAAGCCTCAGGAATTCGAGAGCCTGATGTCCTTCTATGAGCGCGGCCGCACGGACAAGGACTTCGAGGGGGGGATCAAGGCGGCGCTGCAGGCGATGCTGGCGAGCCCGCACTTCCTCTTCCGGCTCGAGACGATGCCGGCCGGCGCGAAGCCGGGTCAGAACTACCGGATCGTGGATCTCGACCTCGCGTCGCGGCTCTCGTATTTTCTCTGGGCCGCGAGCCCCGACGCCGACCTGCTGAAGGTCGCGGCGAGCGGCACGCTCAGGACGCCGGCAGTGCTCGAGAAACAGGTGCGGCGCATGCTCGCGGACCCGCGGTCGGAGGCGCTCGCGACGCGTTTCGCCTCGCAGTGGCTGCGACTGCAGGACGTCGACAAGATTCGTCCGGACGCCCTCCTCTACGCGTCCTACGACAACGAGCTGGCCGAGTCCTACAAACGAGAGACCGAGCTCTTCTTCGACAGCATCGTGCGCGAGGACCGCAACGTGCTCGACGTCCTGACCGCGGACTACACCTTCGTCAACGAGCGTATTGCGAAGGTGTACCGGATCCCGAACGTCATGGGCCACGAGTTCCGACGGGTGACGATCGCGGACGAGGCGCGGCGAGGCATTCTGGGCCACGGCAGCGTCCTGATGCAGACGGCCGTAGCGGATCGGACCTCGCCGGTGCAGCGCGGGAAATGGATCATGGAAGTCCTGCTCGGGTCACCGCCGCCTCCCCCGCCGCCAAACGTGCCTCTGTTCGACGAGACCAAGGCGGTCGCGGACGGCGGTCGCACGCTTTCGGTACGCGAGCGCATGGAAGAGCACCGAAAGAACCCGGCCTGCACGTCGTGTCACCGCGTGATGGATCCGCTCGGCCTCGCGCTCGAGAATTTCGACGTTGTCGGCGCGTGGCGGATCAGGGACAACGGCGTCGTCGTGGATCCGTCGGGCAAGCTGTACGACGGCACGGATCTGAACGGCCCCGCCAGCCTGCGCCGCGCGCTCTTGAACCATTCGGACTCGGTGCTCCTCAACTTCACCGAGAACCTGATGGCGTACGCGCTCGGCCGTCCGGTCGAGTATTTCGATCAGCCGGCGATCCGCGCGATCGTGAAGAAGGCGTCGCAGAGTGACAACCGGTTTTCGTCATTGGCCCTTGGGATCATCAACAGCGCGGCGTTCCAGATGAGCCAGGCGGAAGCCGTCCTGACCGAAGAAGCTCCATCACCCGGACGTCCCGAGAAGAACAGGTAGGGAGGCGTCATGTATATCGAGCAGAAGCATCTTTCGCGTCGCACGGTCCTGAAGGGCATGGGCGTGACCGTGGCGTTGCCATTCCTGGATGCGATGGTCCCGGCGGGCACGGCGTGGGCCAAGACTGCGGCGGGCTCGCCAAAGGTGCGGCTCCTCTGCATGGAGATGGTGCACGGCTCGGCCGGCAGCACCGCCTTCGGCATCAAGAAGAACCTCTGGGCGCCCGCCGGCGTCGGGCAGACCTTCGATTTGGGTCCCACGAGCCTGGCGACACTCGAGCCGTTGCGTGACTACGTAACGATCGTGAGCAACACGGATGTCCGCAACGCCGAGGCGTTCGCGCTGCCCGAAATCGGCGGCGACCACTTCCGATCGAGCGCCGTGTTCCTGACCCAATCGCACCCCAAGCAGACCCAAGGGTCCGACGTCCACGCGGGCACGTCGTTGGATCAGCTCTACGCGCAGCGGTTCGGGCAGGACACGCCAATCCCGTCGATGCAGCTGTCGGTCGAGAACGTCGACCAGGCGGGCGGGTGCGTCTACGGCTACTCCTGCGTGTATACCGACACGATCAGCTGGGCCTCCCCCACGCAGCCGCTCCCGATGGTGCGCGACCCGCGCGTTGTCTTCGATCAGTTGTTCGGCGTCGGCGCCACGGCCGAAGAGCGCCGCGCCAACCGTCGCGCCGACCGCAGCATCCTTGACTGGATCGCCGAGCAGGTCGCCCAGGTGCGGAAGGAGCTGAGCCCCGGCGACCGGGCGCGGTTGAACAAGTACCTCGACGACATCCGCGAGATCGAGCGCCGGATCCAGCAGGTCGAGGCCCGGAACTCGAGTGGCGAGCCGCGGGATCTCCCCGACGCGCCGATCGGCGTGCCCGACTCGTTCGAGGAGCACGTCAAGCTGTTGTTCGACCTGCAGGTGCTCGCTTTCGCGTCCGACAGTACCCGCGTCTTCTCGTTCAAGCTGGGGCGCGACGCCTCGGGCCGCTCCTATCCAGAGAGCGGCAACAGGACCGGCTTCCACAATGCGTCGCATCACGGCGAGCGCGAGGACCGCATCCTCGACTTCGCGAAGATCAACCGGTACCACGTCAGCCTGGTGCCGTATCTGCTCGAGAAGCTGAAGAACACGCCCGACGGCGACACCAACCTGCTGGAGAACAGCCTGGTGCTCTACGGCTCGCCGATGGGCGACTCGAATATTCACAACCACAAGCGGGTGCCGCTGTTCCTGGCCGGGCACGCTGGCGGCAAGCTGCGAGGGAACCTCCACCTCAAGGCCGCCGACGGGACCCCGATGGCCAACGTGATGTTGACGCTGCTTCACGGTCTCGGACTCGACGACCTGAAGACCTTCGGCGACAGCACCGCCGAATTCGACCTCACGTCCGTGCCGACCGAGACGACGGAATCGTCGAAGGCCTGAGCCCGCGGAGCCACGCCCAAGACCAAAGAGCCTGAGAAAAATGCCCACGATCACCACAGAGCTCACAGAGAACAATAGGGTTCTCTCCGTGGTCTCTGTGGGCTCTGTGGTAAAACGGGTTGTTTCACAAGCTCCAAAGACCGTCGCGCGAAGCGCGTGAAACGCGTGGGGGAACCCCCATGCGCAGTAAAGAGGAGTTCTGGAAATGGTGCGAAGCATGCTTGTCAAAGGCCTCACCGTCAGCGCCGTCGCCGCGCTGTGGCTCTCGGCGCTGATGCAGGCGGCGCCGGTCAGCACGCCCGTCGCCGACGCCGCCATGCTGGGCAACAGGGACGCGGTTCGCGCCCTGTTGAAGGACGGCGCCGACGTGAACTCCGCCCAGGCCGACGGCATGACGGCGCTTCACTGGGCCGCGACCAAAGATGACGTGGAGATCGTGAAGATTCTGCTCTACGCGGGAGCGAACGTCAGAGCCACCACGCGACTCGGCGGCTACACGCCGCTCCTCCTCGCCAGCAAGAGCAGCAGCGCGGCCATGATCGAGACGCTCGTCGCCGCGGGCGCCGACCCGAACGCCACCACGACGAACGGTACGACCCCGCTCATGTTGGCGGCGGCATCCGGCAAGGTCGACGCGGTGAAGGCGCTGCTCGGTCGCGGCGCGAATGTGAACGCCGCGGAGAACGCCAAAGGCGAGACGGCGCTGACCTTCGCGGCCGCGTACGGCCGCGCGGACGTGATCCGCGCGCTCGCGTCACACGGCGCCGACCTCAAGACGACGACGAAGGTGCTCGACCTCGCCCAGTTCGCACGGGAAGAGTTGGAACGCTTCGCGCAGCAGGGCGGCGGCGGGGGCGGTCGCGCCGGCCGCGGCGGGCAGCCCGAACCCCAGCAGGGTGCGCAACCGGCGGCGGGCCAGCCTGCCGAGGCCAGCCGCCAGCCTGGACAGCGCGGCGCCGCCGCGCCGGCACCAACCGAACCACAGGGAGCGCCGGCGCCGGGCCGGGGAGGCCGTGGTGGTGGGCGCGGTGGTCCGCAGGTGCCGGGGGTCGATCGCAGATTGACGTATCCCGAGCAGGTCGGCTACCACGGTGGTCTTGCGCCTCTGCACATCGCGGCGCGGCAGGGCTCGACAGACGCGGTGCAGGCGCTCGTCGACGCAGGCGCCGACATCAACCAGCGGAGCGCGGGTGACAAGATTACGCCGATCATCATCGCGACCATCAACGGACACTTCGATCTCGCGAAGCTCCTGCTCGACAAGGGCGCCGATCCGAATCTGATCGAGGACAACGGCGTCACGGCCCTCTACGGCGCCATCAACTGTCAGTGGGCCCCGAAAGCGCTGTACCCGCAGCCTCGCGCCTACGAACAGCAGCAGACGACGTATCTGGATCTGATGAAGGCGCTGCTCGAAAAAGGTGTCAATCCGAACGCCCGCGTGACGAAGAAAGTGTGGTACTCCGGCTACAACTTCGACCTCTCCGGCGTGGACGAGGCGGGCGCGACGGCGTTCTGGCGCGCCGCCTATGCGGCCGATGTCGACGCGATGAAGCTGCTCGTGGCGTACGGCGCCGACCCGAACATCTGGACGATGAGAACCCCGGGGCGGCCGCGCGCGGGCGACCAGGAGCGCGAGGCCAGGGACGTCTCCGGGCTCCCGCCGGTGCCGGTCGGCGCGCAGGGCGTGCCACCGCTCCTGGCGGCCGCGGGCGTCGGGTACGGCGAGGGCTTCGCCGCGAACTCTCACCGGTTCGCCCCCGGCGGCCAGCTCGCCGCGGTCAAGTATCTCGTCGACGGGCTGCACGTCGACGTCAACGCGCGCGACCACGAGGGCAATAGCGCTTTGCATCACGCCGCCGCGCGTGGCGACAACGACATGATCGTCTACCTCGTCTCCAAAGGCGCCGACGTCATGGCCGTCAGCCGTGAGGGCCGGACCACGGTCGACATGGCCAACGGGCCCGTGCAGCGGATTCAGCCGTTCCCCGAAACGATCAAGCTGCTCGAGGGCATGGGCGCGAAGAACAACCACCGCTGCGTGTCCTGCTGACCTGGCGGCCTGCCGAAAAAAATGCCCCACGATCACCACAAAGCTCACAGAGCACACAGAGAACAATAGGGTTCTCTCCGTGGTCTCTGTGGACTCCATGGTAAAACGGGTTGTTGCACAACCTCTTTAGCTCTACGAACCGCTAGCGGCCGGGAACTTTGATCGGGCGCCCGTACTTCGCCATCGCCTGCGCGAGCCGGTCGTACGGAAGCCCGTAGACCGTATTGCCGTTGACGCCCGTCATGGTCTCGGCGGCCGTGAGCGCGTTCAGCACGGCTTCCTCGGTGGTCTCCACCACAGCGCGAAACAGCGGTTCGACGTTGTCCGTCGAGAGCAGCGACACCTGCAGGGTGCGGGGCGGCTTTTCGAGCGGGATCACGTTGCCCGTCGAGAACGCGACGAAGATATCCCCACTGCTGTTCCCCGACACGGAGCCGGTGCGCGCCAGACCGAGGCTCGCGCGGCGCGCCATCCGCTCGAGCTGCCTGGACGACAGCGGCGCATCCGTGGCGATGACGACGATGACGGACCCTTCACGGGCCTCGGCGCCCACGCCATCCCGAGCGGCAACGGTGGCGCGGAGGTCGGGAATCTCGCGACCGACCGGGACCCCGTCGACCACGAGCTGATCGCGGCGGCCGAAGTTCGCCTGCACGAGCACGCCGACGGTGTAGCCGCCCGCTTCCGACGGCAGATGACGCGAGGAGGTGCCGATACCCCCCTTGAAGCTGTAGCACACCATCCCGGTTCCGCCGCCGACGTTGCCTTCGGCAACTGCGCCGCCCTTCGCGCCATCGAGCGCCGCGAACACGTGCTCCTCGCGGACGTGCCGGCCGCGGATGTCGTTGAGGCGGCCGTCCCACGTTTCCGCGACGACGGGCAGAAACCCCCAGCTCCGGTTCGGGTGTCGCACGTTCATGTAGGCGATCGCGGCGTCATGGACCGCGCCGACGCTCGCCGTGTTCGTGATGAGCACCGGGTGGGCGAGCGTTTCGAGATCCCGAATCCAGTGCACGCCCGTCATCTCGCCGTCCCCGTTCAGCGTATGGGTCGCGGCGAAGACGGCGTTGAACCACACGTCTTTCCGCGGCAGGACGGCCGTCACGCCGGTCCGCACCGGACCTTCCCCCACCTTGAGCGCGCCGCTGCCGCGAACGATTGTCGAGTGCCCGACCAGGACGCCGGTGACGTCGGTGATGGCGTTGGCGGGTCCCGGCGGGTAGATGCCGACGGCGATGCCGAGATCGCGTGCGCGGACGCGCGGCGACGGCGCGGTGCCGGGCGACGGCGACTGCATCCGGTCGCCCGCCGCGGCGGCGGAAAAGACGATGACGGCGAGGGCCGACAAAGAGATGGTCATGCGGCGCATACGGCCTCCAGCGAGGTTGCTGCGGGTGGTCCCGGATTATACGTGCCTCTTGATTGTTCGGCACATGTCCCATAACCTACCGCTTTCCATTCTGGAGGGCTGTGATGTCGCATGCACGTCGAGTCGGATTCACGCCGGCAATGGTCGTTCTGGCGGTGGTCACCATGCTGGGCGGGGGGGCCTACATGCAGGAGGCGGTCAAGCCGACCAATGACGCACCGAACCCGTATCTGACGATCGCGGACTACTTCAAGCTGCCCGAGGGGCGGACGTGGGGCTCGACGAGCGCGGTCGAGATCGACAAGGACGGCCGGTCGATCTGGGTCGCCGAGCGGTGCGGCGCCAACAGCTGCCTCGATCGAGCGACCGGTAAGATGTCGGAGTTCAACACGGTTCTCAAGTTCGACCAGTCGGGAAAACTGGTGAGAAGCTTCGGGGCCGGGATGCTGATCTTCCCGCACGGCATTTTCGTGGATCGGGACGGTAACGTCTGGGTGACGGACGGCCAGGACAACGGGACGCAGCCGGCGCGCGGCGGCGCGGGAGTCGGTCAGCCGGCGGCGGGCGGCGCCGCAGCGGGGACACCGCCTCTAGGAGCGGCCGCTGCTGGCGTCGGTCGCGGTGCCGGTGAGCAGGCTGGCCGTGGCGGCGGCCGCATGGGACCGCCGGCCGACGCGACGAAAGGCCATCAGGTCTTCAAATTCAGCCCGGACGGCAAGCTACTGATGACGCTGGGGAAGCCAGGCGGTGCGGCCGACCCGGAGTACTTCTATCAGCCGAACGACGTTCTCGTCGCGCCGAACGGCGACATCTTCGTTTCAGAAGGACATGGCGGAGCCAACTCGCGAATCCTGAAGTTCTCCAAGGACGGCACGTTCATCAAGTCGATCGGCAAGAAAGGCACGGCCCCGGGCGAGTTCGACCAGCCGCATGCGCTCGCGATGGACTCGAAGGGACGGCTGTTCGTCGGCGATCGCGGCAACAACCGCGTGCAGGTTCTCGACCAGGACGGGCAGTTCATCGCCCAGACGACGGCGTTCAGCCGGCCGAGCGGGATCTTCATCGACAAGAACGAAACGCTCTACTCCGCCGATTCGGAGTCGGGTTCGGTCAACCCGAATCGTCCCGAGTGGAGGCGAGGGATTCGAATCGGGAAGCTCAGCGACCTCAAGGTCACGATGTTCATCCCGGATCCTGAAACAAAGAACGCGCCCGACTTCCGCGGCACCAGCGCGGCCGAGGGCGTGGCCGTCGATCAGCAGGGCAACATCTACGGCGCGGAAGTCGGTCCGCGTGCGGTCAAGAAGTACGTCAGGAAACAGGGCACCTCGCAGTGACGCTTTCAAACCCGTAGAGGCCGACCTTCAGGTCGGCCCTTCGGCGAAGAGGTGGTTATGTCAGCCCGTCATCCCAGCTTCGTCCTCCTCGCGTTCGTCGTCGTGTTCGCGGCGGGCGCGCACACGCAGAGCACGGTCCAACCGGTCAACGATCTCCCGAATCCGTACCAGACGGTGGAGAACTATTTCAAGCTGCCGGAAGGCCGGACGTGGGGATCGACGAGCGCCGTCGACATCGATCGCGACGGCAAGTCGATCTGGGTCGCCGAGCGGTGCGGCGCGAACAGCTGCGTCGGGTCGAACCTGCCGCCCATCTTGAAGTTCGACGAGTCGGGAAAGCTCGCGAGGAGCTTCGGCGCCGGGATGTTCCTCTTTCCTCACGGCATCCACGTGGACCGGGACGGCAACGTCTGGATCACCGATGCGCAAGGTCCCGACGGCAAGGATCCGAGGCGAGACGGCAAGGGGCATCAGGTCGTCAAGTTCAGCCCGGACGGCAAGGTTCTGATGGCGCTGGGCAAGGCGGGCGCGGCTGGCAACGGTCCCGACACGTTCAACGAGCCGAACGATGTCGTGACGGCGCCGAACGGTGACATCTTCGTCGGCGACGGCCACAGCGGTCAGAACCGGAACGCGAAGCCGGAGACGAACGCCCGTATCGTGAAGTTCACGAAGGATGGCAAGTACATCAAGGAGTGGGGCAAGCTCGGATCGGGGCCCGGCGAGTTCCGAACGCCCCACAGCCTCGCCTTCGATTCGAAAGGGCGCCTGTTCGTCGCCGATCGTGGCAACCTCCGGCTCCAGATTTTCGACCAGGAAGGCACGTTCCTCGAGGAGTGGAAGCAGTTCAGCCGGTTGAGCGGGATCTTCATCGACAAGAACGACATGCTGTACGGCGTCGACTCGGAGTCGAGTGACGCCAACCATCCTGGTTGGAAGCGTGGTCTGCGGATCGGGAGCGTCAGAGACGGCAAGGTGATGTATTTCGTCCCGGATCCAGAAAAGAACCCCACCGGCACCAGCGCCGCGGAGGGCGTGGCGGCGGATGCGGCCGGCAACATCTACGGCGCGGAGGTTGGCCCCCGCGCGGTGAAGAAGTACGTGAAGAAGTGACCATCCCCCTCACGCGTCGTGATCTCATCCAGCGAGGCCACGAGCGCGTCATGCCGGGACCCGGCTTGACGCACCGCGCGCTGATGGGCGGCGGTCAGGCCATCATGATCGACCCGGCCACCGGCGCGCTGCTGGGCGGCTCCGATTCACGCAAGGATGGATTGGCGCTGGGGTACTGAGTGCCGAAACAACCCCGGCCGCACCGTGGGGTGCGACCGGGGTCAGCCTGTCTCAGCGATCGACGCTCACGCCCGTGCTAGAAATCGAGCCGGAGCGTGATCCCGATATTCCTCGGGTTGGTCGTCTGGTTGTACTTGCCCGTGTCCGGAGAAGTTTGGCCGTCCGCGGTGAACAAATACGTCGCGTCCAGCCTCGTGAACTGGACCTGGTTCCAGAGGTTGTACGCCTGGATCTGTATTCGGAGATTGCCGTTCCGGCCCACCTTGACCGGCAGCCGTCGCGACAGCGTGAAGTCCCAGTTCCACCAGGAGGGATGCCGCAGCATGCCTAGCGGAGCATTGCCGAAGTTCCCGATGGAGCCGTTCGGCAGAGGCCGGCGGAACGCATTCACATTGAAGTGCGCCTGGTCCTCGAACGGCAAGCTCGAGTCCACCGTGTACCCGCTGAAGATCGGCTCGCCGGTCAACTCGCACCGCCCGTTCGACGCGTTCGTTGAGGCTGCGATGAACAGGCCGGTCAGCGACGGGTCGGTATTCGCCACGCCGCTGAGGTTGGTGCCGCAGACCGGGTCGAGGGGGTTGCCGGTCGTGAACTGGGTGACGCCCGCGGCCTCCCAGCCGTCCAGCGCTTGCTTGAGGATCGGGACGTCCTTGGCGGGATTCGGGATCGCGTAACTGTAGTGGACGACCAGGATGTGACGGCGATCCTGGTTTTGTGAGGCGGACGGTGGCCCGTAATACCGATCGCGGATGCCCTGCTTCCCGTACAGCTCCTCGGTCGCGAAATCCCAACCCTGGATCCCCTCGGCCTTGGAGAGCGTGTACGCCAGGCCCATCTGCAAGCCCCTGTGCAGGCGCCGCTGGACGCTGACCTGCATGGCGTTGTAGTTCAGGATGTCGTCGTCCGTGGTCAGGTAGCGCGTCTGCCCCAGACCCGGATAATCCCGCCGGAGGAAGTTGGCGTTGATCGGTTCGTTGCGGAACAGATTGGCCGGATTCGCGTAGGCATAGATCGGGATGTTATTTCCCGTCTTGATCCGCCAGAAGTGGCGCCCGAAGTTGCCGACCCACGCCACCTCGGCAACGGTGTCGAAGCCGATATCCTTCTGGAACGCGACGTTCGCCTGGTAGTTCTTTTCGGGTTGGAGCTTGCCCTGCGGCATCTGATTGCCATGCACGATCAACGGCGCCCCGCCCGGCAAATTGCCTGTCTGAGGACTCTCCAGGAACGTGCCCGCTCGTGCGATATCCTGCACATCATCAATCGACGCATTGAGGACGGTCCGGGTGCTGGCAATCAGGGGGCCGCCGTTATACAGATACTGGCTGCGGTTGATGAAGTTGTAGAAAATCCCCCCTGCGGCGCGAATCGCGGTCTTGCCATCGCCGAACACATCCCAGGCAAACCCGACGCGCGGCGCCCACGAGACGGGAGGCATGTTGTAGTACCAGCCGGCTTTCTCACCGGGGAGGCCCCCGGCGAACATGCCGTTGGTGATGCTGCCGGTGCCAGGCACGATGTTGCCCGCGTAGGCTTGTGAGAGGAACACGCCGGGATTGCGCGGGTCGATCGCTCTTCGGTTGGCTGCAGAGCACGCCTGGTTGCCGGCGACGCCGGTCGTACACACCGGTCGATAGAGGATCGCGGCCTGCCGGGGATCCCACAGCTTGGGGTCGAAGGCCGAGTTCATGTTTCTGGCTTCGTACACCGCACCGGCGTGCGTCACAGGGAGGCCGTGATCGGGGGTCATCCGTGGTGTGATGCGCCAGCTGTCCTGCGCGTAGCCGTCCGCCTGCCAATGCCGAACCTCCGCATCGATACGGTTCGTCAGTTCCGTGTAGCTCGTGAACACGCCGAGCAGGGCGTTCGCATACCCGTTGCCCGTGCTGAGCGGGTTGTCGGCGCTGTGGCCGAAGTTGTAGACGCCGTTGTAGTTGTTCGAGCCGGGCTCGGTCTTGCTGTCGCGCTCGATGAAGAACCCGAACTTGAGGTTGTGGCGGCCCCTGGTCCACGACAGGTCGTCCTGGAACGTATAGCGATAGTTCTCATTCCGTCTCGGCAGGGGCCCGTTGCCGCCGCTCGGCCGATAGGACCCCAGCCCTGACCGATCGCCGCCGCTGTAGAGCATGTCTGGTAGGTACGGATACTCGTCCGTCTGGATCCGGCCCAAGTGCGGAGCGCCATAGGGCCCGTAGGGCTCCAACCGCGGCGGGTCGAGGCCGATGTTCTGACGGTACATGTCCGTGTAGTCGGCGGGATTGAGACTTCCTGTGCCTACCCGGAAACCCCAGTGGTTGTGGGAGAAGCCCGCCGTGGCCTCGTTGACCATGGAGTCACTCAGCACGTGAGTGAAGCCTGCGGTCAGCAGATCCCCGGGAAACATGTTATTGACCGAGCCGATGCCCGGCGCCACTCGGTTGAACGTAATGCTGTCGTCGCGGTCGAACAGGGCCCTGGTGCTGAAGCGCATGCTCGGGCCGAGGACCGTATCGACCCGCATCACGAAGTTCTTGCGCTTGTGAATGGGCGTCACATCCTGCGCGTCATTCGAGGTCCACTCCTGGTTCACCGCTCGGTTCAGGATGCCGTTGGGGAGCGGCAGCAGGTTGAGCATCTTCACGCCCATCGCATGGAACCGTTCCGGGGGAATGACGTTGCCGGGGAACGGCTGCCCGGTGAGCGGGTCGATGATCACCTGGAGGGTGCCGTTGATCGCCGGGTTCGTCGACGTCCGGCGGGTCTGGGAGAAGTCACCGGCACGCTCGAGCGCGGTCGGCAAGTTCGTGCGGGTGACAGCGGTCGGGCGAATGTCGTCGGTGAATTCCTGCGACAGGAAGAAAAAGACCTTCTTCCGGCCCGCGCGGCTGTCAATCAACTTCGGAATCACCACCGGTCCGCCGATGCTGTAGCCCGAGATGTTCACCTCGAAGAAGGGCTTCGAGGCGCCCTGCTTGATGCGCAGGTAGTCGTTCGAGTTCCATTCGTCGCGCCGCGCGTTGTACCAGCCCGAACCTCTGAACTGACTCGTCCCTGACTTGGTGACGATGCTGATCAAGCCACTCGACTGGCGGCCGTTCTCGGCCGTGTAGCCGCTGGTAATGACCGTCACCTGGCCAATCGCGTCGATGTTCGGGGTGATGTGCGTGGTGCCGTCGCCTCCCTCCTCGCCGACCGGGACGCCATCGATCGTCGTGTTCTTGTTCAGCGAGTTACCGCCGTTGATGCTCAGGCCGCGGCCCGAGCTCCACGAGGCGAAGTCGCGACTGAAGGTCGTATCGACAACGCCGGGCAGGATCTTCATCATGCCGAAGATGTCGCGGCCCTTCACCTGAATCATCGTGAGCTGCTCGCCCGTCACGGTTCTCTGCAGCTGGCTGGACGCGGTCTGCACGGGGGTGACCTCGGAGGTGACCGAGACGGTCTCGGTGAGCCCCCCGATCTCCAACGTCAATCTGCCCAGATCGCGTATCTCCGAGCTCAGCAGACTGATGTCGACGACGGTCACGGTCTTGAAGCTGGCGAGCTCGACGCTGAGGGCGTATCGGCCCGGATTCAACGCGGGGATGCGAAACACCCCCGAGTCGTTCGAGGCCGCCGTTCGAACGGACCCGGTGTTCGCTTCGGTCGCGTTCACGGTGGCGCCCGGAAGCGCGGCGCCCGTGCTGTCGACGACCGTGCCGGTGAGTATGCCGGTCCCGCCCCCGGCCTGCGCAAAGGCGGGGGCTGCGCCTGCCAGACAGAGCAGCGCGACGACGACGGCCCGTGCCCACGTGCAGCGCCTGTTGTCCATGTCGGGCCTCCCCTTCCTGCCTATCTGCAATCGATTACATGCGGTCGCCGGGTGTACCGACCCATTGTGGGCGGACCCTACCACGAAACCGCAGACCCCGCAAGGGGGATCTCTCCCTTCCCGTCACGCGCCCGCCGCCGCCAAAGTTCGCCGGAGCCCCGGCGAACGCGAATCGGTCGACCCGCCGGAGCCTAGAATGTAATCCATTACATTTATCCGCCCGCCGCCCGTCGAGTTGTGAGACCATTACCTCCCGCTGGCCGAACAGGCGGTGAGACTGCAAATCAGATAAGGCCGAAGCGCGGAGCGGGGAGGAAGGGGCCCCGCGAGCGCGAGGCTTGGCGGGGTGCAGCCGCCTTCGCGCAAGGCTTCGGCGGCCCGGCGAAGCTCGAAGAGCGGAGTCGGGGACCCCGGGTTGAGACCGCGCGAGCGCAGTTCTGGAAAAACGCGCCGCAGGCCAGACTGCCGCGCAGGTCAGCACTTGACCGGCGCGGGTCGCTCAGCGCGGCGCCGAAGGCGTGTTTTCCGCGCGGCCGATAGGGGCGAGCACCAAACTGACCTGCTACCCGTCCGCGTCATACGCGATATCGGAGAGGGTGCCATGAAGGCTTTGTTGCACGTCACTGATCGCGTTGCGTTCGGACTGGCGGTTCTCGCGGTCGCGATTGGTGTCTCTCTGATCGAGGAGGCCGTTCGACTCGCCGAGGCTCGCTCAGGGCAGGTCCAGAGGCCCGCGCCGGGACCGCTGGAAGTGCCGGCTCGTACCGTGCCGGTCCCGACGACCGTCAGCCCCGAGATGCAAGCGCTCATTGGAGCCCCGCTCAGCTCAAACTGGAACCTCCTGCCAAAGTCGGCTGAGGAGTGGAAAGCGATGTCCGCGCCCTCAGCCGGCCGGGGTCTCCCGGCGCTTCGCGAGCGGTTCGGCGTCACGTCGGAACCTCTCATGGTGAACGGCGTGAAAGCCTACATGGTGACCCCTCAGGTCATCCCGCCCGAGAATCGCAACCACTACATGCGCGACGGCACCGCGCCCGAGACCAAGGAAGCGTTCGAGGAAATCGCCCGGTTCTTTGACAGGCACCTCGGAAGATAGAATCTGAACCGAGACCGCGCCCACGCTGACCGTCTGCCCAAGGCGTGACGCGGCGTTAGGTACAGGGTTCCCATGCCCCCCGATCAATCGCGGCCTTCCGTATCGCCCGCCGTCCTCGCCGGGTTCTTTGCGCTGCTTCTGAACTCCGCCTACCTTGCCGCGTTCGCGCACGCGTCGGTGTTCTATTTCATGAACGTCGGCGTGCACCCGCTGGTCGGCCTCGGCCTGGGGGTGATCCTGGCGCGCCGGTTCGCGTGGCGCGGGCTTCGCGCCTCGTCTTCGCTCCTGACTGCCGGTGTGCTGGGCCTCGCGCTTGGGCTGATCCTGGGCGTGGCTGTTCTGGTGTTCGGGGCGACGCGCCCGTACCGCGCGCTGCTGCAGGCGCACATCCTCGCGTCGACTGCCGGCGCGGCGTTGGTGACCATTCATCTCTGGCGGGCGGTGTCGCAGGGACGGGCCGCGGCCCTGCTGGTTCGGCTGGCCGTCTCCGCGGCGATCATCGCGGCCGGCGCAGCGCTCGTCTTGCGTCTGGGCCGCAGCGAAGATCGTCGTCAGGCCTATCGCATCGAGAACCCCACGGTCGTGCCGTCCAGCATGGATCAGGAAGGCAGCGGCCCCACGAGCCCGTTCTTCCCTTCGTCCGCCGATACAAACGTCCGGGGTATCATCCCCGCCAACTTTTTCCTCACGAGCGAGAACTGCGGGCGGTGTCATCGCGACGTCTACGAGCAGTGGAGCTCGTCGGCGCATCATTTCTCGTCGTTCAACAACCAGTGGTACCGCAAGTCGGTCGAGTACATGCAGGACGTCGTCGGCACCCGGCCCTCGAAATGGTGCGCCGGTTGCCACGACCACGCGGTCTTTTTCAACGGCCGTTTCGAGCGGCCTATCAAAGAGCAGATCGAGACCCCCGAAGCGCACGCGGGTCTGGCGTGCACGTCGTGCCATTCCATCACGCGCGTGAGGAGCACGATGGGGCAGGGGGATTTCGAGATCGAGTACCCGCCGCTGCACGACCTGGCCGTCAGCCACAACCCCGTCCTGCGTGCGGTGCACGACAAGCTCCTGGAGCTGGATCCGGAGCCTCATCGTGAGACGTTCCTGAAGCCGTTCCACCGCGAGCAGACGCCGGAGTTCTGCTCGACCTGCCACAAGGTCCACCTCGACGTGCCGGTCAATGCGTACCGGTGGTTCCGCGGCTTCAACGACTATGACAATTGGCAGGCGTCCGGCGTCTCAGGTGAGGGCGCCCGCTCGTTTTATTACCCGCCCAAGTCGCAGAAGTGCGCCGATTGCCACATGCCGCTGGTCGATTCGAACGACCCGGCGGCGAGGAACGGAAGGATCCGATCGCACCGCTTCCCGGCGGCAAACGCCGCCTTGCCGTTTGTCAACGGTGACTCGGCTCAGCTCACCGCCGTTCAGGCCTTCCTGAAAGACGGGCAAGTCAGCGTCGACATCTTTGGCATCGTCCGCGCTGGCGCGCCAGCCGCCGGAGCGGAGATTGGAGGTCGGGAGGGCGCCGAGACTCAGATCGCCAGCACGTTCGCTGTGGGCGAGGAATCGATGGCCTTTGGCGCCGAGCGGGCGCTGATGACCGCCCCCGCCGAAGTCGTCGGCCCCCTCGGGAAGGTGCCGGTGTCAGTCCACCGGGGGGAATCGGTCCGGCTGGAAGTGGTCGTCCGCACGCGGAAAGTGGGTCACTTCTTCCCCGCCGGCACTGTCGATGCGTTTGACGTGTGGGTCGAGCTGGAAGCGGTCGACGATCGCGGCCGCAAGGTGTTCCACAGCGGCGCGCTGGAGAATGGATCGGGCCCTGTCGATCCGGGAGCACATTTCTATCGCAGCCTGCTGCTCGACGAGCATGGAAACCGCATCAACAAGCGAAACGCATGGGCGGCCAGATCGGTCGCGTACGTTCGGCTCATTCCTCCCGGTGCCGCCGATACGATCCACTATCGCCTGGATATCCCTTCGGACGCCGGCGATCGGATCTTCCTGACGGCGAAAGTCAATTACCGAAAATTTGCCTGGTGGAACACACAGTGGGCGTTTGCGGGAGTGCGAGATCCCGGTCAGCCGCGGTTTCCGCTCGCTCCCGGGTACGACGATGGCCGATGGGTGTTCGTGGGGGATACGTCGCGGGTCTCGGGCCGGCTGAAAGCCGTCCCGGATGTCCCCATCACCGTGATGGCCGAAAACAGAGCGAGCTTGACGGTCCTTCCCGAAGACGCCGCGCGTCGAGAAGCGCAACGCCTGCTCGACCCGTCGGTGCGCGAGCGTTGGAACGACTACGGCATCGGGTTATTGTTGCAAGGCGACATCAAGGGCGCCGAGTCGGTCTTTCTCGAGGTGACCCGGATGGAGCCGGGCTATGCGGACGGCTGGGTCAACGTGGGTCGGGCGCGCATCCAGGAAGGGAACATGGCCGGCGCCGAGCAGGTGCTGCGCGCGGCGCTCGACGTGGATCCGCAGCTCGCCAAGTCGCATTTCTTCCTGGCGACGGCCCTCAAAGCGCTCGGTCGGTACGATGAGGCCGTCGCGCATCTCCGGCACGCATCGTCGCAGTACCCGCGGGACCGCGTGGTCCTCAACCAGCTCGGGCGCGTGCTGTTTCTGAAGAGGCGCTACGACGAGGCGATTGTCCAGTTCCAGAGGGTGCTCACCATCGACCCGGAGGATCTGCAGGCACACTACAACCTCATGCTGTGCTACCAGGGGCTCGGGGATTCCGCCAACGGCGACAAGGAGCGTGTGTTGTATTTGCGCTTCAAGGCGGACGAATCCTCGCAGGCCATCACCGGGAACTTCCGCCGTCTCAATCCGGAGGACAACAACGAGCGGCAGCAGATTCACGAGCACCGGTCCGGCCCGCTGCTCCCCTCCCTGTATCCGTGATGCTCCGCGCGGCTTGTATGCTGTCGTTGGGTTTGGTGGCTGGCGGCATCATCCAACCTGCTTCGTCCCCGCAGAAGGCCCTCGGTTCGGTCACCTTCGTCGACGTAACGGCGAAGTCCGGTATTCGCTTCCGTCACAACAGCGGTGCGTTCGGCAAGAAGTACCTGCCGGAAACGCTGGGATCGGGGGTGGCCTTTCTGGACGTCGACGGTGACGGGTGGCAGGACATCTTTCTCGTCAACTCGACGAATTGGCCGGGCCGGAAGGGTAAACCGTCGTTCTCCGCGCTCTACCGGAACAAGGGCGATGGCACCTTCACCGATATCACGACGGCGTCTGGACTGCAGGTGGAGCTGTACGGGCTCGGCGTTGCGAGCGCGGACTATGACAACGACGGCCTGGCCGATCTCTACATCACCGCGCTCGGGCGCAACCGCTTGTTTCGAAATCTTGGTGGATCCCGGTTCGCCGATGTCACCGACGGCGCCGGCGTCGGCGACCCGGGGTTTTCGACGAGCGCCGCCTGGATCGACTATGACCGCGACGGACGGCTGGACCTGTTCGTCTGCAACTACGTCGAGTGGTCCATCCAGAAGGACCTGTTCTGCACGCTGGACGGGACAACGAAGTCGTACTGCACGCCGGAATCGTACGTGGGCCAGAGCTCTACGCTGTATCGGAACAGGGGCGACGGGACGTTCGAGAACGTCACGCGCGCCGCCGGCTTGTACGATCCCGCGTCCAAGGCCTTGGGTGTGGCCCTCATCGACTACGACAACGACGCGTGGATGGATCTGTTCATCGCGAACGACACCCAGCCTAATCGGCTGTATCACAACAATCGCGACGGAACCTTCAACGACGTCGGCGTGATGGCGGGCGTGGCGTTCAATGAAGGCGGCGTGGCCCGGGCCGGCATGGGGGTCGATGCGGCGGACTATGACGGCTCGGGGCGCCAGAGTTTGATTATCGGGAACTTTTCGAACGAGATGATGGCCTTGTACACGAATGAGGGCACCGGACTCTTCATCGACGAAGCGCCCACGACCACAATCGGCAAGGCCTCGCTCCTGACCCTGACCTTCGCCTGTTTCTTCTTCGACTACGATCTCGACGGGTTGGTGGACATCTTCGCCGCCAACGGCCACGTGGCCGATGACATCGGACGCGTGCAGCCGACGGTCAAGTATGCGCAACCGCCCCACCTCTTCCGCAATCTCGGGTCGCGCCACTTCGACGAGGTCACCGACCGCGTCGGTCCGGCCTTCAAGCGCGCGATGGTCGCCCGCGGTGCGGCGTATGGCGATTTCGATCGGGATGGTGATCTGGATCTGCTCGTGACGACCAACAACGGGCCGCCCCGACTGCTTCGCAACGATGGGGGCAACCACCTGAACCGTCTGCGGGTCTCGACGATCGGCACGAGCTCGAATCGGGACGGAATTGGGACGAAGATTCAAGCGCTCATTGGGGGCAAGCCTGGCCCCTGGGCGATGGTGAAGACCGGATCGAGCTACTGCTCACAAAGCGAGCTGCCCCTCACACTGGGCCTCGGGACGGTGTCCAGGATCTCGGGCCTGCGCGTCACGTGGCCGAACGGTCGTGTCGAAACCCTTCCGGCGACGGACGCCAATCAGGCCATCACGATCCAGGAGGGAAAAGGTATCATCCGCGCCGTGCCTTACGGACCGACGGGCGTTCCACCCACCACTTTGGCCCGATAGTGGTCCGACCTAGACCACTACGTCAGCCTCAGGAGTGTCGCTGTACTGCGTTCATGAACAAAGCCGCTCGTTCCTGCTGGCTGATGGCGGTTCTCGGTGTCGGGCTGTTCACAGGACATGCGGGGCGATCCGATCACCCGCAGGCGGTGAAGCCGGACGACCGGCGCGAAGCTGCGTATCGCGCCAACAACCGCGGTGTGGCGCTGCTCGAGCAATTCGCGTATCAGGCAGCGGTCGGAGCATTTCGACAGGCGATCGAGCTGGACCCGTCACTCCGGCTGCCGCGGTTGAATCTGCCGATCGCGCTCTTCTACGCTGGCAGCGTCAAGGAAGCCACCACGCAAGCGGCCGCGGCGCGCGACAAGTATCCGGACGCGCCACAACCTTCCTATCTGCTCGGCCTCGTCGCCCGCTCCGAGAACCGGCCAGACGAGGCGGCCACGGCGTTTCGGCACGTCCTCGAGATGGATAGCCAGGATGTCGGCGCCAAAGTGAATCTGGCCCAGGTGTACATCCAACAGCGGAAGTACGCCGAAGCGGCGACGCTCTGCGAGTCGGCGTTGGCGATCGAGCCATACAACGCGACCGCCGCGTACAACCGGGCGATCGCGTTGGTGAGGGCCGGCAGCCGCGACCGAGGGCAGGCGGCCATGCAGCGCTTTCAGGAGCTGCGCGCCAGCGCCTACTCCGTTACCTACTCTCAAAACTATCTGGAGCAAGGCCGCTACGCGGAGGCCGTCTCGTCGACAGGCGCCGAGCCGGAGCTGGTGAGCACGGAACCACCGCCGGTCGTCTTCGCTGATGCCACGGCCAGCTTACTCGACGGCGAGGGCGGCCGGTCGGAGGCCGCTCAACTCGGGCAGGTGGCATCGCCGACTGGTGGCGTCACGCTGGCGGACATCGATGGTGATGGGGACCTTGACGTGATCAGCACGGGAGCGACCGTGCGCGTGCTGAAAAACGACCGCCCGCGCCTGGTCGACGTGACGCGACAGGTCGGACTCGCGATGGTTGGCGGCCCGACGACCGGAGCGGTGGCGGGCGACTTCAACAACGACAGCAGAATCGACCTCCTCCTCCTGGGCTCCACCGGCCAGCGGCTGTTTGTCCAAGGCGGAAACGGCGTGTTCCGCGTGGTGGATCCCAGCGTCGGGCTGACGGGCCTGCCTGCGGTCGCCCGCTCAGCGGCCTTCGTCGACATCGATCACGATGGCGACCTCGATATCTTCGTGGGAGGTCCCACAAGCCGACTGATGCGGAACAACGGGAATGGCACCTTCACTGACATCACCACGGCGTCCGGTCTCGATGGAGTCGCCGCCGTGGTGGCGGTGGCTCCGACCGACTTCGACAACCGTCGCGACATCGACCTCTTGATCGCGTCGCACGGCACGCGCCCGAGGCTTTTTCGCAATCTCCGTAACGGCTCTTTTGTCGACGTCGCCGCGTCGGTTGGCCTGCCCGACGGCGGGCCGTACACGACGATGGCGGTGGGTGATGTCAACAAGGACGGGTTCACCGACGCGTTCTTCGGTCGGGAGGCGGCCACGGGTCTCTGGGCCATCAGCGACGGGCGTGGGCGCTTCCGCCTCGAGAACGCCCCGCCGAGCTCGCAAGACACGACCGCCGCCCAGATCTTCGATTACGACAACGATGGTCTGCTCGACGTGTTTTCCATCACCCGCGATGGGCCGCGAGTCTTGCGGAATGCGGGCCGTTTGTGGCAGGAGCAGACTGGTCGCGCGCTTTCAAAGGAGGTGCAGGACGGAGCTCGAGCCGCGGGCGGCGTGACCGCCATCGCATCCGGCGATCTCGATCTCGATGGGGACACCGACGTCGTGGCCCGCCTGCAGACCGGAGCGTTGCGCATCTGGCGCAACGATGGCGGGAACCGAAACCGGTCGCTTCGCGTCCGCCTCACCGGTCGAGTCAGCAACCGTGGAGGCGTGGGCGCCAAGGTCGAGGTCCGCGCGGGAAGCCTGTATGAAAAGCTCGAGACCGCCGCAACGGCGCCGCCGACGGCGCCGGCGGACGTGGTCTTCGGGCTCGGGCGCCGCAGCGCGGCCGACGTCGTCCGAATCCTGTGGCCCGCCGGAATCCTCCAGACGGAGACGAACCTGGGCGAGGCCGTCCCTTCTGCCGGGCTGAGCATCCTGGAACTGGATCGGAAACCCTCGTCATGCCCGTATCTCTACGCGTGGAACGGCCAGCGGTTCGCGTTCGTGACCGACTTCCTCGGTGGCGGCGAGATGGGCTCGTGGGTTGCCCCGAACGTGCGCAACGTTCCTGATCCGGATGAGTACGTTCGGATGACCGACCAGCAGTTGAAGCCGCGGGATGGCAGAGTCGAGATCCGGGTCACGAACGAGCTGGAAGAAGCCCTGTTCCTGGACGAGGTCAAGCTGCTCGCCGTGACGCACCCGGCAGAGGTCGAGGTCTACCCCGACGAGGGCATGCGAGCGAGGCCCCGACCCTTCCGGTTGTTTGCCACGCGGGACGCGCACGCGCCCATCGCCGCCATCGATGATCACGGTCACGATGTCCTCGCAAAGATTTCGCACCTCGATCGGAGTTATCCGGACGATTTCGAGCTCCTGCCGATCCGGGGCTACGCGCGCGAGCACGCCGTCACGGTTGAACTTCCGGCGGGCGCTCTGCCTGCGAACGCGGCCGGGGCACGAACCGTGCTGCTGCTCACCGGCTGGACCGATTACGCATTCTCGTCCGACAACGTGGCCGCGCATCAAGCGGGCCTGAGCCTCAGCCCGCCTGCGCTGCAGGCGGAGGGTCCCGACGGCCGGTGGCGAACCGTCGACCCTGACGTTGGCGTGCCGGTGGGCCGGCCGCAGACGCTCGTCGTGGATATCACCACGTTCCTGCGTGAGAGCCGGCGATTCCGAATCGTCACCACGATGCGGGTTTATTGGGATCGGATACTCGTGGCGACGGCGATCCCGGATGTCCCGACGCCACGGGCGCTCGCGAGGCGTTCCGCGAATCTGGCGTGGCGGGGCTTCTCGGCGGAGATCACCGCGGACGGCCGCGAGCCGCTTGCCTACGACTACGACCGGATCTTGTTCGTCTCGCCGTGGAAGCTCATGCCGGGACGCTATACGCGCGAGGGCGACGTCTCGGAGCTCGTCGCGCGCGCGGACGATCGATTCGTCGTGTCACGGCCCGGCGACGCGTTGGCGTTGTCGTTTGACGCCTCCGCGCTGCCCCCGTTGCCTCCGCGTACTCGCCGCACCTTCCTCCTCCACAGCGTCGGCTATAGCAAGGAAATGGACCTGCACTCGGCCAGTCCAGACGAGGCGCTGCCGATACCGTTTCGAGCCATGCGTCGCTATCCGTACACATCGCCCGAGCGCTATCCCCACGACCAGGATTTCGATCGCTTCCATACGCGCGTGGTGTCCCGATCCATTCCAGCCCTCCATGCTGCAGGTCCTCTTCTCGATCGGTAGCGGCGCGTGTTCAGACTCGCCGTCGAGCGAAAACGCGCGATCCGCCCGGGCGGCCGACTACTCGGTAGTGGGTCAGATTGGTGTTCGCCCCGTTGAGGCCGCGCGAGAACGGTTCTGGAAAAACGCGCCGCAGGCCAGACTGCCGCGCAGGTCAGAACTTGACCTGCGCGGGTCGCTAAAGGGTTTTTCACTTCGCTGTAGCGTAGTTCTCAGTTATCAGTCATCAGTTTTCAGTTATTTGCGGGCGAGATCCGAACTGAAAACTGACTACTGAGAACTGAAAACTGCATTAAAGGCGATGCCGAAGGCGTGTTTTTCCGCACGGCCGAACGGGGCGAACACCAATCTGACCCACTACCGAGTAGTCGTCCCCTGAAAGCCTGGGCTCGTGTGTGTTACCATCGCGCCCGCAAATCAGGGCTGGCACGACCAGGAGAGGATTCCGTGGGAACGATCGACAACCGGTGGCGCCATGGCCCCACGCGCCGCCAGGCCCTCCTGGCATTGGCCGGGATGCTGGCTGGCTCGCCACTTCTCCGCGCGCAACGAGATCCGCATCCGATAACAGGGCACAAACGGGTGCCCGGGCTCGACGAGATGATGACCGCGTTCGACTTCGAGCCGATCTGTTTCGCGAACGTGGTGTTGGCCCGATACGAGTACATGGCCCGCGCGAGCGAGTCAGAATTCACGCTGCGCCGAAATCGCGAGGCGTTCGAGTGGGTCGATCTCGTCGAGCGTCCGGGCGCGGCGACCGCCGCGCTGCAGACGTCCACCGAGGTGCTGGGGATCAAGATGGATTTTCCGATCATGATCGCCCCCACCGCCGCGCAGCGAGACCTGCACCCTGATGCCGAGTCCGCGATGTACCAGGGCGCATCCGCCGCGAAGACGCCCATGATCGTGGTCGGTCGCTCCACGATCCCAATTGAGAAAATCGCGCAGGCCGCCACCGGTCCACGATGGTCCCAGTTCTATCCGGTGCAGGATCTGAAGATCAGCCGCGAGACGATCGAGACCTTCCAGGCGGCGGGGGCGAGGGCGCTCGTGGTGACGGTCGATCAGCAAACGGATACCGGGTACGAGCGCGACTTGCACAATCGAAATCTCGGCGGTACCCCACGTGGCGCCTCTGGTGGCCGGGGCGGCGGTGCGCCCGAACAGGGTCGGGGCGGACGCGGTGGTGGATCAGCGGCGCCGGCTCCGATGCAGGGTCCGGCTCTGTACCGCGTCATCCCTGCCCGGCTCTGGTACACCTGGAAGTACCTCGATGACATCCGGGCGTTCACCAAGATCCCGATTCTCCTCAAAGGCATCCTGACCGCCGAAGACGCCAAGCTGTGCGTCGAACGCGGCTTCGACGGGGTCATCGTCTCGAATCATGGCGGCCGATCGATGGACTACGGACCGTCGACGTTGGAGGTCTTGCCGGAGATCGTGGACGCGGTGGGCGGAAAAATCCCGGTGCTGATCGATGGCGGCTTTCGCCGCGGAAGCGACATCGTGAAGGCGATGGCGCTCGGCGCGAGCGCGGTTTGCCTCGGGCGCGCGCCACGATGGGGCCTCGGAGCCTTCGGTCCGCAGGGCGTGCAGCGCCTGCTGGAAATCCTGCAGGCCGAGTTCCTCGAGGCCATGGCGAGAACCGGACGCACCACATTGGCGGCGCTCGACCGACGCGCGGTGAGGGTGAACTTCACATGAGCAACCTGAAAGTCAGTCGGCGCGAGGCGCTGGGGAGCGTGGCGGGACTCATCGCCGGGCCCGGCCTGAGCGGAGTCGAAGGCCCCGGCCTGAGCGCAGTCGAAGGCCCCGGCCTGAGCGGAGTCGAAGGCCCCGGCCTGAGCGCAGTCGAAGGCCCGTCCCTTGCTCGCGGGCAGGTAGCAAAGGGGACACCTCCGCCACGACGTCCGCCACGGGATGAGCTCGTGAACGCCCTCGAGTTCGAGGACGTGGCCAAGCTCATGCTGCCTGCGGCCGTGTATTCGACGATCGCGGGCAGCGACCGTGCGGCGTTCGACCGGATCACATTTCGGCCGCGCATGCTGGTCCCCACGCTGGATCTCGACTTGAGCGTGGACCTGTTCGGGGAGAAGCACCTTGCGCCGATCCTCGTGGGCCCCGTCGCCGAGCAGCGGCAGTACCACGCTGAGGGCGAGCTGGCCACCGTGCGGGGCGCGTCCGCGGCGAAGACAGGAGTCATCGTCAGCAGCCGCTCGAGCGTGCCGATCGCCGAGATTGCGGCACAGGCCAAGACGCCCCTGTGGTATTCGGTGTACGCGGCGGACGCCAGCGCACGAAAGCAGGTTGATCAGGCGATCGCGGCGGGCTGCAAGGTCGTCTGCGTCACCGTCGGCGCCTCGCTTGATGCCGGCCGCGCGACATCCAAGGTGCCTGCGGATTGGAAGGCTGTCGATCGGATCCGGCAGGGTCTCGACCTCCCGATCGTGATCAAAGGCGTGATGACACCCGAGGACGCGAACGCGGCGATCGCGCAAGGCGCGCGGGGCATCGTCGTGTCGAACCACGGCGGCGTGGTGGCCGGCAGGGCGCCGCTTGAGGTCCTCGCGTCGATCGTCGACCTTGTCGGCGCGAAGATCACGGTGCTCGTCGATGGCAGCTTCCGGCGCGGAACCGACATCCTGAAGGCGCTCGTGTTCGGCGCACAGGCCGTGCTTCTCGCGAGGCCTGTGATGTGGGGGCTTGCGGCGTACGGAGCCGAAGGTGTGCAGAGCGTGATCGAGCTGCTGCAAACCACGCTTGGCCGGAACTTCGGCATGATCGGCGCGCCGAATCTCAAAAGCCTGAATCGCGCCATGGTGAAGGTTCACGCCGAACGGAAAACGTGATGTGGCGTCACGAGGCATCTCTACAACCGTTCGTGGTGAGCCTGTCGAACCACGAACGCCCAGGTTCACCCTTCGACAGGCTCAGGGCAAACGGCACTCAATGAGCCGTTGCAGACCGTGCATCTAGTGTCCAGAAGCCTTCTCGGCGCTTGCGTCCTGCTGGGCGCGACGGCCCTCTCGGCACAACACGGCACCACGAACGGGGAGTGGCGGACGTGGGCTGGCGACCTGGGGGCCACTCGGTACGCCCCCCTCGATCAGATCAACGCCGCCAATTTCAACAAGCTCGAGATCGCCTGGCGCTTCAAGACGGACAACCTCGGCTCGCGGCCGGAGCCATCGACGCGGCCACCGGCGAGCTGTTGTGGGTGCATCGGCTCGACGAAGGCCGGCGCGCCCAGGCGTCCGCGCGGCGGTTGTCGGGACGCGGTGTCGGCTACTGGACCGATGGCAAGGGCGACGAGCGGATCTTTTACGTGACGATCGGCTATCAGCTCGTGGGCCTCGACGCGAAGACCGGCCGGCCGCTCGAGGATTTCGGCGTCCATGGGGTCGTCGATCTCAAAAAAGACGACGACCAGGAGCTCGATCCGATCGAAGGCGAGGTCGCGTGGAACGGCGCACCTGTGGTCGCGAAAAACGTCGTGATCGTCGGCGCGGCCCACCGGGCCGGCGCCGTGCCGCGCAGCAGGAAAAACGCCAAGGGCTATATCCGGGGCTTCGACGTCCGCTCGGGGAAGCGGATCTGGATCTTCCACACGATTCCATTGCCCGGCGAGCTCGGTAACGACACCTGGCTCGACGGGTCGTGGGAGTACACGGGCAACACCGGCGTCTGGACGCAGATGACGGTGGACGAGGAGCTGGGCATCGCCTACCTGCCGGTCGAAATCCCCACCGGGGACTACTTCGGCGGTCATCGCCCCGGGCAGAACCTATTTGGCGAGAGCCTCGTCGCCGTCGACCTGCAGACCGGCAGACGCATCTGGCACTATCAGTTCGTTCACCATCCCATCTGGGACTACGACATTCCGTGCGCGCCGATCCTCGTGGACATCGCCGTCGACGGCCGAAAGATCAAGGCTGTCGCGCAGCCGACGAAGCAGGGCTTTGTCTTCGTGTTCGATCGTCAGACCGGCGAGCCGGTCTGGCCCATCGAGGAGCGGCCGGTCGAAAAAGGCGGAGTCCCGACCGAGTGGTACTCGCCCACCCAGCCATTCCCCACCAAACCGCCGCCGTTCGAGCGTCAGGGATTTCTCGCGGACTACGTCATCGACTTCACGCCGGAGCTCAAGGCCGAGGGGTTGAAAACGCTCTCGCGGTACAAGATCGGGCCCGTCTATACACCACCGATCGCGCGCGACCAGGGCGGCAACGCGGGTCTCCTCTACATTCCAAACGGCGCGAACTGGCCGGGCGGCTCGTTCGATCCCGACACGGGCATGCTCTACGTCTATTCACACACGCTGTTGCGCGTGCTCTCGCTCGTGAACGACCCGAAGCGCTCGGACATGAACTACATCAACAGCGGCGGCGGGGATGATGGCGGCGGGGGCGGCGGGGCGCTGAGCGTGCAAGGGTTGCCGCTCGTCAAGCCCCCGTGGGGGCGGATCACGGCGATCGATCTCAACAAGGGCGAGATTGTCTGGCGGATCGCGCACGGCGAGACGCCGGACTCCGTGAAGAACCATCCCGCGCTCAAGGGGCTCACCATTCCGCGCACGGGCCGGCCTGGCGGCGCCGGCGGAAGCTCCGGCGGCATCGGCACGCTGGTGACGAAGACGCTCGTGATCTCCGGCGAAGGCGGCGTCTTCACGACGCCGACCGGGCAGCGCGGCGCCATGCTGCGTGCCTACGACAAACACACGGGCGCGGAGGTGGGTGCGGTCTACATGCCGGGCGCGCAGACTGGCTCGCCGATGACCTTCATGCTGAAGGGCAAGCAGTACGTGCTCCTGTCGGTGAGCAGCAGCACGCTGCCCGGCGAGATCATCGCGTACAAGCTGCCATAGCTACGTCGGCCCGGCCGTTTCGCCGGGTGCCCATGGCGCTCGGAGGCTCCCGCCGACGCGCGGGGAAAACCGCCTCCTTCGGCGTGGCCTCACGATCACCGCGCCGGCTCGGGTTAGCCGCTGCCCGGTGAGCCGACTGTTCATCTCTCAGGTTAGCCAATCACCTTCCGCGTACTCGTGGCCGGCGCGGCGGCGAGGCCTGCGGAGGCGGTTTAACGTCTGACGCGTGTCCCGCGCGTCGGAGGTCGCCCCGATCACCACGGGCACCCGGCGTGAAACTTCTGGAGCCGCCTGGGACGGCGAAGAGGAGCCCCGAGCGGAATGGCCGTTCGCCGCTCGCTGACGGTGGCGGTCCTGAAAACAACCGGATAAGCAAAAGATCTCTATCCGCCCCCGGCGCCGTCAGCTGCAGGCGGTGTTAGCTCGCCACCCGTCTGCGACGGACCCCGTGGACATGAAACACGGTACAGTGTCGCCGGCGCTGACGCAGAGGTCGGCCCGTCATTGGTGCTGAGAGCCCGTGTGTGAGCTTGACCCGGAGCCCCGCGAGCACCCCGTCTTGCGTGCCGTTCAGAACGGAGAGCGCATCTCTTAGATTTCGCTGAACGCGGACTCCATGCCAGCGTCGTTCACGAAGGGAGGTCACATGGAAGTCCTGTATGCGCGGTGTGCCGGCTTGGACGTGCATGCCGCCAGTCTCACCGCCTGCGTGCGGGTCGCGACGGGGGCGACCGTCACGTATCAGCATCGCCCGGTGTCCACCACCACCCGCGGGCTGCTCGATCTGGGCGAATGGCTCGCGGTATGTGGGTGCACGCACGTGGCCATGGAAGCCACGGGGGTCTACTGGAAGCCGGTGTGGCACATCCTGGAAGGGCGGTTCACCCTGATCCTGGCCAACGCGATGCCCATCCGGAA
>JACOUA010000444.1 GCA_016178075.1 Acidobacteriota bacterium
CCTCGCGCCATGCGGGCCCCCAGCGCTGTCCCGATCGGTCACAGACGTACGCCGTCTCCAGCCAGCGTGCCATCCCGTGCCCGCTCGTCGGTTCGTCCAGGCGACTCGCCACCAGGGCCAACGCGCGGTCCGACAGGGCCCCGCGATCGCGGGCCAACGTATCCAGCGTCTGCTGCAACCCGACTTCCCGCCAGAGATGACGCGCCACCAGCAGCGGTCCCCAATCCCACGCCCCAACCGCACCGACCCGGTCCGGCGGCGTCGCGCTCACGTGGTCGCCCTTGATCAGAGCATCCGGCTCGAGGACATGATCCTCATCACCGACACGGGGTACGAGAACCTGTCCGCGTTCGTGCCGATCGAGATCGAGGCGATCGAGAAGCTGATGGCGGAACCTGGCTTGAGCGAGCGGAAATAGGTCGATCTAGCGCGGCGTTCAGTACGTGATCCGGCGACACGGGTCTGGTGACTCGGCCTATAGTGATGGCAGATGAATGCGCCTCCTCCGGCGGACGAGATTCTCGTGACCGACCGGCGTGTCCCTGAGGTTCGCCTCCGGCAGCTCGTTGACGCCTGGTTCGGCGACATGGTGAAGCTCGTCGTCGATGTCCGGCGGTGCGTCGTGGCGGTCGGAGGCGAGTTGCACGCGGACGCCGAGGCGCTGCTCCTGGAACAGGGCAGCCAGCAGGCCGATTTGTGGGGCGCGAACTATTATCCGGGACTCGGCGCCGATCGCTGCATCGAGTACACGGCCCTCATCAACATTCGCCCGTCTCGGGGGAACCGATCCATGCAGGTTCAGGATGTGGCCGTCCGCGATGCGATTCGGTCCATCGTCAACGATCTGGTGGGCAGGGGAGAGGCGTTATGAGCTCAGCGCCGCAGCATGCCGGGTTGTCTGCGGAGCGATGGAGCCAGTTCTCGTTTGACGATCAAATCCTGATGATCGGCAACGAAATGAACCGCGCGATGCATCTGCTGGAGGCCGACAAACTGGAGCACGTACGCCGATGTTACGAACGGGTGCTCCAGCTCACCGATCTCACCGTTGCCACGGCCACTTCAAGGTCCCGCCGACGGGAAACCCTCAGATGGCGCGAGCTGATCGCGGCCTTATACGTGGACGATCGCCCCTCGCTTCAGATACACCAGGCGCTCTTCAGGTGCTTGCTCCGGTTCACTCCGACAGCGTCCGGGCAGATTGGTGTGCTGTTTCCGTCGTAGCCTTCGGTGCAAGCGGCCGTCGGCAAGCCGTGGTTGATCGTGCGTTATTCGCTCGGCGGATGTGCACGCAGGTACTCCCGGACGCCGGCCAGGAACTCCCGCGCGTGCGCCAGAAGCCTGTCGATCTCGTCCCGCGAGAGCGAGACCTCCGCGCCGTAATCCACGGCCTGGCGGTGCAGGAAGGCGTCGTGCAGCCACCGAGAGAATTCCTTGCGGAACAACGCGGGCTTTACGTATATCTGGTCGAATTGTGCGATCGCGCCATTCCGCTTCGGTCACGCCGCGACTCCCTCTCGGCGAATCTTCGCCACCAGGGTGCTCGCTGACATGGGAGCTCGCTCGAACGCCTCCTCCGAGAGGATGATGGGCGCCAGCATGCAGCCCTCGTCAAATCCGATTTCCCACGCAATCGCGTAGATGGCATCACGAAGGTCCCTGGTCACGTTCGGCAGGACGACGCACAGATCCAGATCCGATTCGGGGGACGCCGATCCGCGGGCCCGGGATCCGAACGCGGAGACGGCGGCCTGTGGCGCCACCGCGCGCACGCGTTTCGCAAACAGCGCAAGGCGCCGGCGGTCTTCAGGCAACATCGTGCTGATTATCCATCACCACGGGAGATGCGCCCGACCTCACCGGGACGCCCATGACGGCCTCGTCTGGCCACACGTAGACCGATCGCGGATCGTTCTCGAGGAGCTGTCCGACAGCCGTTTGTCAGTGACATGAAGGGTGGCGCCGATTATAGACTGACGACATGAAGATTCTCGTTGTGGACAAGAGCGATCCGGCGGGCTTCGAGCCGGCGTACGACCGCCTCACCAAGGCCTGCAACGACTGCCATCAGGCGACGAATTTCGGCTTCAACCGCGTCCAAAGGCCCACGATGAATCCCTATCCGAATCAGGTCTTCGCGCCGGCACGGCCGTAACCGGCCACAAGCACGGGTGGAGCGGGCGCTCCAGAGGTTGACAGTCGAACGTGCAGACCCATCGTCCGAACGTGGACGGCATCATGCCGGCGATCGAAACACTGATGGCCGAGCCGGGGCTCAGCGACCGGAAGAATTGACGATTGGCGATCGGCGATTGATGAACAAAGACGATTGCCCAGAATTGGTCCGAATTCAGCCAAATCGTCCTTCATTCATCGATTCAGATCAATCGTCAATCGACAATCAATCCGCAATCCCCAATCGCCAATCCGCAATTCTTAGCGCTCCGGTGTCACGACTTTCCCCGGCAGGGCGCCGGTGAACTCGCCCCTGTCGCGCACGAGCTGACCGTTCACGAGCTCGTAGACCATGCCCTCCGCCAGATGGTGCGGGTCGCGGTACGTCCCGACCTCTCGTAGCTTCAGCGGATCGAAGACCAGAATGTCGCCCCAGGCGCCGGGCCGAAGCTCGCCCCGGTCTTTCATCCCGAACACCGACGCCGGCAAGCTCGTCATCGAGCGGATCGCCGACGCCCAGTCGAGCACGCCACGGTCCCTCACGTAGACCGCCAGCTTTCGCACGAACGCGCCGTACGCGCGCGGGTGCGGCTTACCCTGGCCCAGGGGCACGAGATCGCCGTCGGTGCAGGTCATCGTGTAGGGCTGCCGCATGATGTGGACGATGTCCTCCTCGGACATGTTGAAGGAAACGAGACCGGCGTCGCCGCGCTCGAGCAGCGCGAGGGCGGTCTCCTCGGGGGCCAGGCCCATCTTCTGCGCGACCTCGGAGAGCCGCAGGCCTTCGAACGACGGGTCAGGGGCGTACCGGGAAACCATCAGCTTCTCGGGGCCGTCGCGCCGCTGGAGGTTGGCCCGGATGTCGGCCAGCAGCCTCGGGCGTTCCGGTCCTTGCATCCGCTTCAGCAGCTCCACGCGTCCGCCGACCTGGGCCCAGCGCGGGATGAGCGCGCCGCCGATACCCGTTCCGCTCGCTTCGTACGGGTACTGATCCGCATAGACCTCGACGCCTCGGTCGCGCGCGGCGTCGATCCGCCGCGTGAGCACATGGGCGAGGCCCCAGCTTCGGGGCCCAAGCGCTTTCATGTGGCTGACGATGCCCGGGAGCTTCGCTTCCTCGGCGATCCGAATCACTTCCTCGACGGCGGCGACGACGCCCACGCTGTAGTCCGCCTCGTCGCGAATGTGGCTCGAGTAGATGCCGCCCGACTCCGCGGCCACGCGCGCGAGCTCGATGACCTCCTCGGTCTTCGCATAGCTCCCCGGCGCGTAGTAGAGGCCACTCGACAGCCCGACCGCTCCCGCCCGCATGGCCGTGCGAACGAAAAAGGCCATGCGGAGCAGGTCTTCCTTGTTCGGATCGCGGTCGGACATCCCGAGCACCTGCTGGCGCACGCTCCCGTGGCCGATGAAGATCGCGACGTTGACGCCGACGCCGCGGTTCTCGTAGTTCGCGCGCTGCGCGGCGATGTCGACCGGTCCGCCGCCGTCAGGGTTCACCGCCACGGTCGTGAGGCCCTGCGCCAGGAGCGGGCGCGCGTGGTTCAGGTCGCCGGCCAGGCCTCCACCCGCGTGCGAATGCACGTCGATGAAACCCGGCGACACGTACAGCCCGGTCGCATCGATGACATGCGTCGCGCTCGCTTTCCCCAGCGATCCGACCGCGACGATGCGACCGTTGCGGACGGCGATGTCCGCGTAGCGCCACGGGTTGCCGGTGCCGTCCAGCACGCGGCCACCACGGATCAGCACATCGTAGGCGCCTTGTGTGGGTGCCGCCTGATCGTGGGCGGAGAGCGAGATCGCGCCGACGAGACATGCCGCGAAGAAGGAGCGCGCGAGCAGGATTCGGGCGCGGCCGAAGGGTCTGATTTTGATCTGCACGCGCGGAGTATACTGCGACCCGCCCCATGACTTACGAAGCCGAAGTCGTCGTCCGTCTCACCGGCGCGTACGAGCGCGTCACGCTGGAACATGGAGGCAATGCACCGCCGGCGTGGACCGAAGACGATGTCCGCGGCGTGTTGCAGACGATGCTCATGGCGGTCGATCGCGCCGTCAACGACGGCGAGAACGCGGCCCGGACCGTGACCTTCCGCGGCATCAGCTGGATCGTCAGCCCGTTCGACGCCGGCGTGGCCATCGCGCTCGAGATCCCGAGCGGCTCCGTCATCGCGGGGCCGTTCGACATCGCGGAAGCGAGACTGAGCGCGCTCATCTCGAAGGTGATGCAGGGACGGGTGAACTAGGATCAGTGTTCAGTTGTCAGTTGTCAGTTTTCAGTTCTTGCTTCTTCGAAGATCTGAGCCGCTGATTCTTAAACTGATAACTCAGAACTGACGACTGAGAACTTCTCTCATGCCCAGTCCCATCGGTCACGTGCTTGGGGGAATGGCGGGCGGATGGTTGATCGGCGGCGGATCCAGCGTCAGCCGAACAACGTCGCCGTGGGCCGACGCGGCGGTGTTCGGGATTGTCGGCGCGCTCGCCGACATCGACTTCCTCCTCGGCATTCACAGCCAGTACACGCACAGCCTTGGCGCGTGCGGGGTCGTCTTTGCCGCGACGCTCGTCTGGCTGCGCGGCAGCGTCCGCCTCGCGCTTGCCGCGACCGCCGCGTACGGCTCGCATCTGCTGCTCGACTGGCTCGGCCACGACGGAGCGCCGCCGATCGGCATCATGGCGCTCTGGCCCTTCACGAGTACGTTCTATCAATCAGATCTGCACTGGTTCATGGCGATCAGCCGTCGCTATTGGCTGAGCGGTTTCTGGCCGCACAACCTGCACGCGGTGGCGCACGAGATCGCCATCCTTGGTCCCATCACCGGGCTCATCTGGTGGTGGCGCGCCCGGCCGAATCCGTCACCTCCATTTCACTTCCGTAACCACTGACGCGTTCTCGGTCGGTCCCCGCAGATCATCGCGCCCTTCGTCTAAATGGCTGACGCGTTGTCACTAACCTCCCACAAGGAACCGAAAGAGCGAGTCGGGGCGGTCGGGTACTTCGATTGCCCTTGGCTGAGCTCATCAACCTTGCGCGCGTGTTCGACGCGCGAGCTTCAATCCTTGGGGGAGTCATGTATCAGGGACAGAGGATGAACCTGGGTGCCGCCGGGGCCTGTCTGGCTGCGGTGCTGGCGATTGGCTGCGATAACAATCGGGAACTGTCTCCCACTGCGCCGTCGGCGATCGCCAGCGGCGGGCTGCAGTCGGAGTCCGCGGGTTCTTCATCCGGATTCACGTCGGCGGCCAGGCCGACGACCAAGCCGGAACCCGCCAGGCCGGACAGCGGGCACTCGGGCGATCACGCGGCGGACGTCGAGCTCCGTGGCACCATTTCCCAATTGAACGGCGTCTGTCCGGCCGTGACGTTCAAGCTGGATCGCGTGCAGGTAAAGACCAGCGACAAGACGGAGTTCGACGGCGCGCGCTGTGTCGATCTCAAAGACGGGACCGCGGTCAAGGTGAAG
>JACOUA010000063.1 GCA_016178075.1 Acidobacteriota bacterium
CGGTATCCGAGACGAGCGCCGTGGGGTAAAACCACGTGTAGAAAGAGTGGCGGTTGACCTTGGTTTGGATCCTCGCCAAGGCCTCCCCCCAGATGTCGCCGACGCCCATACTTTCCCCGTTCTATGACTACAAATAATTAAAAACAAACAACTTATGTACCGGAAGCCTGTCACAGCTTCGGCCTTTCGCCCCGGTCAAAACGGCCTTGCCACGGAACCGATGAGGTCGAATGTGCCAAAAATGGCCAATTGACGGCCATTCTCGGCGTGATGTCCCTCCAGATATGCCTGTTTGTGCCGGTTTTTGGGTGGCGAAAGCCGTGAGGGCCTGATTTTCCACATCTTTTTCCACAGTTGTGGAAATCTTTGGGGAAAAACCCCACCGCAGCCCGAGTTGAGCGGTCGCTGGCTCGGATGGGAGGCTGCGGACTGTAGCACAGCGGGTGTGGTCTTGCCAGTTTCCACGAATTGCCGAGGAAAAGGAGACGCTCGATCCGCAGCGCACGTTGACACCCTGGCGCGGGCTCCGCTACCATCGATGGTTCTTGCACTTACACCGATCTAGACGATTCAGATCTGGCCGAAGAACACCATGAAGCGCACGTTTCAACCGAACCGCCGCCGCCGCAAGCGGACGCATGGGTTTCTCGTCAGGATGAGCACGAAGAACGGGCGCCTCGTGCTGAAGCGCCGACGCGCGAAGGGACGCAAGCGGCTGACGGTGTAATTGGCGCCGACCCTTCGACCGTTAGAACGTCTCCGCCGACGATCCGAGTTTCAGGCCGTGCACGACGGCGGCAATCGCGCCCACGGACGCTACCTCGCGCTCTACGTTCTCCCCAACGAGCGAGCCTTCAGTCGACTTGGGGTGTCCGCAAGCCGGCGCCTGGGTCCGGCCGTTCGGCGGAACCGCGCGAAGCGGGTGGTACGGGCCGTGTTCCGGGAGCACAAACCGCCGTATGCGGTCGACCTCGTGGCGATTGTGAAGGCGCCTCTCCTCGACGCCGAATTCGCGAGCGTCGTGGCCGACTATCAAAGCGCGCTCAAGCGCGCACTCGGCGATGCGACGCGACGGTCGCCGGCCGCTCGGACATCAACGTCATCGTCATGACCAGACGGATTCTCGCGCGCACCGCGTGGGTGGCGCTCCGCGGCTACCAGTGGATGCTGTCGCCGTTGTTCGCGGGATCGTGCCGGTTCATCCCGTCGTGCTCCGAGTACGCACGAGAAGCGATCGCGCGACATGGAGTTGCGCAGGGCGTGTGGCTGTCGGCCCGGCGGCTGGCGCGCTGTCACCCGTTTTGCGAAGCCGGGTTCGATCCGGTTCCACAGACGTGCGCGCACGGCGAGGTGCGTACGAACGGGTCGAGAGAGCCGTGCACGCCCGGGTGGAAGTCCGGCTTAGGCGCGGCCGCTCGTGCAGCCGTGCAGGCTGGTACGAAGCTCCGCGACGGACTGGAGCTTTGATTCCCACGTCGGATTGAGACGGAGCCTCGTTCCTGTTCATGGAAAAGCGCGTCCTCATCGCGGTCCTGCTCTCGTTTCTGGTTTTGTACGTCTATCAGACGTTCGTGATCGAACCGGCTCGCAAGGCTGCGGCCGCGCGGCGTCCGCCCGCCGGGACATCCCCGGCACAAGTGCAACCCGGTGTGAAGCCCGACGCCCGCCCGACTGAGGCCGCGGCGCCGACAGCGTCCGTAGTGGCGGCGGCGGCTCCCGAGGTACCCACATCTGAGCTGCCGGGCCGTGACATCGTCG
This sequence comes from Acidobacteriota bacterium, assembly GCA_016178075.1. Classification (GTDB taxonomy): domain Bacteria; phylum Acidobacteriota; class Vicinamibacteria; order Vicinamibacterales; family JACQTH01; genus JACQTH01. The sequence goes on from JACOUA010000063.1 coordinate 1,759, forward strand.
TCGAGACCCGCACGGTCCGCGCGTTGTTGTCGACGCGTGGGGCCCACCTTCGCAGCTGGCAGCTCAAAAAGTTTCTCGATGCGCGGAGCCAGCCGGTCAATCTCGTGCCGCTGGATCTCCCGAGCGGATCGCCGCGCCCGTTCATGCTGAAGCTGGACGATCCGGTGTTGACCGATCGGCTCAACACGGCGACGTTTCAGACCACGGGCGTGGAGCGCGACACCATCGATGCGTCGGGGACTCCCCTCACGTTGACGTTCGATTTCAGCGACGGGTCGGGTCTTCGGGCGCGGAAAACATTCGTCTTCTCGCCCGACAGCTACGTCGTGCAGTTCTCGGCCGACGTGCGCGCGGGCGATCGCCAGCTCAATCCAGCCGTGCAGTGGGGGCCGGGTCTCGGCGACGGCATGGTGGCCAGCCGGTACACGCAGGCCGCCGAGGCCATCTTCCACCGGGCTGGCAAGGTCGAGCGGGTGGCGCCGAACAAGATTGGGCAGCAGCCGTTGTACGACGGGCCGTTCCGCTATGCCGGCGCCGACGATCAGTACTTCCTGACCGCCTCGGTTGGGCCGCAATCGCCCACCCACGTCGAGTACGACACCCTCACGCCCGCGGTCGCGGGCGGACAGAGCGCCGCGCCGCTGGTCGCCTTTACCGCCCGCTTCGCGCAGCCGCCGTCCGGCGCGCAGTTCTTCGCCGGGCCCAAGGACTTCGACGTGCTCCAGGCGGTCGACCAGGAGCTCGTGCGGGTCATCAACTTCGGAATCTTCTCGTGGCTCGCCGTGCCGCTCCTCAAAGCGCTCAAGTGGATCGATCAGTACGTCGGCAACTACGGCTGGTCGATCATCATCCTGACGATTCTCATCAACGTCGCGATGTTCCCGCTCCGGCACAAAAGCGTCGTGTCGATGCGGAAGATGCAGGAGCTCCAGCCGGAGGTGAAGGCGATCCAGGATCGGTACTCGAAGCTCAAGTCGACCGACCCGGAGATGCAGAAGATGCGGGCCGAGTTGATGAACCTGTACCGCGAGCGGGGCGTGAATCCGGCCAGCGGGTGTGTCCCGATGGTCCTCACGATGCCGGTGCTCTTCGCCTTCTACTCGATGCTGTCGCAGGCAATCGAGATCCGCGGCGCGCCGTTCATCCTGTGGATCAGGGATCTGTCGGCCAACGACCCCCTGTACATCACGCCGATCCTCATGGGCATCACGATGGTCGTCCAGCAGAAGATGACGCCGGCGACCGGCACCGATCCGATGCAACAGCGGATGATGATGATGATGCCGATCATGTTCACGGTCATGGGGCTGTGGTTTCCCAGCGGCCTCGTGATCTACTGGCTGGTGAGCAATCTGCTGACGATCGGCCAGCAATATGCGACCAACAAGCTGATTGGGCCGCCCAAGGTCAAGGCCGTCCGTGCCGCCGCCGAGCGTCGGTTGAAACAAGCGGGGGCAGGAAAGACGGACGCTGCGGCACGCGCAGACGACAGCGCCGGCGGAACGGCCGCGCGCGGGAAGAAAGGCTGAGGACCGATGGCTGACGAGCCGCTCAACACCCGCATCCTCGCCCTCGTGGGCGACGTCGTTCAGGCCATGGGCCTTTCGCTGACCGCGACGATGGACGAAGGTCCGGACGGGCCTCGGGTCAACCTCGAAGGTGCCGGCGGTGAACTGTTCCTGCGTCGGAAGGGCGAGGCGCTCAACGCGCTCCAGCAGATCGCCAACACCATCTTCCGCGACGAGCTGCCGTCTCAGCAGCGGGTCACGATCGACTGCCAGGGATTCCGGCGCGACAAGGAAACCGAGCTCCGGCAGATGGCGCTGTTTCTGGCCGAGAAGGCGATCAAGAGCGGCGTCGATCAGGAGCTCGGCCCGCTCAACGCCTACGAGCGCCGCATCGTGCATCTGGCGGTGTCGGAGAACGCCGCGGTGACGACGACGAGCGTTGGCGAGCCGCCGATGAAGAAGATCATCATCGCGGTGAGGAAGAAATAATTCGCGGCGCGGCCAGGCCGCCGCCACATCACGATCACACGAAGACACGAGGCAGAACAGGCGGCCCACGATGACACGGTCCCAGGCGCGCACAGCGCGCCTGGGAGGCAGCGGCGCGGGGCGTAGGGGCCTCCGCAAGCGACCGAGCCGGGGTCCGGGGCAGAGCCTCGGCCTAGTAGGAGACTCGTGTCGTCGTGGGGCGCGTGTCAGCTTCGTGTCTTCGTGTTCAGTCAGTAACTGCGACTGGTCATGTTTGCAACCACCGACACGATCGCGGCAATTGCCACGCCCGCGGGCCGCGGTGGTATCGGGGTCGTGCGGGTCAGCGGGCCGGACGCGCAGGGCGTCGCGAGCCGCGTCCTGGACATCGACCGGCCGCTCCTTCCGCGACACGCGACGCTGACCCGCGTCGTCATCCACCGCGACGCCACCCAGCGCCCGGGTGCGTCACGCCCCAGCTATCTCGACCAGGTCATCGCGACGTTCTTCCCAGAGCCGCGGTCCTACACGGGGGAAGATGTCGTGGAGATCAGCGCTCACGGAAGCCCGGTGATCCTGCGCGAGATCGTCGCGACCGCCATGATGGCTGGCGCGCGGCTGGCCGAGCCAGGCGAGTTCACCCTCCGGGCCTTCCTGAGCGGACGAATGGATTTGATCCAGGCGGAAGCGGTCGCGGATCTGGTCGACGCGGTGACGCCCCGTCAGGCGCGGGTCGCGTTCGATCAGCTCGAAGGCACGCTGACGGAGCGAATCGGGGAGATCGACGCGCGTATTTTCGATCTGATCGCGCGGATGGAAGCGTCCATCGATTTTCCCGAGGAGGGTTATCACTTTCTGGATCCGGACGACGCCTCGCGTGAGCTTGGAGCGCTCGCGACATCGATCGACGGATTGCTCGGTGACGGCCGCCGCGGCCGGTTGATTCGCGAAGGACGGCAGGTCGCGATCGTTGGGAAACCGAATGTCGGAAAATCGAGCCTGTTCAACTACCTGGTCGGCGCGGACCGCGCGATCGTGACGGCGCATCCGGGCACGACGCGCGATCTGGTGACCGAGATCGTTGATGTCAACGGCTTGGTCGTGACGCTGGTCGACACAGCGGGGATTCGCGCGACCACGGATCTGGTGGAGCGCGAAGGCGTGCGCCGCGCGCGCGGCGCGCTCGACGTCGCGGATTTCGCGTTGCTGATGCTGGATCGATCGCGGTCGCTCGACGCCGACGACCGCGCCCTCGTCGCAAGCTTCCCGCTGCCCGCGCGCCTGGTGGTCATCAACAAGATTGATTTGCCGCCCGCCTGGAACCTGGACGACCTCGAGTCGCGCGACGGCGTCATCGAGGTCTCTCTGCGTGAGGCACAGAACCTGGAGACCCTGAGGACGCGCCTGGCGGATGCGCTCGGCGAGTGGGAGACGCCGAGAGACGACGCGGCGATCAGCAACCTCCGACATCTCGAGTTGCTTGAGCGGGCGCGGGCCGCAGTGGGGCGGGCGTTGGATATGGTCAATCGCCCCACTCCGCAGTCGGAAGAACTCCTGCTCGTTGACCTCCAGGATGCAAAGGGGGCGCTCGAGGAAATCACCGGCCGTCGGACTTCAGAAGACACACTTCGTCATATTTTCGATCGATTCTGCATCGGTAAATGACTGAAACATTTGATGTTGTGGTCATCGGCGCCGGCCACGCCGGCTGCGAGGCCGCGTTCGCCGCCGCCCGTCTCGGCTGTGACGTTGCCCTCTGCACGATCACGCCTGAGACGGTGGCGCACATGCCCTGCAACCCAGCCGTCGGCGGCACGGCGAAGGGACACCTCGTTCGTGAGATTGATGCGCTCGGCGGGTTGATGGGTCGCGCCATCGACGCGACCGGGATCCAATTTCGCCTGTTGAATCGCAGCCGCGGTCCAGCCGTCTGGTCGCCGAGAGCGCAGGCAGACAAAAAGGCCTATGCGCAGTGGGTGAGAGAGACCCTCGGCCGCGAGCCTCGCATTCATTGGCGATACGGCAAGGTCGGCTGTCTGCTAACCGAGGCGGGTAGGGTGATCGGCGTCCGAATGGAAGATGGAGCTGATTACGGCTGTGCAGCCGTCGTCATTACAACGGGCACGTTTCTGAACGGCCTGATTCACGTCGGCCCTGAGCAGGTCCGCGCCGGCCGGGCAGGGGAGCCGCCGTCGGAGCATCTTGCGGAATCGCTCAAGTCGTTTGGCTTCCGATGGGGTCGTCTCAAGACCGGGACTCCGCCGCGTCTCCATCGGCGAAGCATCGACTTCGAGCTCAACGTCCGGAGGGGCACGTTCCGGGAGGAGCGCGGAGACGAGCCGCCGATTCCGTTCTCGTTTAGTACGGACGCGATCGAGCGGCAGCAAATCAACTGCTTCCTGCTCCACACCAATGATCGTATCCACGAGCTCGTCCGCGCGAACGTCGACAAATCCCCTCTATTCAACGGTCAGATCCGAGGGATCGGGCCGCGGTATTGTCCCTCGCTCGAGGACAAAGTCGTCAGATTTCCCCAAAAGGATCGCCATCAGATTTTTTTGGAGCCGGAGGGACTCGACGTCGACGAGATCTACGTCAACGGGTTTTCAATGAGCCTGCCGCGCGAACTGCAGCTAGAGCTCGTTCGGGCGCTTCCGGGTCTCGAGCAGGCGGAGATGATTCGCCCCGCGTATGCGGTCGAGTACGATTTTATCCAGCCGACGGAGCTGAAAGACACGCTCGAAGCCAAGCGAGTCGCTGGTCTCTATTTCGCTGGACAGGTCAACGGGACATCCGGCTACGAGGAAGCGGCGGCTCAAGGGCTGGTCGCGGGGATGAATGCGGCAACGCAGACCCGGCGTCTGGCGCCGGTTCGGCTCGCGCGCCATCAAGCCTACATTGGCGTGCTGATCGATGACCTCGTTACAAAAGGGTGCCTCGAGCCATACCGGATGTTCACGTCGCGGGCGGAGTATCGACTGATGCTGCGGATCGACAACGCAGACCTTCGGCTGACGCCGCTGGGGCGTCAGGCTGGCCTGGTCTCCGATGAACAGTGGGATCGGTTCGAAACGCGAAGGGAGCGCTATCAACGGAACCTCGATCTGCTCGAACGTGTCTCCGTTCGAGGCCCAAGCGGTCACTGCAGGAAGGCGAGTGCGTTACTGCGTCAGCCCGAGGTCAGCTTGGAGATCCTCGAACGCGCAGGCCAGGTCCGACTGCAGACGACGGAAGCCTCGCGTCGGCTGGACGTGGCGAGCGTCGAAACGGCGGTCAAGTACGCGGGCTACCTGAAGCGGCAGGCGTTGGAGGTCGAACGTGCCTCCAGGCAGGAAGCCCGCCGCATCCCAGGGACGTTTCAGTTCCGATCGATACCGGGCCTCACGAAAGAGGCGATCCAGCGACTCGATGAGGTCCGGCCCGAGACTTTGGGCCAGGCTGGGCGGGTGCCAGGCATCACGCCCGCGGCCGTCGCTGTGCTATCCGTCTATCTCGATCGGCACCGAGGCGAGCCGGGGGAACAGCAAGAACCCCCGGCCGGATTTCGGCTTGATTTCTGTGGTTCGATGCACGAAGCTTCGAGAATAGGCGATGTTGAAACCGCGGGAGTTTCGAGCCCGACTCAGGCGCCGGGCGGCGAGGATCGGGTTGGCGATTCCCGGCCCGCTCGTGGATCGCCTCGAGTCCTATTTGGGGCTTCTGCTGCGGTGGAACCAGAAGATCAACCTCACGGCACTCTCTTACCAAACCAATCCTGACGAGACAATCGACCGTCTGCTGCTGGAGCCGCTGGCCGCGGCGCGGTTGCTGCCGTTTTCCGCGGGCCGGCTGCTCGACGTCGGGTCGGGAGGCGGATCCCCGGGGATTCCACTGAGGCTGGCCGGCGGTGAAGGTGTGGGTCTGGTGTTGGTCGAATCGAAGACCCGCAAAGCCGCCTTTCTCCGGGAGGCCATTCGTGAGCTGGAGCTTGCGAATGCGTCCGTGGAGTCGGCTCGCTTCGAGGAGCTTCTTACCAGACCGGAGCTCCACGAGGCACATGACGTCGTCTCGGTTCGGGCCGTCCGGGTTGAAGCCCGAATGCTCGTGGGATTCCAGGCCTTCCTGAAGCCTGGTGGTCGCCTGCTGTTGTTTCAAAGTTCGGGCGAAGCTGAACCGAGCGCGAACGTCCTTTCCTTTGAGGTCGAGGGGGCCCACGTGTTGGTGGATTCTCTAGCCAGTAGGCTGCTGATCTTACGTAAGAGGCAGCCAGTCGCTCCGCCTTTAGCCGTCTTGCGATCCGGCGAAATGTTTCACGTGGAACGTTAGTCTCCTTCGGAAGCTCAAACGCGTAACCCCATGGGAAATCAGTAGCTTAAGAAGCCGAAACTCGTCCTTGACTCCCCGGAGGGCTGGTCGTATCCTTCCGCTGCTGAAAATAGGGCCCCCAGCGCAAGGGAAGTTCAGAATTTGGTTATTTAACCCAAACATCCCCCGATGCGCCGCATTATTGCGTTCACGAATCAAAAGGGCGGGGTGGGGAAAACGACCTCAGCCATCAATCTTGCCGCCGCCTTGGCCCTGGCTGGGCGGCAGGTGCTGCTGGTCGACGTCGACCCCCAAAATAACCTCACGAGCGGTGTCGGGCTCAAGGACCGCCAGACAGCCGCCGGAACCATCTACGATGCCTTGATGGCCGACGACCTGCCGCCAGCCCCGGACTTCGTGCTCCCAACCGCCGTCGATCGGCTCTCTATCATCCCCGCTGATCGCGATCTCACCGGCGCGGAAATCGAGCTTGTCACGCGCCCGCATCGTGAACAGCGCCTGCGACGCCTACTGCAGCCGATACGCGACCAGCACGACTACATCTTCATCGATTGTCCGCCGTCGCTGGGTCTCCTGACGCTGAATGCGCTCGTCGCCGCCGACGCGGTCCTGATTCCCCTCCACTGCGAATACTTCGCGCTCGAGGGGCTCGCGGATCTCGTGGCCACCATGCGCAGAATCCGAGAGGCGCTCAACCCGGATCTCGACATCGCCGGCGTCCTGCTCACGATGTATGACGATCGCACGCACCTCGCCCAGCAGGTGGCCGCCGAAATCCGCAAGTTTTTCAAGGACAAAGTCTTCCGCACCGTGATTCCCCGCAACGTCCGCCTCGGCGAGGCGCCGAGTCACGGCATGCCGGCGATCATGTACGACGGAAAGTCTCGAGGCGCCGAGGCGTACATCACGCTTGCGCGCGAGTTCCTCACGCGCGAGTCGCCAGCCACCGCGCCCGTGTCACGTCAACCACCTGTGATCCGCCATGACTGATAAACGACCCGCGCTTGGCAAGGGACTCAGCGCCCTCATTCCAGAGGTGCCGGAATTCTCGCGCGCCTCGACGCTCGAGGTCGACATCGATCTGCTGACGCCCAACCACTTTCAGCCCCGCCAGCAGTTCGACGATGAAGGCCTCGACCAACTGGCGCGCTCGATCAAAAGCTCCGGCGTGATCCAGCCGCTCATCGTTCGCAAACGCGAAAGCGGGTATCAGATCATCGTCGGCGAGCGGCGCTGGCGGGCGGCGCAGAAGGCGGGCCTCCATCGCGTGCCCGTGATCGTCAAGGAGATCGCGCCTGACGCGGAGCAGAAGCTGCTCCAGATGGCGCTCATCGAGAACCTGCAGCGTCAGGACCTGAATCCGATCGAGGAAGCGCACGCCTATCGGCGCCTCGTCGACGACTTTCAGCTCACGCAGGACGCGGTCGCCGACCTTGTCGGCAAAGATCGATCGTCGGTTGCGAACGCGCTGCGGCTGCTGAAGCTGCCCGCGGACGTGCGGGCCGAAGTGGCATCCGGCGCGTTGTCGATGGGGCACGCGCGCGCCTTGCTGGCGCTTCAGACCGACGCCGCGCAGCGACAGACGGCCCGCGAGATTCTGGCGCGAAAGCTCTCCGTGAGGGAAACCGAGGCGCTCGTTCGCAAGCAGACCGAGCCTCGCGTGACACCGCCGACACCGGAGCCCGTGAAAGATGTCCACACGCGCGCGGCGGAGGAGAAGCTGCGCTTCGCCCTCGGGACTCGCGTCAGGATCAACCGAAAGGGGAGTGGTGGGACGATCGAGATTGATTTCGCGTCGGAAGAGGAGCTGAACCGAGTGTATGAGCTGTTGACGAGCAAGGCTTCGCCGGTTCGATGATGTCCACTCCGCGTCTCCGTCAAGCGGTGAGAGAGGGCACGATGAAGCGACTGACTGAGCTCGTGAGCTGCGCGGGTTGAGCGAGTAAGCTCGCCGCCGGCGAGCTCGCTCAGGTCCTGAGCGGCATTCCCCATCACCCGAACGCCCGCGTCCTGGTTGACTATCGGACCGCGGACGACGCGGGTGTGTACGAGTGGGAAGGAGGACCGGCGCTCGTCCAGACCGTCGATTTCTTCACGCCGATTGTCGACGACCCCTTCACCTACGGCCAGATTGCCGCCGCGAACGCGTTGAGCGACGTCTACGCGATGGGTGGCCGCCCGCTGACGGCCCTCGCGATCGCAGCGTTCCCGCCAAACGAAGTGTCGATCGACGTCATCCGCGAGGTGTTCGCGGGCGGGCATGGCAAGCTGACAGAAGCCGGCGTGGCGCTGCTCGGCGGCCACACGATTCAGGATCCGGAGGTGAAATTCGGGTACGCCGTCACGGGGTCCGTCGATCCGCGGCGGATGCTGTCGAACGCCGGTGCACGGCCCGGCGATGTGCTGATCCTCACCAAGGCCCTGGGTACGGGTGTCATCGGTACCGCGATCAAATTTGGCCGTGCGCCGCGGGAAGTGATCGAGGCCGCCGTCGACTCGATGCGGACGCTCAACCGCGCGGCGGCGGAAGCGGTCGCCACGCTTCCGGCAGACGCGGCGCACGCGTGCACCGACGTGACCGGCTTCGGCCTCGTCGGACACGCGACCGCGATGGCCGCCGCCAGCAAGGTGACGATGCGGTTCGACGTCGATCGGGTGCCGCTGCTCCCGGGTGGGCGGGAGCTCGTGCGACGGAATCGCTCGGGTGGGCTCGCGACGAATGAAGATCACTACAGCAAGGGCGTCCGCCTGACGCGTCCGATCGATCCGGACGTGCTGGCGCTTCTCTATGATCCCCAAACCTCAGGCGGGCTGCTC
>JACOUA010000445.1 GCA_016178075.1 Acidobacteriota bacterium
CGACAAGGTAAAGTCGGGAGCTACGTCTCCGGGCTGCAATGGCCTTTGGGATGCCTGGGTCATTTCCATACTCCTTAGTACTCTGGTTCATAAGTTCGGCAACGTATTCTGCTACGCCGCGACAGCCAGCGCGGTGGCCTCGCCGAGTTTCCGCATGAGCCCCGCGAGGTCGTCCTTGGTGAATCGCCATTCGAACGGGGTCGCGATGCTCTCGTAGTACGGCTGGAACGCCAGGAGGCGCTCCTCGACGTCCTCCAGCGACTGGAAGTCGTGGGAGACCGCACACGATCGCCTAATGGCGTTTGGCTCTCCTGTTGACATTCGACAAGATTAGGACCATACTCTTGTCGAATGACGACAGGAGGTCGCGTGTTCCGAATCCTCCTCGCGCTCAGCCTTGGCTTGGCCGTCCAGGCGCAGACTTCCCAATCGCCTCCGAGCGGCCTGCTCGTGTCGACGGACCAACTCGCCGCTCGGATGCAGGATCCCGCGCTCGTCCTGCTCCATGTCGGCGACCGCGAATCCACGTTCAGCGAAGGCCACATCTCCGGGGCTCGCTTCCTGCCCTACGGCGCCTTTGCCGTCAACGGCGACGGCGACATCGGCTCCGAGCTCCCTCCGATCGATGAACTGAAGCGGGTCTTCGAATCGGTCGGCGTCTCCGACACGTCGCGCATCGTGCTCTACGGATCCAGCCCGGTGGCGGCGGCCCGCGCCTTCTTCACGCTCGACGCGATCGGCCATCCGCGCGTTGCCCTGCTCGACGGCGGCCTCACGGCCTGGCGCGCCGAGGGAAGGGCGATTGAAAAAGGCGAGCCGGCAGGCGCGGAGACAGGGCGGTTCAACCCTCGATTGAACGCGGAGCGCATCGCGGACGCGGCATTCATTCAGCAGCGGCTCGCCACCAACGGCCTTGCGCTCCTCGACATCCGGCCCGATCCGGAATACCTCGGCACCGACAGCGGCATGGGAGGCAGGCACGCGGTTGGCCACATCGCCGGCGCGCAACAACTGCCGTGGAACACGCTGGTCCAAAAAGATGGCCGGTTCCTGCCGCGCGAGGAGCTCGACGCAAAACTCCGCGGCGCCGGGGCGACCAGCGGCAAACCGGTCGTCTCTTACTGCATGGTTGGCATGCGCGCGTCGGTCGCGTACTTCGTGGCCCGATACCTCGGCTTCGACGCCCGCCTCTACGACGGCTCCATCATGGATTGGACGCGGCGCAAGCTGCCGACAACGACAGGACGAGAAACGCGATGAGCACCAAATCGAAACTCGACTTGCTTCAGGGCACGCTCGATCTGCTGATTCTCAAGACGCTCGCCCTCGGCCCGATGCACGGCTGGGGGATCTCGCAGCGCATTCAGCGGACCTCCGCGGACGTGCTGCGCGTCAACCAGGGCTCGCTCTATCCCGCGCTCCATCGGCTCGAGGCGACCGGCTGGATCGCGGCGGCGTGGGGGGCGTCGGAGAACAACCGGCAGGCCAAATTCTATCGGCTGACGAAGACCGGCCTGCGCCAGTTGCGCACGGAAACGGCGCAGTGGGAGCTGATGGCCACGGCAGTCGCTCGTGTACTGAACACCGAAACGACCTGAGGATTCAAGGAGCCAGAGCATGAAATCAAGACTTCGCCACCAACTGAAAGCGCTTCGGTGCGGCGCCGGGATGGACCGCGAGCTCGACGCCGAAGTCCGCTTTCATGTCGAGATGGAAACCGAGAAGTATGTACGGGAGGGCATGGAGCCGGATGCGGCGCGGACTCGGGCGTTGAGAAACTTCGGGGCCATGGCCACGCACAAGGAAGAGGCCCGCGACGCCCGCGGCGTCGGCTGGCTCGACGCGCTCGTCGCGGATGCCCGCTACGCCGTTCGAACACTGCGCAAGAATCCCGGATTCGCGCTGCTCGCGGTGGTGACGCTTGGACTCGGCATCGGCGCCAACACGGCAATCTTCAGCGTCATCGACGGCGTGTTGCTGAAGCCGCTGCCGTACGCCAACGGCGAGCGCCTGATCCTCATCCAGCAGGCGGCGCCGCTGGCGAACCAGCCCAATTTCGGCGTGTCCATCCGCGAGCTCTACGACTACCGCGAGCAGCTCGCCAGCTTCGACGGCATCGTCGAGTTTCATCAAATGAGCTTCGATCTGCTGCGTCGCGGCGAACCCGATCGCGTCGACGTCGGGGTCGTGTCGCCGAACTTCTTCGACGTGCTGGGCATCACGCCGATGCTCGGTCGCACGTTCGTCGAGACGGACGACGATGAGGGCGCGGACGCCGTCCTCGTCCTCGGTCACGCGTATTGGCAGACGAAGTTCGGCGGCGACCGGAATATCGTCGGTCAGGTGTTCGAGATGAACGACCGTCCGCACACGGTCGTGGGCGTTCTGCCGTCGGTACCGCACTACCCGAACGAAGTCGACGTCTACATGCCGACGTCGGCCTGCCCGTTCCGCGCGCAGGCCGAGCGCCTCGTGAATCAGAACCGTCGTGCCTTCGCGGCGTTGCAGGTGTTCGGCCGGTTGAAATCAGGCTCGGCGCCACAAACCGCCGCCACCGAGGTCGCCACCGTCGGCGAACGCTTCAAGCAGAGTCATGCAGACATCTACCGTCCGGGGATCGGATTCCAGGCGCGTACGGCCAACGTCCTCGAGCAGCTGACCGTCGGAGCCAGACCGATGCTCTTCATCCTTCTGGGCACGACGGGCCTGGTGCTGCTGATTGCATGCGCCAACGTCGCGAACCTGACCCTTGCGCGCACGCTGCGGCGCGATCGTGAGCTGGCGATGCGAACGGCGCTTGGCGCCGGGCGCTGGCGGCTCGTGCGTCAGCTCCTCACTGAAAGCACGGTGCTGGCCGCGGCCGGCGGGCTTTTTGCCTTGCTCTTCGCCTGGTCCACGATCGACATGCTGACGACATTCGTCGGACGGTTCACGGCGCGTACGCACGAGATCGGCATCGATGCCGGCGTCCTGGGCTTCACGCTGTTCGTGTCGATCCTGACAGGCCTCGTCTTCGGCACCCTGCCCGCGTTGTCGTCCCGCGTCGACCTCAACACGGCGCTCAAAGCCGGCGGCAAGTCGACCGGCGACGACAGCCGCAGGCGCCGCATGCAAAGCGCGCTCATCACCGCGCAGGTGGCCGTCTCCGTGGTGCTGCTCGTCGGCGCGGGCCTTCTGCTTCTGAGCTTCTATCGCCTGCAAAGCGTGGATGCCGGCTTCAACGGCGATCGCGTCACGTCGGCTGAGGTGTTCGGCAACTTCACGAAGTATCCGGATGCGCCATCGCTGAGACGGCTCTATGTCTCGATTCTCGAGCGACTCGAAGGAGCGCCCGGCGTCGTTTCTGCAGCGATTACCAACTCGGTCCCTCTCGCAGGCGTGCAGCCTGGTCAAACCCGACTCCAGATCCAGGGACACACCTACAACACGCCGGAGGAGCGGCCGACCGCCGACGTCCGGGTGGCCAGCACGAAGTACTTCGGCACGCTGAGCATTCCGATTCGCCGCGGGCGCGCGTTCAGCGAGCTCGATCACGAAAATGCGCCGCCGGTGGCGATCATCAACGAGTCGATGGTGCGGCATTTCGAGGGACGGAACCCCGTTGGGATGGAGATCGGGTTCGGGGCCGGTCCGAACCTGACCTGGGTCACCGTGGTGGGCGTCGTCGCCGATGTGAAGGTCTTCGGCCTCGATCGGGAAGCGGTCGCGCAGGTCTACCGGCCGTTGCGGCAATCGGGCGGCCTGGCAGGCCGGGTTCTCGTCCGCATCACCGGCGAGCCATCGAGCGCCGCCTCGGTCATTCGCGGCGCGGTGCACGCGGTCGATCCGGACCTTCCGATCGAGAATGTGCGCACGCTCGACGAGCTTCGCGAACGCTCCATCGCCAGGCCTCGTGTCACCGCGATGTTGCTGACGGTATTCGCGGCGCTGGCGCTCCTCGTGACGATCACCGGCATCACCGGCGTGATCGCGCAGTCGGTGACTCACCGCACGCAGGAGTTCGGACTGCGGATGGCGCTTGGGGCCACGCGGCAGACCGTGTTACGCATGGTCCTCGGTCAGGGACTCCTCCTCGTCGGCATCGGCCTGGCGCTGGGAATCGCTGCGTCGCTGGCGCTCTCCAGGGTGCTCCAGAATTATCTCTATCAGACGACCCCCACCGATCCTGTGACGTTCGCGGCCGTGGCCTGCGCGCTGGTCGTGGCCGGCCTGCTCGCGTGTCTCGGTCCCGCCTGGCGCGCCACGACCGTGGATCCGATGACGGCGCTGCGGGCGGAGTGATTCCGACGTGTAGCGCAACGCCACCTGTGGCGCAGGACTTAAAGACTGCCTGAGATGTTCGGGCGGCTTTGGGGGAGGTGCCAGCGAGACGCGGTTTCTCAGAGGTTTTCGCCGATGACCTCGAAATCGAACGTGAGAACGATGCAAGTACTCGACCTGCAAGAACAGGCGCACTCTGGTTCATAAGTTCGGCAACGTACTCTGCTATGCCGCGACGGGGAGCGCGGTGGCATCGCCGTCAGGTTTCCGGATCAGTGCGGCGAGGTCGTCCCGGGTGAAGCGCCATTCGAACGGCGTCGCGATGCTCTCGTCATAGCACTGGAAGCCCAGGAGCCGATCTTCGACCGCCGCCAGGGACTCGAAGTCATTGGGCGTCAGGGCCTTGCGTTGCACGATCGAGAAGGAGATTTCGATTTGGTCGAGCCAACTCGCATGAATCGGACCGTGCACGGGGACCAGATTGGGAAATGCCGTCTGGAGGCGGTGGACGCAGGCCGCGCCCCGGTGCGAGGACCCGTTGTCGACAATCCAAAAGACTCGTCGGCCTCCGGTACGGCGACTGCGTCATGACCTGCGTGACCAGCCGGTCGAACGGCGCGATGCCCGTCGTGGATTCGCAGCGGCCGAAGAGTTTCGCGCGATGGACGTCGAGCGCGGCCAAGGAGGCCCAAGCGCCACTCCGCGTGTATTCGCGTTCGACGCGCATCGGGTGCCGGGCCCGCGGCGGCGTGGAGGGATGGCGGCGGAGCCGCACCTGAATACTGGGTTTTTCGTCCGCACTGATCACGAAGTCGTCGGCCGTCAGCGGCTGGCCGTTCCAGCAGCGGGCGTACAGGTCCAGGAAGCGCCCCGCTTTGCGGGCGAAGTCGGGGTCGCGCGGGAAAATCCAGGTGCGGTGCTGCCACGGACGGATCGCATCCTCATGCAGCCACCGCCACACGGTCTTGTCGCTCACGGTGGCGACCAGACGATGGCGCCGCACCTCCCGGACGATGTCCGCCGTGCTCATTCGCGAGAGGGGGATCCCAGGGTCGCCGGCAATTCACACGCGAGGGCCTTGACCTGGACGACCACCTCTTGGCGGAAAAGCCCGGGGGCGACCCAGGCGGGGGCGCTCCTCCAGGCTGGCCAAGCGTTCCTCGAAGAAGCGCTTGCGCCACAGACTGACCACATCGCGGCCGATCGAGAGGGCCGCCGCGATGGCCTCATTGGACCGGCCCTCCGCAGCCAAGAGGATCATGTGCGCGCGCACCACCTAAAAGTACGGCAACGTATATTGTCGGGCCCGTCTCTCCAACGCGTCGCGCTCGCGCCGAGACAGGGTAATGACATAGGGGCTGTGTCGCAGCATGTCCCGCGTCCCCCTCGGATCAGGGTACACCGCGCTGGTCAATCGAGGCAATCAGAGTACGTTGCCATATTTATGCTGGTCAGTACTAAGCGTCACGATGGCGCGGTCGCCAACAAGGGCCCGACTCTGGCCGGATGGGCGGGGTTGTTTACATTA
>JACOUA010000446.1 GCA_016178075.1 Acidobacteriota bacterium
CCTGCTGCTCCGAAGTCGTGAACCTGCTGGCCGACTATCTCGAGCAGCGGCTTCCGAGCAGCACCCAGCGCGATCTCGAGCAGCACTTGAGCGGCTGCTCGAGCTGCGTCGCCTACCTCAACACCTACCGCTCGACCGTGTCGCTGCTCCGAAGCCTCTCGGAAGACGACCTGCCGCCGGAGCTGCGGGCAAGGCTCGCGGCGTTCCTGGATCTTCGCAACACAAGTTAAAGCAGTTCTCAGTCGTCAGGAGTCAGTTCTCAGTTCGAAGGGGACGGAAAGTGGCCAATGAAGACAGCCACCTGATACTGAAAACCGACTACCGAGAACTGAAAACTGCAATAGTGTGTGGTTCACAGTTCACAGTTCTCGGAGGCTCATGAAGCCCCCTTCCGAATCCGCCACCGAGATGGTGCAGGTCGTCCTGCCCAACGACGCCAATCCGCTGGGCTACATCCTGGGCGGGACGGTCATGCACCTCATCGACATCGCGGGGGCGATCGCGGCGCACCGGCACACGCGAAGTCTGCTGGTCACGGCGGCCGTCGACGACCTGCGGTTTCTGCACTCGATCAAAGTCGGGGACCTGATCATCCTGAAGTCGCGCGTGACGGCGGCCTTCAACACGTCGCTCGAGGTGGAGGTGGAGGTCTTCTCAGAGGAGACGCTGACCGGCAAGCGGCGCATGACCAGCCGTGCGTATCTGACCTTCGTGGCGATCGACCGCGATGGTGGAAAGGTCCCAGTCCCGGGCCTTCTGCCGGAGACCGACGATGACCGGCGCCGGTTTGCGGAAGCTCAGGCCAGACGAGCGGAGCGACTCAAACGGAGGGAAGGACCGTAGGACGTATTTGTTGATTGGGTGATCTGTTGATTTGTTGATTTAAGGTCCTCCGAGCCAAATCAACAAATCAACAGATCACCCAATCAACAAATCTCTAGGGTCCGGCAACCGTCCCTGATGTCTGCTTGGTGAGGCGCATGACGCTCCGCTCCAAATCCAGCGTCACGCGATACCGGCTCAGGAACCGGTGTCCGACAATCCCGCCGATCTGGTAGCCGAGCAGCACGCTCGGCGCCCTCAGGTTCAGTACGACCACCGGAAGGTTCTGAAACGCGATGGCCGAGAACGCCAGGTCGACACCGGGCAGCAGGTACGCGTCCCGGTCCCAGCCCGACGTGCCATACACCTTCAGCGGAATGCGCCGTGGCGCGGGCGGAAGCGAGCTGGCCGTCTCGGCGCTGATGGAGATCACCTCTCCGCCCGTGTCGACCACGAAGTTGGTGGGATGGGAGTTGTCGACGACGCCTCGGACGGTGGCCAGGCGGTGAAGGCGAAGCGGCAGCTCGAAATCGACACGCTCGTCCGGCAGCTTGTGACCGAACGTGAGCTGCTTCCTCTGATAATCGATCGTCATCGAGAGGCCGAGCGAGAGAGGCGAGAAGCTCTCGGTCTCACGGCGCGGCATGCCAGTCAGGCTGGGGTTCTTGATGAGGACCGGCACGTTCTGCATCTTCAAGCTGCCGATCTCGAGCCTGTTGAGGCGTCCGACCTGCAGACCGCGCAGACCGATTTCCCCGACGCCGGCGCTGAGCGTATAGACCACCGGCGTGATCCCCAGGCGCCGCGCCGTGGTGCGCGACACCACGGTCTGCTCGGCGCCGGTGTCGAGCACCAAGTCCATACTCGAGCTGCCGTTGATCTTCCCCTGGACCACGACCTTGTCGTCCACCAGCCTGAACGGCAGCGTGTGGGTGCCGGCGCCCGAATCGCCGTCGAGCGCGAACGGCACCTTGTCCCCGAACGAGCGGAGGAACCTGATCTGGGCGCGCGACCACGACGCCTTGATGCTGCGATCCTTGTTGGGCAGCAGGTTGACGTAGCTCGAAAAGGCGTTGGCCGCTTCTTCGTATCGGTGGGTGCGCTCGTAAATCGTCCCCAGCGTGTGGTGGTATTCGGGATCCCGAGGATCGAGGGCCAGCGCCGCCATGACGGAATCGGTCGCCTCGTCGAATCGATTCTGCGCCGCCAGGGACTTGGCCATCCCGTGGCGGGCGCGCGCCGACTGCGACTGAATCGCCAGCGCGTCGCGGTAGGTTTGCTCCGCCTCGTCGAAGAGCCCCGCTGCCCAGAGCGAATCGCCGTACAGCCCGATGGACTCGGCGTCGCGCGGGAACTCTTTCCGCAGCAGGCCGGCTTCCTCGAGCGCTCCCGCGAAGCTGGCGATCCGAAGCGTGCTTCGGACGAGCCCCATCCGCGCGAGGCGTCTCAGCGAAGGTTCGGGGGCCCGCAGCGCAAGCTTGTACGCCTCGATCGCCTCGTCATATCGCGTCTCGGCCGAGAGCTGGTCGCCGAGCTGGAGTTGGATGGAGGGAAAATCGGAATCCGGCGACGTATCGGCCTGAAGGAACGCGAGAGAGAGCGGCGCGGCCAGAGCTGCCGCGAGCAGCCGCAGGATCGTCCCGGAGCCCAGTCGCATGGCGAGACCTCGCTGGAAAGAAGCGCTCAACCGTCGGCTGACAGATCTTGGCTGAGGAGATACTACACGGGTTTCGGCGTAATCAAAAGCGTTGCCAGAAGCCGGGCTTGCGCGGGACAGTTGCCACGCTCGTGCAGATTTTGGGCCGCGCAAGTACGGCTAGTGCGTATACTGCTCGATCGCCACGCCGTCGTACATCTCGTCGACCCGCAGGATCTGGGTCTCGCGGTTGTAGCTGCCGAGCTCGTAGTCCTCGCTCATGATGAGGGCTTTGATGGGCTTGGTCGGGCACACTTCCGAGCAAAGTCCGCAGAACGAGCAGCGTGACAGGTTGAAATCGAAATAGTCGAGGATCTTGATCTTCTGACCAGGCTCGCGGTGGCCGCCGAGCGCGATCAAATCGTCGGGGCAGGCCTTTGCACACTGGTCGCAGACGATGCAGGTCTGGGCGCCGGTGTCGGGTTCGACCTGGAGCCTGAGCACGCCCCTGAACCGTGGCGCGACCGGACGCCGCTCGGCGGGATACTGGAACGTGAAAGCGGGCTGCGGCTGATACTTCAGCGTGACCCACAGGCCCTTGAAAAGATCGATGAGGAAGATTGTGCGCAGAAAACGCAGGACCATCAAGAAACCTCTGTCGGGGTTCGGGAATCGGGGTTCGGGGTTTGTTTACTCGAAAACGGCCTGAGCCAGGCCGGCCCCCACGACTCGGACTGGTGCGACCTACGAATCCCGATGCCCGAATCCCGAATCCCGACTATGCATTCGGTTCTCTCACCAGCACCGGTTCACTCTCCCCCGACATGATGACCCGCTCCTTACGTAGCACGGTCGCTTCTTTCCGAATCTTGTCCTGGAGCCGCATCAATCCGTAGAGCAGCGCCTCGGGACGCGGGGGGCATCCGGAGACGTACACGTCAACCGGCACGATCTTATCGACGCCCTGCAGCACGCTGTAGGTCGGGAACGGGCCGCCCGCGTTCGAGCAGCTCCCCATCGAGATGACCCACTTCGGCTCCGGCATCTGATCGTAGAGCCGCCGCAGCACC
>JACOUA010000422.1 GCA_016178075.1 Acidobacteriota bacterium
AGTCGACACGGCTCGTGCGAGCGCTCGGTCGTGCGATCTATCTGCCAGAAGGGCAAATCGTAGAGGAGATCACCGGTTTCGTCCCCGCGCGAGGTGCGTCCGATCGCGGCGGTGACTTCTTGACGGCGGCGGCTTCGAGAACCTTCGTGACATGCAGGTGACCCTTCTTGAAGGCATGCGTCCAGGGGGTGCCGCCGCCGCGGTCGGCGGCCTCGACATCCGCGCCATGCTCGAGCAGCGTCTCAACGAGCGCCAGATCGCCCGACGCGGCGGCCCCGATGAGCGGCGTACGTCCCTCCTGATCGGAGGCGTTGACGTTGGCGCCCTGCCCCAGAAGGAAGTTGACGATGGCGTTCTGGTGCGCGGACGCTGCCCCGACGAGCGCCGTACCGCCGTTCCGGTTTCTCGCCTCGACTCTGACGCCGTCCGCAAGCAGCGCTTTCACGAGGTCCAGGTGCCCGTGTTCTGCCGCCGCCACCATCAGGTCTTCGCGCCCGTTGCGTGCGCCAGCCTTCAAAAGTTGCTCGGCAACGTCGAGAGAGCCTTTCGCGAGGCTGAAGATCAACGCCGTCTGCCCCGCGGCATCCGTCGCCTCGACGTTCGACCCGGCACGTAGAAGCAGATCCACGACCCTTGGATCGCCATTCAAAGCAGCGGCCATCAGCACCGTGCGCCCCTGTTGATCCGTCACCGTGACATCGGCGCCGCCCTCCAGAAGCTCCCGCACCACATCAGCGTAACCGCCGAAAGAGGCAGCCATCAACGCGTGGGGTCCGTCCGGCAGCCTGCCATTCACGGGCACGCCGCGGCCGACGAGCAGGCGAACGACCGCGAGCCGGCCTGCTGACGCGGCGACCACCAGCGGGGTCACGCCGTCCTTGTCGCGTGATTGGGCGTCGGCACCCGCCTCGATCAAGCGGCGAATCACCTCGACTTGTCCCTCCTGTGCGGCCATCATGAGCGGGGTCAGACCGTCTTTGTTCGTGACATTCACGGTCGCCCCGCTCGCGACGAGCAGGGCGACGACGTCGCTGCGGCCATAGAGCGCCGCATACGAAAGCGCCGTCTCACGCGACGGTCCCCGGGCATCGATCTCTACTCCCGTGGCGGCAAGCAGCGTCTTCACGAGGTCCACGTGTCCGCTCGCCGCGGCACGCATCAGCGGCGTCGCGCCCGCCGGATCCGCCGCGTTCACATCGGCGCCCAGCCGAAGCGCGCGCCGCGCCCCGTCGACATCCCGCACCGCAATGGCGCGAAACAGCATGGCCTCGGGCGCTTCGCGCTGCGCTGACTCGAAGAGAGGACGCGGAGCCAAGAGCGCGAGCGACAGGATGAACAGCGCCGGATTCAAGGCTGCCCAATCGAGAGCCCACGCGCCGACATGCTCTTGTTGAACGCGGGGATCTCCTGATCCGTCAGGGTCGTGAAGCCGGCCTTCGCCACAGCGAGCTCCTTCTCGATCTGCTCGAGGATCTGGTACGACGCCTCGCGCGGCCGGTACTCGGCGCCTCCCGCCTCGTCGCCGGCGCCCAATCCGACAGCGCCGCCCAGCCACACCAGGTTCATGTAGACCCGGTACGCTTCGACGAAGAACTTGTCGTCGCTCATCATGTCCGACCGCGTGAGCAGCCGCAGCTCGACGTCGAGCATCTTCCGGTCCATGTCCCGAAGCGGCTTCTCGATCTCGTCCTTCCCGCGGTTGGCTTTCAGCAGATCTTCGATCTGCCGGCGGACGACCTCGATCCGGTTGATCATGTCCGCCGCCTGGTTGATGTCGTCCCGAATCCGCACCTGCATCTTCGTGGACTCGACCAGATCGGCATCGGAGGACTGAATGTTCGAATCCTTGACGACCTCGAATGGCTGCGTCAGAGGCTGGCCGTCGATCGTGAAACGGACGCTGTAGTTCCCGGGCGCCGCAATCGGCGTCGCCGTCGTCGCGTTGATGCCCCAGTGGACGAGCGGACGGGTCTGCGCGTTCCTGAACCGCGGCTCGTCCCAGATCTGCGGGTTCTCCGGCGGCGTCGTCCGGAACTCCAGTCGTCGCGGCGGGTCGTACCGCAAGTCCCACGTCGCGCGGTTCAGGCCGGCGCGGGCCGTCACCTGCTGCCGCCGGATCACCTGGCCGGCGGCGTCGAGGATCTCCATCTCGATCGGCCCGGACGGGGCCGACGTCAGCGCGTAGTTGATGAGCGCGCTTCCGCTCCGCGGGAGCCGGAAGCCGGGCCTCGGCGCGAAGACGCGCGTCTCAGTCGTCGTCGGCTGCCCGCCCTGAGCCCCGTCGAAGGGGCCCGACTGCTCGAGCGGCGTGATGTCGCGCAGGATGTAGAGCCCGCGTCCGTAGGTCGAGACGACGACGTCGTGGTGCTGCTTTTGCACGACGACCCACGTCACCGGCGCGCGCGGAAGACCGGTTTGAAAGAGCGTCCACGTCCCGCCGTCGTTCATCGAGTAGAAGAACCCGTTGCCCGTTCCGGCAAACAGCATCCCCCGCTGATTGGGGTTCTCGGCCACCGACTGCACGTACGCGAGGGGGTGACTGCGCGGCAGGCCGTCGCTGATCTTCCTCCACGTCTGGCCGAAATCCGTCGTCTTGTAGATGAACGGATCGCGGTTGTCCATGATGTGGTAGTCGACGGCGACGTAGGCCGTGGCTGGATCGAAGTTCGACGGCTCGATCTTGGAAATCGTGCCCCAGGCCGGCATCCCCGTGACGTTCTTGGTGACATCGGTCCAGGTCTTGGCGGCATCCTTCGTGTACCAGATCTTGCCGTCGTTCGTGCCCGCCCAGATGAGCCCCTTCTGAACCGGCGATGGCGCAATCGCGAAGACCAACTCGCCTGAAAACTGTCCGAGATTGTCGCCCACGACCCCCCCGGACGATACGATGCGGCTTTTGTCCTGCGTGGAAAGATCCGGGCTCACAACGTCCCATGACTGGCCGCCGTTCTGCGTGCGGAAGATCACCTGACAGCCGTAGTACACCGCTGTGTGATCGAACGGATCGATCGCGATCGGCGCCGTCCAGTGACAGCGGTACTTCGAATCGGTCGGCGGCGAATCCAGCGTGATGATCCATGGGCTGACCGAGCGAGCGGTCTTCGTTCTCGCGTCGTACCGCGTCAGCTTGTTGCCGTAGCACGAGGCCCACACGATGTTCGGATCCGCAAGATCCGGAATCGTAAAACCGGATTCACATCCGCCCACGTTCTCGTCCCACGGCGTGCCGCCGCCGCGGCCGCCGCCAAAAAATACGGCCAGGTCTTCGGCGCCCCGGCCACCGCCTTCTCCGCGCCCTCGTCCCTGCTCTCCGGGCGCGCCGCGCCCGCCGGGCTCCTCGCCGCGGCCTCCGCGCCCCGCCTGCCCTGAGCCTGTCGAAGGGCCGCCGCCCCTGCCGCCCCCAACTCCGGCACCACGACCGTACGACGGCACGTTCGCCACCTGCACCGGCGAATCGCTCGCTCCTCTCATCGTCCCATCGTCCTGCCGGTTGCTGTAGATCCAGTAAGGCACCCGGTTGTCGGTGGCCACGTGGTACATCTGGCCGATCGGCAGGACCACACTCGTGAAGGCCTTGCCGTGCGTCGTGGTGATGCCCATGCCGCCGTCGCCAGTGGTGACGTAATGATCCGGGTTGGTCGGATCGATCCAGATGTCATGGCAGTCGCCGCACCCGCCGCCGCCGGCGGTGAAGGTCAGCCCGCCGTCAGTCGACCGGTGAGGGCTGCTGCTCATCACGAAGACTTCGTTCTCGTCTTTCGGGGAGACGCCCAGCCGGATGTAGTACCCGGCGCGCCCGACCAGTGTTCGATCCCAGCTCACCACTTTCCAGTTGGCGCCCGCATCGTCAGAGCGCCACAGCGAACCCTGATTCGCGGTCTGGATGAGCGCGTATACGCGGTTGGAATTCGTCGGCGCGACGGCGACGTCGATCTTGCCGACCGGGGGCCGCGGCAGGCCAGCGCTTTCGGCCTTGCTCCACTTCGTCCCGCCGTCCCGGGAGATGTAGACGCCGCCGCCCGGCCCGCCGCTGAACATCGCCCAGGTGTGCATCACGACCTGCCAGGTTCCGGCGACGAGCACGTTTGGATCTTTGGCGTTCATCGAGAGGCCGGAGCAGCCGGTGTCGGGGTTGACAAAGAGCACGCGCTCCCACGTTGCGCCGCCGTCCTTCGTCCTGTAGACACCCCGCTCCTGCTGCGGCCCCGTCGCGCGTCCGAGCACGCAGGCAAACACGATGTTCGGATCGGTCGGGTGGACAACGATGCGGCCGATGCGACCGCTTTCCGGCAGGCCCATGTTCTTCCACGTCTTGCCGGCGTCGGTCGATTTGTAGATGCCGTCGCCCATCACGTCGCTCGGACGAATCACCCACGCTTCGCCGGTGCCGGCCCAGATGGTATTCGGATCGGACGGCGCGAGGGCGAGCGTCCCGATCGCCTGCACGGGCTGATCGTCGAAGACGGGCGTGAACGTCCTGCCGCCGTCGGTGGTCTTCCAGACACCGCCCGAGGCGGCGCCGGCGTAGTACGTGTTCGTGTCACCCGGC
>JACOUA010000423.1 GCA_016178075.1 Acidobacteriota bacterium
CCGTCGAATGCAGCTGGACTTTCACCACGGGCTGTTAAGGAGCGCCGAGACTCAGAGATCCTCGAAAAACCGGCCGACCTGGCATCGGAACCCGCGCAGGACGTTCTCTCCGGTCACTTCGTCTTCCGCGGCCAAGGTGAGGCGAGATCGGTCGGGTGCGTGCACGGTGAGGGTTCGGGCACGGGGATCGAGGACCCAGACCAACTGGGTGCCGAGCTCGAGATACTGCTCGATCTTGGACTGGATGACCGACCGACGATTGCTGGGTGAGAGCACTTCAACGGCCAGATCAGGCGCGCCCGGCAGGTAGGCAACAGGCAGACCCGTCGTCGCAATCCGCTCGCGGCGAATGAACGACACGTCCGGTCCCCGGACCGTGTCCGGATCGCTTTCCAACTTGAACCCCGCCGCCGCCAGGACACGCCCCAGCCCGTGCTCCTTGACGAACTGATGCAGGACGCTGCCTGCGAGAACCGTGACCGCACCGTGAAGCGGCCCAGGCGGGGGCATGCGGATCACTCGACCCTTGACGAGCTCGGTGATGAACCCGTCTTCGTCCGGCATCCGGAGGTATTCCTCGGCGGTAACGAGGGGTGTTGAAGCGGGCACGGTGAGGTCTTCTCGCATGGCATTCTAGCATCGTCATTGCGCGTCCCATGCCACAGGCGGGTCGCACAGTTTGCCGTGGAAATCTCGGATCCGATACGTTCGCGCGGAGGAGTGTTGCAGGTTTAGCGACGGTGACGCGAGGTCATGTACGCAGTTTTCGAGTGGTACGCCGCGCGCCTGCCGCGCTCCGTTCGGCTGCCGCAACCGACCGCCGGGCCCACGCCGCGAGCTCGATCGGGCTTTCGAGCACGTCCACCGGCACGGCGTAGTACTGCATCGTGCCCGGTCGGTCGGGGTACGGTTTGAAAGGACGGCTGCCTGCCCGCTCGAAGTCAGGTCGGTTGCCCTCGTCCACCTTCAAGTAGAGGACGTCGCCGGCGATGATGCCGAAGAAGACCCCGTCCCGGTACAAACCGACTCCGCCGAACATGGATCGCGGCACGACGCCGCCGAGCTCTTCGAGCTGATCGAGGACGAAGACCTTGAAGCCGTCGCTGACCCGCAGCGGATTGGATCGGCGCGCCATGACCGTCGCGGTGTAGCATAACAGCCCCAAGGAGAGCTCCATGCGTCTGACCGTCCATGCCTGCGTCTTCGCGAGCACGCTGATCGCGTTCTTCGTCCTGATCGGGGTCGTGCCTGCCCTGAGCGACGTCGAAGGGCCCGCCCTGAGCCACGTCGAAGGGCCCGCGCTCGAGCAGGATACGGCGCTCCTGCAGAAGGCCCGGGAGCTCCATCGCCAGTCGCCGCTCATCGATGGTCATAACGACTATCCGTGGGAGCTCAGGACGAAGGCCGACCGTGATTTCGCGAAGCTCGACATGCGGACGTCGCTGACGCAGCTCCACACCGACATCGCCCGCCTGCGGCAGGGCGGTGTCGGCGGCCAGTTCTGGTCCGTGTACGTTCCGGCCTCGATGGCGGGTCAGGACGCGGTGCGCGCCACGATGGAAGAGATCGACACCGTGCACCGCATGACCCAGCGGTATCCCGACACCTTCGAGCTGGCGCTGACGGCCGACGATGTGGAGCGGATCTTCAAGGCGGGAAAGATCGCGTCGCTCATCGGGATGGAAGGCGGGCACTCGATCGATTCGTCGCTCGCCGCCCTGCGGATGTTCCACCGGATGGGGGCGCGCTACATGACGATCACCCACGGATCGAATACGCCGTGGGCGGACTCGGCCACCGACCAGCCGGCGCACGGGGGGCTGACGCGGTTCGGCGAGGAAGTCGTGCGCGAGATGAACTGGCTCGGGATGCTGGTCGATCTCAGCCACGTGTCCCCGGAGACGATGGAGGACGCGCTCCGCGTCGCGGCGGCGCCGGTCATCTTCTCGCACTCATCCGCGCGGGGCGTCGCCGATCATCCTCGCAACGTCCCGGATGCGATCCTCCAGAAGCTGCCACAGAACGGCGGCGTGGTGATGGTGACCTTCGTGGGCGGCTTCATCACGCCCGAGACCGGCCCGTATCGAAAGGCCGAGCAGGAGGAGCAGGATCGCCTGAGGAAAGCGAACCCCGGGAACGAGCAAGCCGTCAAGAACGGGATCGAGGCGTGGCGCAAACAGCATCCCGAACCGACCGCGACGCTGTCACAGGTGGCGGATCACATCGATCACATTCGAAAGGTCGCCGGCATCGATCACATCGGGATTGGCAGTGACTTCGACGGCACCACGAGCCTGCCGAAGGGTCTCGAGAACGTGTCGACGTACCCGAACCTGACCGCGGAGCTCCTGCGGCGCAAGTACTCCGATCAGGACATCAAGAAGATCCTGGGTCTGAACGTGCTCCGTGCGATGCGCGGGGCCGAGAAGGTCTCGGCCAGGCTGCGGGCGGAGCGCCCGGCCTCGCCGGCCCTCATCGAGCAGATGGACAAGAAGAATTGAGGATTGAGGATTGCGGATTGCGGATTGATTGGCGATTGACTGATTGCAGATTGTGGATCTATTGACGATTGAGAATTCGAAATCGTCAATGAATCTGCAAATCGAAAACCCGCAATCTGCAATCAATCCGCAATCCGCAATCGACAATTCTTTTGCCTGTGGTAATCTTTTGCCTGTGACCCAGGCACCCTTGGTCCGGACGCTGGCAGGCGCGCTGCTGGCGGCGGCAGCCGGCGCCCTGTCGGCGTCAGCGCAGCAGCCGGTGTTTCGAACCGGCGCGCGCATGGTCTCGGTCTACTCCACCGTCACGGACGCCCGCGGGCGGCTCGTCCCCG
>JACOUA010000424.1 GCA_016178075.1 Acidobacteriota bacterium
GCGGACCATCGATGTTGATGGGCACGTGGCCGAACTCGCCGGCGATGCTGTGCTGCCCCCGCAGAATCTCGCCGTTGATCACGACGCCGACGCCGACGCCGTCGGACACGCTGACGAAGACGAGGTCGCCGGAGGCGCGCTCGGCGTCGCCGATGTTCCACATCTGCGCGAGGGCGCAGGCCTTGCCGGAGTTCTCGATGTGCACCGCGAGTCCCGTCGCCGCGGCCAGCGGTGTCTTCAGATCGACGTCGCGCCAGTCCAAGGTCGGCGCGTGGAGCAGCCGGCCCGACTGCCAGTCGACCATGCCCGGCACCGCCACGCCGACCCCCTGGCAGGTGCCGAGCTCCGGGTGATCGGTCAACAGTCGCTTGATTCGCCGAGTGAGCTCGGCGACGAGCAGCTTCGGACTGCTCGGCGTCGGAAAGCTGATGACGCCCTGAAGCTGACGGCCGACCCGATCGGTCGCCATGAGAAAGGTGCGGCTGACCCGGACGTCGACCGCGACGATCGAGCGGCGGCGCGAGTCGATGTACAAGAAGGTGGGCTTGCGGCCCCGCTCGGTCTCGCCGGTCGCCCCTTCGAAAATGAGGCCTTCGGCGATCAGCTCGTTGACGAGCAGCGAAATCGCGCCGCGCCGGACGCCCATCAGCCGGGCGAGGTCGGCGCGCGAAATGGGCTGACGGGTGCGGACGAGCGTGAGGGCGATCTGGCGGTTGATCGAGCGGGAGGTCCCGCGCGTGGCGACTTGAAACCGGACCGGGTCGATCCGACGCATGGCTGCCTGATTTGCCCTTTCTTCGAACGAATCAACCCGCGACGCGCCGTTGGCTGGTTTTCTTTACCGGTTTAGTTCAGGTCCAGATGCTCGATCCCGGTTTCGACACGGCTTATTTGTCTTAGGTGTGGACAAAATAGCCACGAGGCGAGTCGGTGTCAAGGGAAAGATGGAGTAACGGAGGGGCAACCCCCGTGGATGCCCAGCGGGGACACGGGCCCCATCGGGCGGGCACAGGGCCCGCCCCGACGTTATTTCGCGCCCTTGCCCAGCAGCACGGCCGGGATCGTCTTCAACGCGATCTTGACGTCGAGCCAGAGCGACCAGTTGTCGATGTATTCGAGGTCGAGCCGCATCCACTCGTCGAAGGTGAGATCGCTGCGTCCGCTGACCTGCCACAGGCAGGTCAACCCGGGTTTCATCGACAGGCGGCGGCGCTGCCATGGCTCGTATTGCTCGACCTCCTCGACGACCGCGGGGCGCGGGCCGACGAAGCTCATGTCGCCCTTGAGGATGTTGAAGAGCTGAGGCACCTCGTCGAGGCTGGTGCGCCGCAGGAACCGGCCGACCGGTGTCACGCGCGGATCGTTCGTCATCTTGAAGGCGGGCCGGTCCATCTCGTTGAACGGCGCGAGCGACGGCTTGAGCGCCTCGGCGCCTTCCCGCATCGACCGGAACTTCAAAAACGTGAAGGGGCGGCCGTTCAACCCGCACCGCTTCTGCCGGAACAGCACGGGGCCCGGCGAGGTGATCTTCACCGCCAGCGCGATGCCGATGAGGAGCGGACTGAGGAGCGCGACGAGCGTCGTCGCCAGCGCCACATCGGCCGTGCGCCGGATGAAGAGGAGCAGCTCGTTGCGCGGCGTCGTGCTGAAGGTCAGGAGCGGCATCCCGCCGAACTGCTCGAGCGAGATCTCCGACAGCGATCGCGGCAGGAAGTTCACGAGCAGCCGCGTGACGATCCCCTGTTCCTCGAGGCGCAGGAAGACCGATTCGAGCTCCTTGATGTGCTCGAGCTGGCCGGCCGCCTGCACGATGATCACCTCATCGACGACGAGCCGGCGGACGAGGGCAGGCACGTCGTGAAAGGCGCCCAGCACCGGCCACGGCTCGTCGCCGAAGGCCCCCCACGTGCCGTCGGTCACGAGCCCTGCGACCTGAAGGCCCCAGTCGCGGTGTCCGTCGACCGTATGGGCCGTCCGCATCACCTCGTCGCGGCTGCCGGCGATGAGCAGATGCCGGCGCGTCGCCGGGTCGAGCAGGAAGAGCCGCACGAGCAGGCGTCCGGCGGCGATGAGCGGGCCGTTCAGCAGGAGGAACAGGATGATGACCGTCCGGCTGACGTTGATGATCCCGATGCCCCCCTCGCGCCGAGGCTGAACGTCGAGGCCGGCAAAAATCGCGAACGCCAGCAGGAGCGCGGCGACGCTGAGCGCCCGGACGAGGCGTGAGACCTCCGTTCTGAGCGTGCGGGCTGAACGGCGGCCGTACATTCCGGACGCGGTCAGGACGAGCGCCCAGAGTGGAAGAATGAAGCCGAGCAGCGGCGCGTACTCGCTGAACGGATGCAGCGGGCCGACCAGTGCGCTCCCGGCACGCCCGAAGGAGGCCCGAATCGCGTGCGCGACATACAGCGACAGCGCCGTCATCAGCAGGTCGCTGACGACATACGAGAGGACGACCACACGGGCGCGCGCCGCAATCATCGAGTCGCCTCCGCCTGACGGCTGTGATGGCTGACCAGTCCGAACAACCGCTCGTAGTCGTCCGCGATCCGATCCCACGAGAACCGCTCAGCGGCCCGCGCGCGGGCCCGCTGAGACAGATCGGCCCGCAGGCCCTCGTCGCGCTCGAGCCTCTCGAGCGCGGTGGCCAGCGTGGCCGGCTCGTCGGCCTTGAAGTAGACGGCCACGTCCCCGGCGACCTCGCGGTTCTCCTCCACGTCGTTCACGACCGCACATCCGCCGACGCCCATCGCCTCGACGAGCGCGGGGTGGGTGCCGCCGACCTCCGTCCCATGAATATATGCGAAGGCGTGGGTCTGGAGCTCACGATACGGCTCGCCGAACAAAAATCCTGTGAAGAGGACCCGTGGGCCCGCCAACCGCTTGAGCGCGCTGATGTAGGCGGCCGCATACGGCGCGTCGCCGACCATGACGAGGCGCCGGTCGACGCGCGCGGCCTGATAGCCTTCGATCACGGCGCGCGCGTTGTTCTCCGGCTCGAACCGGCTCACGTAGAGAAAGTACTCCTTCGGCGCGAGCCCCAGGCGATCGAGCGTGGCGCGGGAGTCGGTGGGGGCGAGACCCGCACCGTAAGGAATGAAGCTCGTCTCCGCCCCGTACCGGGACCGGTAGTACTGCGAGATCGTTCGGGCGTCGGTCACGACCGCGTGCGGCAGCCACGTGGCGAGACGCTCTGAAAAAAGATACCACGCGCGCCCGAGCCAGTTCCACTTCCGCCGCCGCCGTTCGACGCCGTCCACGTTCAACACGACGGCCGTCCCGCGAAGCCGCGGGAGCCCGCAGAACACGGCATTCGCGGCATTGCAGTACAGGGCCACGTCGAACGCGCGCCCCGTCGCGTGGAGTGTGCTCAAAAACGTATGGGTGACCGTGTCGAAGTACTTGTACCGGATGGTCGGCAACACGACGACCCGTACGCCTCGGTAGCTCTGAAGGTGCGGGTCCACGTAGTGGGACCGGCCGTAGACCGTCACGTCGTGGCCCCGCGCGACCAGCCGGGTGGCCAGCTCCTGGGCGAACGTCTCGAAGCCGCCGTAGCTGGCGGGAATGCCTCGGGTGCCCAGAATCGCGATCCTCACTTCAGGATCTGGAACGCGGACACGATCGCCTCAAAGAAGGCGTTCGCAATCGCGGCGTATCCCGCGTCGGAGGGGTGCAGGCCGTCAGCGCCCAGGAGCGAGCTGTCTCGGCTGATCGTCGCGTACAAATCCACCGGCGCGCCGATCCCCAGTGTCGACGCGACTGTGGTGATCTGCGCGTTGACCGACTGGACGAGCCTGTTCGCCTCTCCCGCCGGATCGTACGCCAATCCGATCGGCGTCAGCTTCGCGATCCGGACCTTGACGCCTTTGTTGAGGGCGGTCCGACCCAGGGCGTTGAGGCTGGCCGCGATTTGACTGGGCGTGAACCCCGCGTTGATGTCGTTCGTGCCCTCGTACAGCAGCACCAGATCGGGCGTGTTCGCCGCGATCGCGCTCTCGAGGCGGGGAGCGGCGAAAAAGGCCATCTCACCGGGCAGGCCGGCATTCACCACCGTCATGCTTTGCTTGGGATAGCGGGCCTGAAGCAGCGACGCGAGCCGTTCGGGATAGGCGGCGTGATTCCGCTCGAAGAGATAGAAGTTCCTCGAGGAGTGCGATCCGAAGGTCAGGCTGTCGCCGAAGGCCATGATCTTCGTCACCGTCAGCGTCGGCGTGGGCGGAGGTGGAGGGGGCGGAACCGCGATCCGATCCATGTTGCCGACAATCGACAGGCCGGTCGCCCAGACGCCGCCGCGATAGTCGAAGAGGCCGTCGCCGGTGTTGAGGCACTGAAACCTGAGACCGTTGTCGGGGTTGTAGAGAAACACGTCCGTCCGCCCGTCGCCGTCGAAGTCCGTGATGATGAGACGCCAGCCCGGAGACCAGGTCCCGCGGATATAGCCGACGATGCCACTCCCGCCCGCCTGGGTGTAGCACTCGTACCAGATGCCGGTCTGGTCGTTGTACAGAAAGAAATCGTTGATGCCGTTGCCGTCGAAGTCGGCCGGCGCGATGCGCCAGCCCGGCGACCACGTCTCGGCGTGATACCGGAACACGGAAGCGTCGTTCGTCGAGACACACTGGACCCAGGCGCCGATCGTGGGATTGTAGAGAAAGAGGTCGGTGAAATCGTCGGCGTTCAGAGTGACGGCCTGGATCTGCCAGCCGGCGGACCAGGTGCCGGTTCGGTCGGTTGAAAACCCACTCCCTGACGAGTTCGTGAGTGCCTGGAGCCAGTGCCCGCCGGCCGCATCGTACGCGAAAAAATCAGTCCGGCCGTCGCCGTTGAAGTCGCCCGGCACGATCGAGCGGCCGGTCGGCCAGAAGCCCGAGGTGTAGGTGAAGCCACTGCTGCGGTCGTTGAGGCATTGGAACCACTGGCCGCTCGTCGGGTTGTACAGCAGCAGATCGTGGAGGCCGTCCTTGTTGAAGTCGGCCGTCTGGACTTCCCATCCGGGCGACCACGTGCCGTTCACCAGCGTGTAACCCGATCCGGTGTTCAGCGCGAAGGCGTAGGCGCCGGTGACCGGATTGTAAAGGAACGCGTCGATGCGGTTGTCGTTGTTCAGCCGCGCGGCCGTCACGGTGAAGCCGGCTGGCCACTGTCCACTGATGTACACGAAGCGTTCCGAGGGTCCGAGGTCGTAGTAGACGTTGGTGAAAGTTCCCTGCGACGGGCTGTAGAGAATCAGGTCGCCCCAGGAATCGTTGTCGAGTTGAAGCGGAGCTTTCGGCGTGGCGGCGGCGAAAGCCAGGGCGGGCGTGACGACGATCCAAAATGAAAGGAAAGCTGTCCTGGCCACAATGAAGGTCCGGCAGTGGGCTAGTTCGGTGCGTCCTCGCGAACTGACGGTCGGGACTTACGCTCCAGAGCCTTACGCTTGTCCACAGTTCGCTCTGGACACACCGAACCAGCCCACTGTGGAAGGTCCCGTCCCATCGATCAAGGGACGAAAGGTAAAAATACTACCCCATTTCGCCTGTTATCGACCGACGGGGCGGGTGAGTCGCTCGTAAGGCCTGGCAGGCGTGTGAAACCACGGACTGAGGTCGGCGGACCGGGTCCGGCGCCGCGCCATGATCGCGCGGCGCTTTCGCCACATGCGAGGCAGGCGCCGAACGACTTCGACCAGCCCCCCAATCGATGCGTGCTCCCGCAGGAGCACGTAGCCGATCACCTGAAAATCTCTCCACAAGCCCGGCACCGCGAACCTGACCGCCTGGTCCAGTGTCTGGTTCTTGAGGCGCAGGTAGAAGCGGTTCCGCACCGACATGCGGTTGATGGGGCCTGGCAGCGCGGCGCGCCGTTCCGGCGTCACACGACGCGCGTGGAGCGCCGTGGCCCATGGCACGTACAGGCAGGACCAGCCGAGGATCTGCGCGCGCCAGGCGAGATCTGCATCCTCCCGATATGCGAAGAAGTCTTCGTCGAAGATCTCGCCGTTGATCGCGGCGTCCTCGAGCATCTCGCGCCGGTAGAATCCCGCGGCGCCCGAGCAGCCGAACACCAGCTCGGGCTGTTCGGCCTGGCCCGCATCGGGCTCGCCCTGCGCGCGATCAAAGTGGCGCTGGCTGGGCACCATGTAGATGCCTGTCGAGTCGATGATCCGCGGGTCGACGGCGCTCAGCAGCTTGCCGCTTGCCGATCCGACCTGCCTGTCTGGCTCCACGGCGGCGACCATCGCCGACACGAAATCGGGTGACAGCACGACGTCCGGATTCAGGCTGAGATAGAACTCGCCGTGCGAGCGCCGGATCGCCAGGTTGTGCGCGGCGGCAAAGCCGAGATTGCGATCGTGAAGGACGCGCTCGTCAGGTCTGGTGAGCCGCTCGACGATGGCCGGCGTGCCGTCGGTGGACGCGTTGTCCAGGACGAGGAGTTCGAGCGCCGCGTGGGTCTGGCGCCGGACGCTGCCGAGGCAGCGCTCGATGTCGGACGCGGCGTTCCACGTGACGATGCCGACAGAAACAAGAGGAGACAACGCGCGCGATCGTAGCAAGTCGTTAGTCGCTAGTCGATGGTCGCTAGTCACGCACGCCGACTAACGACTAACGACTAACGACTCGCCATGACGGTGTAGCCGGCCGCGATGAAGCCGTTGGCGTAGCTGGCGAAGTCGCCCGCCGCCGATGTGATGCACTGGAAATACTGACCGGTCGTCGAGTTGTAGAGCAGGACGTCCGCGAGGCCGTCACCGTTCAGGTCGGTCAACGACGTGGTCCAGTTCGCCGACCATGAGCCCGTCACGTATCGGTTGAACCCGCCGGTGCCGTTGCTGAAGCACTGGAACCAGGCCCCGGTGGCCGGGTTGTACAGGAACAGATCGTCGCGGCCGTCCTGATTCAGCCGTCCCCGCGCGATGCGCCAGCCGCCCGACCAGGATTCGGTCGTGTAGGTGAAATCGGCGCCGTTGTTCAGACACTGGAACCACTGGCCGCTCGACTCGTTGTAAAGAAA
>JACOUA010000425.1 GCA_016178075.1 Acidobacteriota bacterium
TGCCATCTTGGACGCCGATGCATCCCGCCGGGCTGCGTTGCTCGTCGCTTACATACACCCGGTATGCGCGCTCCTCGCGCCTTGCCGGGCGGGCGCCTCGACGCCCAAGATGACACCTTTATTCCTTTCCGGGCCCTAAGCGGATCGTTGTGACGAGTCAGCGCGGCGAGCGTGAGCGAGCCGTGGCAGGCGGTGGGGCCAACGGGGATCCAGGGGTCCCCGGATCAATAATGAGCCGCCGCGGAGCCCGGTCGTTGCTCCCGGATGGGCGGAGCGGCCGCCCCACCGCAAACCAAACAATGAAAATCATCATCGCGGGCGGGACGGGCTTTCTCGGGCGCGCACTGTGTGCGGGACTCGCTGCCGACGGCCACGAGGTGGTCGTTCTGAGCCGGTCGGCCCATGCAGCCCCAGCCGGCGCCACTCTCGTGCAGTGGACGCCCGACGGCAGCGTCGGATCGTGGGCCGCCGCGCTCGACGGCGCGGGCGCCGTCATCAACCTCGCGGGCGAGTCGATTGCGGCGCGGCGATGGACGGCGGGGCAGAGGGCGCGGATTCGAGAGAGCCGCGTGCTGGCGACGCGCAGCCTCGTCCTGGCTATCGGCCATGCGGCCAAGCCACCCGCCGTGCTCATCAGCGGATCGGCGGTCGGCTACTACGGACCCTGCGGTGACGAGCCCGTCACCGAAGACTCGGGACCCGGACACGATTTTCTCGCAGAGGTCTGCCAGGCGTGGGAGGCCGAGGCACGCAAGGTGGCCCCACGCACGCGGCTGGTGCTCGTGCGGACGGGACTCGTGCTGGAACGCAACGGCGGCGCGCTGCCGCAGATGCTGCTCCCGTTTCGCCTGTTCGCCGGGGGGCCGGTCGGATCCGGACGGCAGTACTGGCCCTGGATTCACCGCGACGACTGGCTCGGTCTCGTTCGGTTGGCGATCGATCGCGAGGATCTCAACGGCCCGATGAACGCCACCTCGCCGCATCCGGTCACCAACGCCGCCTTCTCCCAGGCGCTCGGCCGCGCGCTTCATCGCCCGAGCTGGCTGCCAGCGCCCGCTTTCGCGCTCCGGATCGCGCTCGGCGAGATGGCCGACGCGCTGCTCCTGTCTGGGCAACGAGCCGTACCGTCACGCGCCACGAAGGCTGGCTACAGGTTCAGGTTCGAAGAGCTTCAGCCCGCGTTGGACACCATCCTCAAGCAGCGGTAAGTCGCTGGACGGTCCAATAGAGACCCGTGATTGCCATCATCAGCGACGCGGGGACGACGATGAGGCGGCGGTAGGAAGTGGGATTCGACCGCCAGCAGGCCAATGCCAGGAAGGCCATGCCGATGACGGTGAGCTGACCGCCCTCGACGCCCAGATTGAAGGTGACGAGCGCGGTCATGAACTCCGACCGGGGAAGCCCGAGCTCCCGAAGCACGCCGGCAAATCCCATCCCATGCAGCAGGCCGAATCCGAACACCAGCGCCACGCGCCAGGGCTTGAGCTCGGAGGTCACCAGATTTTCGATGGCGACATACGCGATGGAGAGTGCGATGAGCGGCTCGACGACCGCCGGCGGCAGCGACACGATCCCGTAGATCGTGAGACCCAGCGTGATCGAGTGTGCGAGGGTAAACGCGGTGACTTGTGTCAGGACGGGACGCCACCGCGTGGTCAACAGAAAAATGCCGAGCACGAACAGAATGTGATCGACGCCTTTGGGCAGGATGTGGGTAAAGCCGAGCGCGAGATACTGGCGCGCAACGGCCGTCCGGCTGACGCGTTTGATGTCAGCCACCACCGGGAATGGCTCACTGTCGCGTCCTCCTTCAAGCCATTGTGTCAGGCCTTGCTCCTCGCCGCCGTTCTTGATCACCAGGGGGTAGGACCCGTACACGAGCGACGATCGCCAGGTGAACGTGCGCGCACCTGAGGGAACGATGCCCACGAGGCGGACGGTTGCCATCTGGGACGCGGGGCCCGGCATCGCTGCGCCAGGCCCGCGCACATCGTCGGTCCGGTATTCGAAGCGCGGCTCGACAGGTCTGCCGTCAAAGGCCACGACCGTCCTGGCGAGAAACGTCTGCTGCAACGCCTCGATCTGCCGAGCGCACTCTATCGGCGGGACTGCCCCGGAAGTCGGAACGCCCGAGAGCGCTTCGAGCTTCGCCAAGAGCGCGTCCGGATCAATCGTCATATCGATCTGATAGGTACGGTCGGCCCGCAACGTCGCCGTCACCTGAGTCTTGCCAATTTCGTGCGCGAACACACGGGAGCCGTCAGCGATCCCCAGCAGGATCGCCACGCACGCCGCGATTCGAATCCGGCCTTCGTGCCTTCGGCGCTTCGGCGAGCCTGGCAGTGGCCGCAGCTCGTTGGCCCCTACGCCGAGCGGAGGCCGACCCATCGTCGCGCTCATGAAAGGCCCGCGCGACGTCCGGCCCGCAAGGTCTTCTGCAACGCCGCCGCGGCCGACGCCGTCACGACATCGAGGCGCGGAGTGCTGCTCAAGGCGCGTTCGAGGAGCTGGCGCGCCTCCTCGTCTTTGCCGAGTGCGTGCTGAA
>JACOUA010000064.1 GCA_016178075.1 Acidobacteriota bacterium
GACCGGATCCGTCTACAGTGCCCCGATCTCGACGCGATCTTCGTGTCCCGCCCGCTTCGATCCGACGCGGTGGTCTCGACGATCAAAGCCAGGCGTTGAAGGAGCGGCGGCCTTCGGCCTTCTGACCCGGAGCGCCTCCTCGTACAGGGCGAGACACCGCCCGGCCATCACGTCGTCTAAAAAACCGTATGCCACGACCTGCAGAGTGTGCCGACGGCATGAAACCGTGGTCGGGCGGCCGCGGGCGCTGTGCATGAACACTGTGCAGTTTCCGCACGCGATGCACACCTGAACCGTTACCGGTGTGGCCGGTCACGGGCGGGCGGGCGCCTATTCGAGTCGACGAATCTGGCCGAAAAACCACGGGGAGACGTTCTTTCCGGACGCCTCCGCGTGGCCGAGCTCAAGGGCAGTTTTCTTGCTCCAGGGAGCGCGGCGCGCCGCGAGCGTGTGCGCTTTAGGGGCATCCCACAGCATGGCATCACGACAACAGCCGCCACGGCTCATCATCCGGACGCTGGCGTTTACGTTCGCGACGGTCGCGGCGCTCCTGATTGCGACCTTCGTCATGCTCACCTACGACCTGCACACGCGAGTCCGCCGGTCCGCCGGCGAGAAGCTCCAGACGGCGCAGCGGGTGGTCGAGACCATCGAGCGCTATCGACAGCAGGAGCTGGCGGCGTGGCTGGGTTCGTTTGCCCAAAGTCCCGCCTTGAGATCGGCCTTTGGCGCCTACCAGCAGACGGCGAGCAATGGTGACGGCCACCATGATCAGTCGGCGCTGCAGCGCGAAGTCGAGCGACTGGCGTTGCAGATGGAGGCGGACATCGTCGCGGTGACCGACTCGCGCAACGTCACGATCGCCAGCGCCGGCAAGATGCTGAGGGCCTGGCCCGTCAGCCTTCAGGTCAAGCTCGAATCGGATTCGAAGGGGATGACCGACGGCGTGATCAACCTGCCGGGCGGGTTTGGCGGGCTCGTCCGCGTGACGGCGGTGCCACTGAGCCTCGGGAGTCACCCTGGAAAGCTCTATCTCGGGTCGAAGATCGACACGACGTACGCCGTCGAGATGGCGTCCTACGCCCAGACCCAGACGGCGATCGCGTTCGACGGCCGCGTGCTGGTCAGCACGATCGCGAGAGAGCATTGGGATGACGTCGCGCCGGTCTTCGTGGATGGGCACGACACCGGCAAAGTGTCGATCGGGAACGACGACCACGCCTACCGGAAGCTTCTGCAAATGGGGCGCGCGTCCTTCTACGCCTTCGAATCGATCGATCTGGCGGCCAGAGCGCAAATGCCCGACGCCTATCAAGCGCTCGCGTACATCGGGCTGGGCGCGATGGTGCTGGCTGCGATTGCGAGCTTCTGGCTCGCTCGCACGCTGACGCGCCCGATCGATGACTTGTCGCGTGCGATGGCGCTGATGGGGACGACGCACGAGCAGCCGAAGAAGCTGACACCGACCGGATCGAGCCTCGAGCTCGACTCGCTCATCGGCACGTTCAACGAGCTCATCGAGTCGGTCACCCATGCCGAGGACGAGACGCGGGCGGCGTATCTGGGCGCCATCCGGGCGCTCGCGATGGCGCTCGACGCGCGCGATCCATATACCGCCGGGCACTCGGAGCGTGTCAGCGCGCTGTCGGTCAGCCTCGGGCGACACATGAAGCTGGCGCCGGAGGCGCTCGAGGTGCTCCGGCTCGGGGCGCTCTTGCACGACATCGGGAAGATTGGCATCAGCGACGCCGTGCTGCGCAAGGCCGGGCCGTTGACATCGGAAGAGTTCGAGATCATCAAGCTGCACCCGACGCTCGGCGCCCGGATTCTGAAATCGGTGCGGTTCCTTCAACCGCATCTGCCGATTGTCGAGCTGCACCACGAGCGGCCTGACGGTCGGGGCTATCCGCACGGGTTGCGCGGCGAAGAGGTCCCGTTGGCGGCGCGCATCGTCCACGTGGCCGATGCGTACGACGCCATCACGAGCGCGCGCGCCTACCGGCCCGGACGCCAGTCGAGCGACGCGATGGCCGAGATCTGGCGCAACCGCGGCACGGAGTTCGATTCGGAGGTCGCCGAGGCCCTGGTCGCCGTGCTGCCGAACGTCAAGCTCGACGAGATCACACGCGAGCCGATCACGATCCCCGGACACCCCAAGCCGTCGGTCGTCGTGAGCTTTAGCCGCGGCGAAGAACGCCCGCGACGGTCGGCACACGTTGCGGGTCGGGGTGCCTGAGCGGCAGCCGCAACCGGGCGCGACATCCTCCCGTCTCACGAGATTCCAGCGTCACGCTCCCCCCGTGAGCTTCGGCGATTTGCCGGCTCAACACCAACCCGATTCCACTCCCTCCAGGCTTCGTCGTGAAGAAGGGCACGAACAGATTCGCCGTGTCGGCGAGGCCGTGCCCGTCGTCGTCCACGTATAAGTCGAGGAAGCCCGCGCGTTTCGTCCACTCGACGGCGACCCCCCCGTTGGTTTGGAGCGTCGCGTCGACGGCGTTTCTCAGCAGGTTGATGAGGAGCTGCTCGAGCTGATCGCGATCCGCGTCAATGGTCGCGGAGGGGCCCGGCCGGACCGCCACTGAAAGCCTGGTCTCGAGCTCGACGACCCGCCGCACGAAGGTCGAGACGTCCACCGGCTCGAAGGTCGGTTTGGGAAGGCGCGCGAGCCTCGCATAGGCAGCGGTGAATCGTCCGAGCGCTTCCGATCGGGTGGCGATGATGCTCAGACAGAACACGAGTAGGGCGATGAGGGTGCCGGGGAGGCCTGCCGCCAGCGTCATCAGCAGGATGCGCGTGTCATGACCGATCGCGCGGAGCTTCGTCGTGGCTCTCAGCTGTCAGCTCTCAGCACCATAAGATAGGCCGGTTGCGCGGCCGTCTTTTGCTCCTGGATGGAACCCGC
This sequence comes from Acidobacteriota bacterium, assembly GCA_016178075.1. Taxonomy (GTDB): domain Bacteria; phylum Acidobacteriota; class Vicinamibacteria; order Vicinamibacterales; family JACQTH01; genus JACQTH01. Next base: position 2,906 of record JACOUA010000064.1, read on the forward strand.
GCGAAGGGCTGCTCCTCGTGGCTGATAGCTGAGAGCTGATAGCTTACTAAAGTCCGTATCTTTGCAGCCGTCGATAAAGGGCGCTCCGGCTGAGCCCCAGCGCCTTGGCGGCCTGGCTGACGTTGCCATCGTAACGCGCCATCGCCTTCTTGATGAGAAACGCTTCGACTTCCTCGAGGCTCATGTCCTCGAGCCGAGCGCTGCCGTCCTTTGGCGGCTTCAAGGCGAGATCGCTGGCCCGGATGGTGTCGTCGCGAGCCATAAGGACCGACCGCTCGATGGCGTGATCGAGCTCCCGCACGTTCCCCGGCCAGTTGTGCTCGACGAGGGCGCTCATCGCGGCGGTGTCGAGCTCCGCGATCGCCTTGCGATAGTGCCGGGCGTGCTGCCGCAGGAACAGGCTCGAGAGGGCCGAGACGTCCTCGCGCCGCTCGCGCAGCGGCGGGATCCGGATCTCGACGGTGTTGAGGCGGAAGAGCAGGTCCTGTCGAAAGCGTCCGGCCGCGACCTCTTCGGCCAGGTCGGCGTTGGTGGCCGAGATCAACCGGACGTTGACGCGCCGCGTCTTCGACGATCCGACGCGCTCGAACTCTCCGGTCTCGAGGACGCGCAACAGCTTCACCTGACCGCTGAGCGGCACGTTGGCGATCTCGTCCAGGAAGAGGGTGCCGCCATCGGCCAGCTCGAAGCGGCCGACCCGATCCGCCTTCGCGTCGGTGAACGCGCCCTTGACGTGCCCGAACAACTCGCTTTCGAAGACGCCTTCGGATAATCCGCCGGCGTTGACCGTCACCATCGGCCTGGCCGCGCGCGAGGAGGCCTTGTGCAGTGCCCGGGCGACCACGCCTTTGCCGGTGCCGTTCTCGCCAGTGATGAGGACGTTCGCGTCCGACGGCCCGACGCGATCGATGAGCTGCAGCACGGGCTGCATGGCGGAGGACTGCGCAACGAGCTTGGGGTCTTCCGTGTCGCGCAGGACGCGGTTTTCGGCTTCGAGGCGGCGCCCTGTGCGGAGGGCGCGTCCCAGCTCGATCTGCGTGCGGAGGATCGTGAGGAGCCGCTCGTTCTCCCACGGCTTCTGGATGAAATCGCGGGCGCCGCGTCGCATCGCTTCGACCGCCACGTCGACGCTTCCCCAGGCGGTCATCACGACGATCGGCATCGTTGTGTCGAGCGTCTGCAGCCTCGTGAGCAGATCGAGACCCTCTCGGCTCGACGTCGTGTCGCGGGCGTAATTGAGATCCATCAGGACGGCGTCGAACTCCCGGGCTTCGACCGCGTCGAGCAGGCTGGCGGGCGAGCTGACTGCTTCGGTCTCGTATCCCTGGGCCTTGAGGAGCAGCCGCAGGGCTTCGAGGACGTCCGCCCGATCATCCGCCAGCAGGACCCGCGAGCTCATCTCACGTGGGGCTCCGCCCCACACGCCGGCTCGGTCGCTCGCGGGGGCCCCTTCGCCCCGCTCCGCTCCCTCGCAGGCGCGCCGTGCGCGCCTAGTGTCCGGACTGCGCTGCGCGTCAATTCACCAACCATCCGTCTCGCAGTTGGATGATGCGGTGGCCGTAGGCGGCGTTCCTTTCGGAATGTGTGACCTGGATGATCGTGGTCCCGTCGGCGTTCAGCTTCTTGAACAGCTCCATGATCTCTTCGCCCTGGGACGAATGGAGATTGCCGGTCGGCTCGTCAGCCAGAATGAGGCTCGGCTTGGCGATGACGGCCCGCGCGACGGCGACGAGCTGCTGCTGGCCACCGGAAAGCTGGCTGGGATACAGGTCCTTCTTGCCCACGATCTGGAAGCGGTCGAGCACGTCGCACACGATGCTCTCGCGCTCCGACTTCTTCACGTTGCGGTAGGAGAGCGGGATCTCGAGGTTCTCGTAGACCGTGAGATTGTCGAGCAGGTGGTAGCTCTGAAAGACGAACCCGATGTGTCGCTTGTGCAGCTCGGCTCGCTCCTTCTTCGCGAGGCGGTGCACGGGCTGGTCGAGGAAGTGATACTCGCCGCCCCAGACGCTGTCGTGCATCCCGAGGATGTGGAGCAGCGTCGATTTCCCGGCGCCCGATGGCCCCATGATGGACACGAACTCGCCCTCGCGCACGCTGAGCGTGATGCGCCGCAAGACATACGTGCGGCCCACCCCGTGCTGATAGAACTTCTCGATGTCGGTCAGGCGGATCATCTGGGCTGGTCCGGCGACCGGCGCCTCGGTTTCAGCCGCTGTGTCCGCCGTGACCCCCTTCGTTGACCAAAAGGGCACAGGGTGCTCTCCCTACTCGTATCTCAACGCCACCAGCGGATCCAGGCGTGAGGCCCGTCTCGCCGGCACGAACGTCGCCGTCGCCGCCACGAGCGTCATGATCGCCGACGTGGTGACGAGCGTCGCCGGGTCGGTGGGCTGGACGCCGAAGAGCAGATTCCCGACGAGGCGCGCCAGGAGCGCCGCCGACGTGACGCCGATGGCAAGCCCGATGGCGACCAGCGCGAGTGATTGCCCGAGCACGAGCGACATGACCTCGGTGCGGCCGGCGCCAAGCGCCATGCGAATGCCGATTTCCCGCGTCCGTTGGCTCACGGAATAATTCGTCACGCCGTAGATACCGATCGCGGCCAGCACGAGCGCCAGCCCGCCGAAAAAGCCGAGCAGCATCGATCCCATTCGCTGCTGGCCGAGCGTGCGATCGACCTGCTCGCGCGCAGTGCGGATGCCAAACACCGACAGACCGCGGTCCATGGCGGTGATCGTCTCGCGGACCGGTGCGATGATCGCCGCCGCGTCGCCCCCCGTCCGCACGTGAATCGTCGCGGCGGGCGCATAGTCTTGTCGCAGCGGCTCGTAGACGAAGGGCTGGGGCCGCTCGGTCAGGCTGTTGTACTTCGCGTCACGCACGACGCCGACGATCTCCGTATAGTTCTGCTCGCCGAAGAAGCGGAAGCGCTTGCCGACGGCGTTCTGTCCCTTCCAGAAGCGGCTGGCCATTGTCTCGTTGACGATCGCGACGGCTGGCGATCCGGGTGCGTCCTGGGGGCCGAACGCGCGCCCCCGCGTCACCGGGATGCCGAGCGTCGCGAAATACCGCTCGTCGACGATGTTGTTCTGGACGAGCGTGCCGGTCGTGGACGCCGTCTCCTGACCTTCGGGAAAGACGCTCCGGCTCAGGCCGCCGCCGAACGGTCGGTCGCGGGCGACACTCACGGCCCGCACACCGGGCAGCGACCCGAGGCGATCGACGACCTGCCGGTAGAAGAGGCCGCCTCGCTCGGGCGTGTAGCCTTCGCGTCCCAGGTTCACCCCGAGGATCACCATCTTCTCGATCTCGAAGCCCGGATTGATCGCTTGCGCCTTGTCGAGGCTCCGCAGGAACAGACCCGCGCCGATCAGGGCGACGAGCGAGAGCGCCACTTGGGCGACGATCAGCACCTGGCGGGCGCTGAGCCTCCGTCCCGACGAGCCCGCCGAAACGACGACGTTCTTGAGCACCGGCACGACGTCCGGCTTCGAGGCCTGGAGCGCCGGCACCAGTCCGAAGACGATGCCCGTGAGGACTGACAGGCCGAGCGCGAAGAGCAGCACCCGCGTGTCAAGGCTCAGGCCTTGCGCGACCGGTATCGGAAGCGGGAGTGCGGCCGAGACAAGGCCCGCGATGGACCAGTAGGCCACGGCGACGCCAAGCGCGCCGCCCACCAGCGCCAGGACGAGGCTCTCGGTGAGGAGCTGTCGCACGAGCCGCACGCGGCTGGCGCCCATCGCGAGTCGAATCGCGACCTCCTTGCGCCGCCCCGTGGTCCGTGCGAGGAGCAGATTCGCGATGTTGGCGCACGCAATGAGCAGCACGACCCCAACGACCGTCATCAAGAGGCCCGACACCTTGACGAGCGTGCCTTCGCCGTCCGGGTCGATTCGCGCCTCGAGAAACGAGGTCGCGGTGAAGCTGCGGCCACGGTTGTCCACCGGAAACGCCTTCGAGAACTGGTCCCCGAGCGACGCGAGGTTCGCCCGCGCCTGCTGGAGCGTGGTGTCGGGCTTGAGTCGCGCGAGGACGAACAAGAAGAGCCCGCGGCGGGTGTTGTACCAATCGAACCCCGGCTGTACGACGTCGTGCATCATCATTGGCACGTACAGGTCCGGCTCGAAGCCGATGAACGTCCCGTCGAAGTCTCTGGGCGTGACTCCGATAACCGTGAAGGGCTGTCGGTTGAGCGTGATGGTCCGGTTGACGATCGAGGGGTCCGAACCGAATCGTCGCTCGTACAGCCCGTGGCTCATGATGACAACGGGATGAGAGCCAGGGGTCTGGTCTTCCTGGGGGAGGAACAGGCGGCCGAGCCCGGTCCCGAAGCCGAGCGCCTGGAAATAGTTCCAAGTCACCACCAAGGTCGGCGCCTGCACGGTCTCGGTCCCCACCAGCACGTTGACGGTCGTGAACGCCTGGCCTGCCACAGCGCTGAAGACGCGATTCTGGTCGCGAATGTCGAGGAAGTTGAGATGCGAGACCGGGAGGTTGCCCGGGTTGCGCTGATCGGTCGTGGACACGACGACGAGACGACCCGGATCCGCGACGGGCACAGGCTTCAGTAGCACGTCGTTGACGAGCGTGAAGATGGCGGTGTTGGCGCCGATGCCCAGCGCCAGCGAGAGCGCGGCGATGACGGTGAAGCCGGGCCGTGCCCACAGCATACGAGCGCCGTAACGGATATCCTGAAGGAGTGAATCCATGTGCTCGTCAATTGCGGATTGCTGATTGTGGATTGCGGATTGATTGGGGATTTATGATTGCTGCTTGCTGATTGATGGTCGATTGCTGACTGATTCAATTGTTCAATCGTCCTTGAATCGACAATCGTTCAATCACACAGTCGGCAATCAATCCCCAATCCGCGATCTCCAATCCTCAATTCTCCGCGGCGCTTTCCTCGACGATGCGTCCGTCGAACAAGTGGATGGTGCGGTCGGCGTACCGCGCATAGCGCGGGTCGTGCGTGACCATGCAGATGGTCGCGCCGTTGCGATGCAGCTCGCCCAGGAGCTCCATGACGGCTTCGCCACTCTTCGAGTCGAGGTTGCCGGTCGGCTCGTCCGCCAGCAGGATCGACGGCTCGCCGACGACCGCGCGGGCGACCGCCACGCGCTGCTGCTGACCGCCGGAGAGCTGGCTGGGCAGGTGCTTCGCGCGATGGGCCATCCCGACGCGCTCGAGCGCCGCCTGCACACGCTGCTTGCGCTCGGCGGCCTTCATCCCGCGATAGGTGAGCGGCAGCTCCACGTTCTCGAAGACCGTCAGGTCGCCGATGAGGTTGAAGCTCTGGAAGATGAACCCCACCTCGCGGTTCCGGATGCGCGCGCGATCCGACAGGCTGAGATTGGCGACCGCCCGCGTGTTGAGCGTGTAACTACCCTCGGTCGGCGTGTCGAGCAGCCCGAGGATCGACAAGAGCGTCGACTTCCCGCAGCCGGACGGTCCGGCAATCGCGACATACTCGCCCCGATTCAGGTTCATGTGAATGCCCGCCAGTGCATGCGTCTCCACCTCGTCGGTGAAGAAGACCTTCTTCACGCCGTCCAGCTTGATCAACGGGGCACCGGGGTCGGGGTTCGTGTCTTTCGTGGTTGTCGTCTGTTCGGTCATGGGGCTCATTGACACTCCTTGTAGTTCTCAGTTTTCAGTTCTCAGTTCTCAGTTTTTTTCAGTCGAGATCAGTCTTTACTGAGAACTCAAAACTGATAACTGACAACTATCCTCACCTCAGTCTGATCCGATCGAACGCGTCCTGCGCGGACATGTCGGAGAGGATCACCTGATCGCCCTCCTTCAACCCGTCGAGGATCTCGACGGTGTTCACGGAACTGCGTCCCAGCTTCACATTCGCACGGATGGCCTCGCCGCCTTCGACCAGCCTGAACAACCCGACGGTGCTGCTCTCCTGGCCGAACGCGGGCCGGCCCACGTAGAGGACACTCTCGAGCCGCTCGAGCTCAATTGTGCCGTCGACGCTCAGATCCGGCCGCGCGCCGCGCGGGAGCTCCGCGTCGAGCTCGACGTCGACGGCGACCGTCCCGTTCTGCGCGGCCGGGTCGATCCGCACGACGTGACCGGGAATCACCCCGTTGCGCGTGTCGACGGTCGCCTTCTGGTTGATCAGGATGTCCTTGGCCTGCGTTTCCGCAATCCGCAGCTCGGCTTTCAGGTTCGACGGGTCGGAGACGCGCGCCAGGTTCGTTCCCGGCGCCACCTGTTGCCCGACGTCGATCGCGATCTGCTGCAGGACGCCCTTCACGCCCGCCCGGACCTTCAGCGAGGCCACCTGGCTCTGGCGGAGTCTGTTCAGGCCGCGGAGTCGGTCGACTTCCGCCTGCTGAACCGTTAACTGTGCCTGACTCGCCTCCGCGACGCTCGACAACCGCTTTTGTTCGATCTCGTTGCGGGTCGCCAGCTCCTCAGCCCTCACTTTCGACAGCTTCATCGTCAGCTCGCCGATGAGACCCTGGGCGGCGAGCTGGGCGTCCGATTCAGCTTGAAGCTTGGCCTGGCTGAAGTCGGCCTGCACGGTGGCGGCCGCGGCCTGCTGGGCGAGCAATTGATTCTTGAGCTGAATCCGGAGGTTCGCCAGCTGCGCTTCAGCCGCCTTGAGCTGATTCTCGGCCTCAATGGAAGCCTGCTGGACATCCGGATTGCTGAGCTCGAGGATCACCGTGTCGGGAGTGACGAGATCACCCTGCTGCGCCAGCCGACGCTCGACCCGGCCCTGCGTCGTGGCCGGAATCCACCGGATCTCTTTCGGGACCAACGTTCCGAGACCCCGCACCTGCCGAATCATCGGTCCGCGGTGCACGGTGTCGATCCACACGGTCGCGCGCTCGACCGTGGGGGCGGCAGGCTGCATGCGCGAGAGCGCCAAGGTGATCACGCCACCAACCACGACAATGAGGGTGACGAGAAACGCCTGCTTGATCCGTTTCTTGCGAAGGACTTCGGGTCCGCGTGCGACGTCCATGTGTGTTCCTTTAGACGGAAAGTGTGGGTGAAATGTCGCCAGGTTTTTTCGACCTGCTTGCGGAAGCGATGCCACGCTGCGGCCCTGGCGATAAAGCATTGTATCAGAAGACGTTGCAGCGTAGCCTGGAGTTCCGAGCTGGCCGTGAAATGGTCCGTCGATGAACGCGGCGATCCCAATAACGAACAGTCGGCGATTTGGCGACCGGGCGATTTGGCGATTCAATGTTCCATTCTGAAATGAATCGCCAGACCGTCGAATTGCCAAATCGCCAGAAGGTGGGCCGCCGAATTGTGGGTCTTCTGTCGGCGGCTGTGGGGATCCTGCTCTTTGTCTACGCGGTCCACCGAGCCGGTTTTGGCGAGGTCGCGCGCGGCGTGGCCCGAACCGGCTGGGGCTTCGCGATCGTTCTCCTGCTCTCCGGTCTTCGGCTGACCGCGCGGTCGCTCGCCTGGATTCAGTGCCTCGAGACAGGGATCAAGGATCAGGGATCGGGGGCCAGAAGGTCGGAGGGATCAGGGACGGACAACCTGCGAGAACACGTCGGTCGCGGACTCAAGCCCGGGGCAGCGTTGCGGGCGATTCTGGTGGGCGAGGCGCTCGGCAACGTCACGCCGCTGGGTCTCTTCATTAGCGAGCCGGCCAAGGCCACCTTCGTCCACGAGACCGTGCCGATCTCGTCGGGGCTTCCTGCCCTGGCCGTCGAGAACATCTTTTACAGCGTGTCGGTCGCGCTGGTCATCGGCGCCGGGATGCTGGTGCTACTGGGCCAGTTCGATGTTCCCGCCTTCGTCCGACTCGGCAGCCTCGGCGCGCTCGCGTTCGTCGCGGTTGTCCTTGGGACTGCGGCGCTCGTGATGACCGGGCGCTGGCGGCCGGCGAGGGGGGTGATGCGCCTGGTGCTTCGCACCTCATCCGAGCCCTGGATCGAACGAATCGGCGGCCTCGAGGATCGGATTTACGGCTTCGCGCGCGCGCATCCGGGCCGTATCCCCGCGATCGCGGCGCTGGAGCTGGGGTTTCACGTCGCCGGCGTCGCCGAAGCGTACGTCGTGCTCTCCTGGCTCGGCGTGTCCGTGACGCTCGTCACCGCCTTCGTCCTTGAATCGGTGAATCGCGTCATCAACGTGCTGTTCCGGTTCGTCCCGCTGCGCCTCGGTGTCGATGAAGCCGGATCGGGCCTGTTGACGCAGGTCCTGGGCCTGGGCGCGCCAACCGGTGTCACGCTGGCCATCATCCGCAAGGCCAGGGTGCTCGCCTGGTCCGCGGTCGGCATACTGCTGCTGGCGCAACGAGCCATACATTTCAAATCGAGTAAGTGGAAGTCTAGCAATTGATTGTCAATTGATCGATTGATCCATAGAGGCAATGAATTCTCGATCACCCGATCTGACAATCGACCAATCAATTACCAGATTTCAAATCACCAGATTCTCAAATGCACGGGCACTGATCATTTGTTCTCTTTGAACCCTGTTGGAATCGCGACATCTCCCGCGGCCACGCTCGTCGAGACGCTCATGACTTCATGCGTCATGGTCATGAACGTCTTGCGATTCCCAGCCTGAGCCGGATCCTCCTTCTTGCGTGCGACTCTGCGGCCGAGGCCACCGAGGATGCCGCCCACGCCCGTCGGCGGCCGCTCGTCCCGCTTCTCTTCCTGGGCGGTCTGCTGCTGCGGGCCAGCGACTGTCTCGACCGTCATGGTCGTCATGATGGGAGTTCCGTCCATGTTGACGTTCTCGGCTTCAAAGCGGCCGAGCGCCTGCTTCAAGGCCGGGTACATCGCGAGTGCCGCGGCCATCTGCTCGGCCGACCCGAGCGCCATCCCCTCGCCCAGCGCCTTCATGTATTTCAGGTCGAAGTCGGCGATCTCCTTCATGGCCGCGACGGGTGGGGCCAGCCAGGAGTTGGCCGTCAGGACCATCCCGCCGCCTTCCTCGAGTGTTTTGCCCTTCTCCTTGACGCTAATCGTCATCACGACTTCGCGAGTGTCGTAGCCGTTGATGGTCTTCCTCTGACCGGATTCCTTGAGTGAGAAATCGATCTCGTACTCACGTTCGCCTTCTTTGCCGGACGGGGTGCCGGGCTCACTGCTCTTGGCGGCCTGCTCGCGCGCCTTCGCCTGCGCTTCCTGCATGCGGCGCCGGATCTCGTCGAAGGTCGTGACCTGGTAGCTCCGTGTTCGCATGTCCAGGTCGTAGACCTTCTGCTCGGACAGATCGACGATCTGACCGGCCGTGTCGTTGACGGTCATCTTACGGTTGCCCTGAACCACGACGGTGCTGACGACGCCCTCGCGGGCCGCCCGCCCGCCGAAGAGCCCCACCATCCGGCCGAGCATGCCTTCGAACCTGACCTGCCCCTTCTCTTGCGTCTTCACGTCCGCGCGCGGTGCCGTCGCACTCAAGCCGGGCAGAAGCGCAACGACGAACACTCTGCATGATTTGGTTGCCACAGGTCCTCCATCTTCTAATGAGTTTGCGCTGGGGCCCCACCCCCAGCGCCTGCCACGGCTCGCTTGCGCTCGCCGCGCTGACTCGTATCAACGATCCGCTTGGACTTGCGCATCCTGGGGCCCCACCGCCAGCGCCTGCCACGGCTCGCTTGCGCTCGCCGCGCTGGCTTGCCATCCTTGGCTATTGTTGCCGTTCGAGTATCCACGCGATCCGGCCGATGGCTTTCTCCCAGAGCGGCCGGCGGCGCCAGTCGTCGAGCGTGACTTCCCGGCAGTCTTTCAAATCATCGCCGAACATCTGCCGGCAGGATTCCGCGACGTCCCGATCGAGTATCGCGATATTCACCTCGTCATTGTGCTCGAACGATCGATTGTCCAGGTTGGTCGTGCCGATGACGGTCCAGAGGCCGTCGGCGACGAGGAGCTTCTGGTGCATCATCGACCGCTCGTCCTCGAAGATCCGGACGCCGCCTTGCACAAGCTGCCCGTACATACGGCGGCTGGCGATTCTCACCCAGCATTGATCGGTCGTCGAGCCCGGCACCAGGACGCGCAGCAACACGCCTCGCCGGACCGCTTCGAGCATGGCGCGCCGGATTTGCGCGTCCGGCAGAAAATACGGCGTTGCCAGGCTGATGTCGCGCCCGGCGCATTCGATGAGCGACTGAAACAACACCCGCGACACCGTGGCGCGATCGGAGGGCGAGCTCTTGATGACGAGCACGCGACTCTGGCCGACCGCATGTTGCGGTGGGAAGAACTCGTCGCCCGCCAGGATCTCGCCCGAGCATTCGAGAAGGTTCTCGGCGAACGTCCCCTGCAGTGACGCGACAATCGGGCCTTCGACGCGGGCCATCGTGTCGCGCCAGGGGCGGTGGCCGTCGCCGGTCAGGGCCCACCAGTCCGAGACGCCGGCGCCTCCCACGAACGCCACGCGGCCGTCGACCACGAGGATCTCGCGATGCGTGCGATTGTTCAGGCGATGCAGGTTGAACCATCGAAGGCCTTGATAGAAGTACACGCGACAGCCGGCGTCGCGCAGCCGCCTGAGCGGCTTCCCGAGAAGGCCGAAGCTCCCAACCGCGTCGACGACCAGCGTGACCGGCACCCCGCGCCGGGCGCACGCCACGAGCGCGGTGATGAAATGTTCGGCAGTCTCGCCGCGGTGAAAGATGTAGGACTCGAAGTTCACCGAGCGCGTGGCGGTGGCGATGGCGTCGACCATGGCGGGATAGAAAGCCGACCCGTTCTTCAGCACGTCGATCCGGTTGCCCTCGAACACTTCGGCCGGTGAGAGGGAGCTCAGCAGATGCAGATACTGCGGCGAGTCGAGGGGCAGCCGCCGGCGTAAATGGTAGGGAATCGCCGGCGTGAACAGGACGACGAGGGCGAACCACGCGAGCGCCATCGCGCCGAGAATCGCCAGGGCGAGCAAGATCATCGGGCGCTAGAATCACGGAGACAGGACGCGAGCCGTGCGGGCGCGGCTCGAATGTCCAGGAGCGTGTCGACTGCGCCGTGCAAGCCTCGGGCGCAGCCCCTCCCAGCTAATAACGAAGCGAAGCGTCGTTACGTCATAATAGCGCGTCGGCCTGAGGTGAGCTTGTCGAACCGCGGTGCGGCGCTGGTGGGCGATTCCGCCCATCGTGCACGAATCTGCACGGTTTTGTGCTGCACGCGCCGGCAGATTCGACCGATAACCGTTGCAGAGTTTGGCTGTTGAGCAATCATCCGTGTCGAGACCGCGCAAAGTCCTGATCGTCGACGACCAGCCCTCGAACGTGGCGATCGTGCAGAAGCTGCTCGCCACCGAGGGATACGAGGTTCTGACCGCCGAGAGCGGTGAAGCGGCGCTCCGCATCATGGCGGAGACGCCGGCCGATCTCGTGCTCCTGGACGTCGTGATGCCGGGCCTCGGCGGGCTTGAGGTCTGTCGCCGCTTGAAGAGCGAGCCGTCCACGAGACTGGTCCCGGTTGTCATGCTGACCGCGCTTCGAGCCCGCGAGGATCGGATCGACGGCATCAACGCCGGCGCCGACGACTTTCTCTTCAAGCCGTTCGACGCGGACGAGCTGCGGGCGCGCGTGCGCTCCCTGGTGCGGCTGAAGCGGTACACCGACGAGCTCGATTCGGCCGAGGCGGTCATCATGAGCCTCGCCCTGACGATCGAGGCGCGCGATCCGTACACGGAAGGGCACTGCCTGCGGCTGGCCCGGTACGCCGCGACGCTCGGCCGGCGTCTCGGCCTCGGCGCCGACGATCTGCACGCGCTCGAGCGCGGCGGCTATCTGCACGACCTCGGAAAGATCGGGGTGCCCGACCCGATCCTCCTGAAACCTGGCCTGCTGACGACGGCGGAGCGCGATGTCGTCAAGCGCCACACGATTGTGGGCGACCATCTGTGCGGGGAGCTCCGGTCGCTTCAGGGTGTGCGTCCCATCGTCCGGTCTCATCATGAGCGACTCGATGGCAGCGGGTATCCCGAGGGACTGCGTGGATCGGAGATTCCGCTCCTGGCCCAGATCATGGGCGTCGTGGATGTCTACGATGCGCTGACAACCACACGTCCGTACCGGTCGCCGGTGTCGTCGGAGGCGGCCCTCGCCGAGCTCGAGCACGAAGCGGAGCGAGGGTGGCGCGATCGCGATCTGGTGACTGAATTCTGTCTCCTCGCGCGGGAAGGCCTGCTCGAGCGTTCCCTCGAGGTGGTGCGGACCGACGGCTTGGTGCTGGAGACGTAGGATATGAACAGCCCTGCACGGGAAGGATCCGTCGACGACAGCGTGGTGACGTCGCACAGCCCGGTGCTGCTCGTCGTGGACGACGACCGCAACGTGCTCGACGTCGTGGGCCGGTTCGCGCGGCGGGCAGGGTTCGACGTCGTCACCTGTTCCGACGGGCGCGAAGCAGTGCACGAGCTGCATCGTCGCCCGGCCGACCTCGCGATGGTCGATCTGCGGATGCCCGAGGTCAACGGCCTCGACGTGCTGCGCGCCATCCGCGAGATGGCGCCCACCTGCGAGGTCATCCTCATGACCGGCTTCGCCACGATCGACAGCGCCGTCGAAGCGATCAAGTTGGGCGCGATGGATTATCTGACCAAGCCGATCGATTTCGAGCGCGTCGGCCAGCTCCTGAGCGCCGTGCGCGAGGAAACGGAACGCCGCCGCAGCCTGATGGCGATGGAAGGCGACGTGGCACAGCGGCTCGAGTTCTGCGGCATGCTGGGACGAAGCCCGGTGATGCAGCAGCTGTTCACGCTGATTCGCCGGCTGGCGCCGCACGTCCGGACGGTGCTGGTCAGCGGCGAGACCGGCACCGGCAAGGAGCTGGTCGCCCGCGCGCTGCACAAGATGGGGTCGCGGCGCGAGCGGCGGTTCGTCGTCGTGAACTGCTCGGCGGTCGTCGAGACGCTGTTCGAGTCCGAGCTGTTTGGCCACGTGCGGGGCGCCTTCACCGGCGCCACCGAGAGCAAGGCAGGACTCTTCGAGCTGGCCGACGGCGGCACGCTGTTCCTCGACGAAGTCGGCGAGCTGCCGCAGGCCGTGCAGGCCAAGATGCTGCGCGTGCTCGAGCTGGGCGAGCTCCAGCGCGTGGGGTCGCTCGAGCCCAGAAAGGTCGACGTCCAGATCTTTGCCGCGACCAACCGGGATCTTCGGGGGGAAGTGACCGCGGGCAAGTTTCGCACCGATCTCTATTACCGGCTGAACGTCGTCGAGCTGAAGCTGCCGCCGCTGCGGGATCGGCGCGAGGACATTCCGTACCTCACGGCGGCCTTCGTCCGCGAGTGCTCCATTCGTCTCAAGAAACCGCTCGTGGGGATCACCGCGGCTGCCGAGCGCGCGCTCGTCTCGGCAGCGTGGGAGGGCAACGTCCGCGAGCTCAGGAACGTAATCGAGCGCGCGTGCATCCTGGCGGACGGTCAGCTGATCACCGAACGGGACCTGGCGGATGGTCTGGCGGCGGTTGCGCCGTTGTCCGCGCCCCCACCGCTGGCCGAGCCGGTGGCCGCCTCGGCTCCCGATCCTGACTTCCTTTCGAGCGTCGAGCGCGATCACATCATGCGGACGCTTCAGCGCGTCAGCGGGAACAAGAAGGCCGCCGCCGAGCTCCTGGGCCTGAGCCGCCGGGCGCTGTACCGCAAGCTGGAACGCTACGACCTCGACAACACGATTCGCCGCCGGCACAACGAAGCTGACCTGGAGACCGAGGACGATCAGGACATGGAGGTCTGAGTTGGCGGTTTCCCCGCAACCCTTACGGCACGATCCCGTGCCGTGCCGCTCGGAGTGGCCGCCCTGCAGCTCCGGACGGCGGGTCATCCCACCCGCTCCCTACATCGCGAGGAGCGCTTGTGGAACGAGCTGCCGGCGAATCGGATCAACGGCAAACCCCAAGCTCTCGAGGGCCGTCGCCCCCAGGAGCTGGCCGTCGCCGGGCTCTGCGACGACGACGGTCACGGTTGCCTCCGCGTCGTCGAACGCCAAGGTCGCTGCGCGACCGCGCGCTGGTGCACCGGCATCGGTGAGTCGGCCACGCGCAGGACGCCGAACGCCAGCTCCTGTGGGTAACAACGTCTCGGGCGTTTCCAAGTACTGCGCCGTCGTCATACGAGATCCCCGTTTGCGGTTCTGTCGATGTCGTTCCAGAACTTCGTACACGTCGCCTGCCTTGTACCCATAGCCTGCCCTTCTCGACCTCCACGACGACGATGCCATCGTCTTTGCGAGGGTGTCAAGACAGTAAGCGGGCCGTGGCGACGCCGGTGGTCGCGGCGGGGGTGAGATGCCACAAAAGATCGAACCTTGTCTGTCGCTCGACAAGGCGCCGGTGGCCACGCCGCCGGCGACGCCGCCCCCGGCCGAGCCGCAGCCAGCGGGTTCGACAGGCTTACCGCAGGCCGGCCGCGGCGGTGGACCGACAGACGTTCCCTCACTTCACCAACCTGCCGCTGTCGCAGTTTTATCGCGTCGCTGCGGACAACGCGCGGCCGTTCTACAACGTGTGTGGCGGCGCGCAGGACAACGGGACGCACTGCGGTCCGTCGCGGACGGTGCATCGCGCCGGTATCCGCACGAGCGACTGGTACGTCGTCGGTGGAGGCGATGGCTTTCAACCGCGCGTCGATCCCGAGGATCCGAACATCGTCTATGCCAGCTCCCAGAATGGGAACCTGACACGGCTCGATCTGCGCACCGGGCGTAGCGTCAGCATCCGCCCCCAACTTCCGTCCGAAGGCGGTGGCCGTGGAGGAGGCGAACGCGAGGGAGGCGGGCCGGCGGGAGTCGGACGCGAGGGCCCTTCGACAGGCTCAGGACAAGCGGGTGGACGAGGCCAGGCCGCGGTTCGGTGGCAATGGGACACGCCGTACATCATCAGCCCGCATTCGGCCCGGCGCTTCTATGCGGGTGGGCATCTTCTTTTCCGCAGCGATGACCGGGGCGACTCTTGGCGGCCGATCAGCCCCGACCTCACGCGGAACCTCGACGCCACGAAGATTCCAATC
>JACOUA010000065.1 GCA_016178075.1 Acidobacteriota bacterium
GAGCTTGGCGGTTTCATAACCCTGCGGGTGGCCGAGGCCGGGGGGGTCCCCAACGCGGAAGCCGCGTTGGGGTGCCCTGGGCGCCCACGGGCGCGCAAGACCGTCAGCCGTGGTCATGTTTTTCGGCCTGAGCACCCGTGGGCTGGCCTCGGACAGGACCCGCGCCAGTTATGAAACCGCTCTTAGGGTTTTCTCCGTGGTCTTTGTGGGCTCCGTGGTAAAGCGGGTTTTCTTCACAGGTTCGATTGGAGCGAGCACCCAACTGACCTGCTCCCGCATTGACGGGCCGGAACCGCCGCGATAGGCTGGGACAAGTCGTGAGTCGTCAGTCGTCAGTCGTTGGTCATGACTATCGACTAGCGACTAGCTAGCGACTAGCGACTGTCAGCCTGGGCATTCAGTGTGCAGATCAGGCTCAACGGCGACCCGTACGAGCTCGCGGAGCCGATCGCGCTGTCGGAACTGCTCGCACGACTCCAGATCGATCCGCGGCGTGTCGCCGTCGAGCACAATCTGACCGTCGTTCGTCGCGCCAGCTATGATCGGACGATCGTCAACGAAGGAGACGAGGTCGAAATCGTGAGCTTCATCGGCGGCGGGCAGGGTGCGGAAGTGGGAAGTGAGAAGTGGGGCTCCGATCCACTGACCATCGCAGATAAGCGCTTCACCTCCAGATTGGTCGTCGGGACGGGGAAGTACTCGTCGTACGCGCAGATGGTGCAGGCGATCGAAGCCTCGGGCGCCGAGGTCGTGACGGTCGCGGTCCGCCGGGTGAACATCAGCGATCGCACCAAGGAGTCGCTGCTCGATTACCTCGACACGGCGCGCTATTTCCTCCTGCCGAACACCGCCGGCTGCTACTCGGCGGCCGACGCGATCCGCACGGCGCGTTTGGGGCGGGAAGCCGGGTTGTCCAACTGGGTGAAGCTCGAGGTGATCGGCGACCAGCAGACGCTGTTCCCGGATAACGAAGCGCTGCTGGAAGCCACGCGCGTCCTCGTCAAGGAAGGCTTTGTCGTGCTGCCGTACACGAACGACGATCCCATCGTGTGCCGCAAGCTGGAGGAGGCGGGCGCGGCGGCCGTCATGCCGCTGGGCGCGCCGATCGGGTCGGGCCTCGGGATTCAAAACCTCAACAACATCCGGATCATCCGCGATCGCGTGCGCGTCCCGCTCATCGTCGACGCCGGCGTCGGGACCGCGTCCGACGCCACGCTGGCGATGGAGCTGGGCGCCGACGGCGTGCTGATGAACACCGCCATCGCCGAAGCGCAGGATCCCGTCCGGATGGCGGAGGCGATGAAGCTCGGCCTTCAGGCCGGGCGACTGGCGTATCTGGCCGGACGCATGCCGCGCCGGTCGTATGCGTCGGCCAGCAGCCCAGCCGTCGGAGTGATCGGACGATGAACAATTGCGGAAGGCTGATTGGCGATGCAATCAATCCACAATCGCCAATCCCCAATCCGCACTAGCATAATCCCCGGTTCCTAGACAAATGTTCAAGAGCGTCGGCGAACCCGATCTCGCACGGCTCCGGCGCGAGCGCGAAGAGGCGGACGGGCGGTACAACGACGCCCTGACGGCGCTCGACGCCGCGATCCAGAAGCTGCCTGAGTTTCCCCACCCCGCTCCTGACTACGACGATGCGCAGGTCAATCCCATCAATGAGTGGTGGCGGATCATGCCCGAGGCGCCGCCGTCGGCGCCGGGGTGGCGTGGGCGCGTCGCGGCGTTCATCTGGAACTTGGTGTCGCCGTTTTTTGAAAAGCAGCAGGGATTCAATTCCGCGCTGGTCGATCACCTGAATCGCAACCTCACGGGGCATCACGAGACGCGGAAGGCGATCGCGAGCAGCATCGCGGTGCTCCACGACCAGGTCGAGGCGGCCGTCCGCTTCGAGTCGCATCTGATTGTCTACCTGCAGAAGATCACCGCCTTCATCGACACGAAGGACCGCGAGATCGTCGGCTTCATGCGCCAGATCCACGAGGCGGGTCTGAACAGCGTCGGCGACGAGCTGATGAAGCGCTGGGAGTCGATGGTCGTCCGCGAGAAGCGGTACGACGCGAAGGTGTCGGCGTTGTCGGTCGCGCACGAGACCGCGGTGAGCGAGCTGCGGACGCTCGTGGCCAGCACGCAGCAGGGCATGCTGGCGGTCAAGCGCGAGCTCGAGCGCGTCATGAGCCTCGAGCCCAGCGAGACGCTGGCCGCGTCGGTGGCCGGGTCTTCGCACGAATTCCGTTCCCCTGCCCTCAGCGAAGCCCGGTCTTCCAGCCGCGCGGCGTCCAAGGGCGAATCCGGAACCCCGGACCCCGAATCCCGCGAATCCGGCATCCCGAGCCCCGCCTCCCGTCTCGACTCCTACAAGTATGTGGGCTTCGAGGATCTCTTCCGCGGATCGCAGGAAGACATCCGCACGCGCGTGACCGCGTACGTTTCGTACTTCGCCGGCGCCTCGGACGTCGTCGATCTCGGGTGCGGGCGGGGAGAGTTTCTCGACCTGCTCGTTGCGCGCGGCATCTCCGCGCGCGGCGTGGACCTCAATCACGAGATGGTGCAGGTCTGCCGCGAGCGCGGCCTGGACGTGACCGAAGCCGACGCGTTGAGCTATCTGGAATCGGTCCCCGACCAGTCGCTCGGCGGGCTCTTCGCCGCGCAGGTCGTCGAGCATCTGCCGCCGGACTATCTGCTTCGGATGCTCGAAGTCGCGCACCACAAGCTGCGTCCGGGCTCTCGGATCATTCTGGAAACGATCAACCCTGCGTGCTGGCTGGCGTACTTCGAGAGCTATATTCGCGATCTCACGCACGTGCGGCCGCTTCATCCCGATACGCTCCGGTATCTCATGCTCGCCAGCGGGTTCCAGGGCGTCGAGATTCGCTTCCGGGCGCCGGTCCCGGAGGATGCGCGCCTGCATTCAATTCCCCTGACGCCGGACATGTATCAGAAGGACGAGCGGCTGGCCGAGATCGTCGAGGTGCTGAACGCGAACGTCGAGCGGCTCAACAGCCTGCTCTTCACCCACCTCGATTACGCGGCGATTGGACAGCGACTATGAGCGTGAGAAATGCGGCGCTTGGCGCGCGATGCCAGCGCCGCGTCTGGCGGTTCGTGAATGATCGAATGCTATGGGCGATCTCTGCACTGGTCGTTGTTGTTGCCGTAGTCACAAGCGCGCAGCGCGTCGCGGCGCCGGCGACGAAAAAACCCGCAGCTCCAGCGAAATCGGGTGCCGCTGAACGTCCGGTGCCGTTCAGGCCAGGCGAGATGCTCGGCTTCGACGTGTCCTGGTCGAACTATGTGACGGCTGGAACGGCCACTGTGACGGTGAAGGAAAAGAAGCCGTCCTTCGGCTCGGTCGCATACTACATCGTCGCCGAGGGACGTCCGACGCCGTTGCTGTCGAAGATCTACACGCTCTATTACAAGGTCGACACGCTTCTCGACGCGTACACGCTGCTGCCGCAGCGAGGCTCGGTGTACAGCGAGGAAGGCCGGCGACACCGCCTGAAGGTCACGCGCTTCGATCACTCGGCGCGCAAGGCGCAGTACGAGGTTCAGACCGCGACGACCGTGAAGGAAGAATTGAAGCTCCCGCCGTACGTGCAAGACGCGCTCTCGGCGATCTACGTCATCCGGTCCATTCCGCTCAGCGCGGGCCGGAAGATGACGATGCCGGTGTCGGACAGCGGAAAGAACTACCGCGTCCAGCTCACCGTGGGGGTGAGCGAGACGGTCCACACCCCGCTCGGCGCGCTCCGCGCCTGGCGCATCACGCCCGTGATCGTCGATGAGGCCGGCAAGCCCGAAGGCCGCGGGATGGCGCTGTGGCTGTCCGACGATGCGCGGCGCCTGCCGGTGAAGATCGAAGGGCAGCTCGCCGTCGGCAGGTTCGTGATTACCCTGCGCGAGGTGCGAGGCTAGCAGGCTCGATCTTTCTCACCCAGAAGCAACGTTTCCTGGATCAGGCCCCGCTTCAGCCTGACCAAATAGTCCTGGTGCCCGGCTTTAACCTCGCTCGGTCTTCTCGACACCATTTAGTTGACATCAAGACATCATCATATTAGCATCAAGACATGCGTACCACATTGACGCTGGATGCCGACGTGGCGGCGCGGCTGGAACACCTCATGAGGAAGCGGCGCAGGCCGCTGAAAGCTGTCGTCAACGAGGCGCTCCGCGCCGGGTTGGACGCGATTGACAAGCCGGCGCCGGCGCGGAAGCCGTTCCGGACCAAGGGCTTTGATCTCGGCCCCAGCCTGATCGGGAGTCTCGACAACATCGAAGAGGTCTTGTCGCGCGCCGAGGGCGATCAACACAGGTGATTCTCGTCGACGCCAACCTGCTTCTCTACGCTGCCAATCGTTCGGCGGCCGAGCACGAGCCCGCGCGCGTCTGGCTCGACACACAACTGAGCGGCACGGCACGGGTCGGCCTGCCATGGCCCTCGCTCCTCGCGTTCGTGCGAATCGCCAGCAATCCCGTGGTTGTCCGTGATGCGCTGAAGCCGGCTGAGGCCTGGCGTCAGGTCGAGGAGTGGCTCGCATGCGAGTGCGCCTGGATTCCGTTGCCTGGAATGCGTCACCGGGAGGTCCTCGGTGTTCTGCTGGCAGGTCCGCTCATGGCCTCCCGGCTGGTGCCGGACGCGCACCTGGCGGCGCTGTCGATCGAGCACGGTCTTACGCTCTGCTCCACCGACGGTGATTTCGCCAAGTTGCCGGGTCTCACGTGGCAGAATCCCCTCGCCGCCCACCAGTGAGACTGGGCCGGCGGGCGCCGGGCGGCTCCGCGGTGGGCTAATTGATAATATGATTATCAATTAGCCCCTCCCGGACGTTACAATCTCTGGTGTGATCGAGCGCACACTCAAAACGCCACTCGTCGCCCTCGCGCGCCGTTACCCGGTCGTCACTCTCACCGGCCCCCGGCAGTCGGGCAAAACCACGCTCTGCCGTACGGCCTTCCCGGATAACTGGTGAATGGCTCGCGAACTATGTCGCGACGTATGTCGAGCGCGACGTCCGCCAGGTCCTCGACATCGGTGATCTCATCACCTTCCAGACCTTCCTGCGTCTGTGCGCGGGGCGCGCCGGGCAGTTGCTGAATCTGTCCGGGCTCGGTGCCGACAGTGGGATTACTCACGTCACGGCGAAACGCTGGATCTCGGTCCTCGAAGCCGGCTACCTGGTCTGCCGCCTCCCGCCCCTGCACATGAATGTGCGGAAACGCCTCGTCAAAACGCCGAAGCTGTACTTCTACGACACCGGGCTCCTCTGCTATCTGCTGGGCATCCGGGCGCCAGACCAACTCGAGGCCCACCCCCTGCGTGGCGCGATCTTCGAGTGCTGGGTGGTTTCAGAGGTCATCAAACATTATCTTCATCGTGGCGCCACTCCTGACGTGCATTTCTACCGCGACCGCAAGGGCGAGGAGGTCGATCTCGTCGTCGATCGCGGACGCGATCTGATCGCGGTCGAAGTGAAAGCGGGCCGGACCGCCGCGCACGATGTCTTCACTGCGCTCGAACGCTTCCGCGCGATCGCGGGAAGACACCGGAAGCAGCGCCACGTCGTGATCTACGGCGGGGGGCCAACGCAACAGCGCAGCGCGGGCGAGTTGCTGTCGTGGCAAGACACGGCGACCTACCAGTGGATGGCATAAGACCGTCGCGAACCGCTCGAGCCCGGTGACCGGATGTGTTTCTTCATCGCGACCGCAGAGGGGCTACCGCCCGGCTCGCCTCTCGCCTTATGGTAGGTTACATGTAACCCTGGAAGCGAGGCATGCGAACAACCAGCCCCTCAAAGTCCCGCAACAAGGTCCGGGCCCACCGCGAGCGCCTACGTCGCCGAGGACTGCGGCCTATCCAGCTTTGGGTTCCCGATGTCCGCTCGCGTGCCTTTGCCCGCGAGGCGCACAGACAATCGCTTGTCGTCGCCGGCCATGAGCACGAGCCTGACGATCAGGATTTCGTCGACGCGATCTCGGACTGGAATCCTGAATGAAGCGTGGCGACGTGTGGATCGTCGCCGGCGGACCCGACTATGCGGGCAAGCCGCGGCCGGCCGTCATTATCCAGGACGACGCCTTCGACGCCACACGCTCGGTGACGATCTGCCCGTTCACGACGAGCTCGGCCGATGCACCGCTCGTGCGCCTCTCCGTCGAACCTTCTGACCACAACGGGCTGCGCACCTCGAGTCAGTTGATGGTCGACAAGATCACGACGGTATCCAAGGCAAAGTTGGAGACGCGCGTAGGACGTCTTTCCGATGAAGAGATGGTTCGCCTCAATCGGGCCGCCATCGTCTTCCTCGGCCTCGCCGGTCCCGCCACCAGGCAGCGTGGACCAGGGTGAAAACCGGCGCGTGGTTTCGTGCGGTGAACAACGGCGACGGCCGATCGGACCTTTACACCGCCTCCACCGGGCAGTGGTTCGAGTGCTTTAGGCCGAAGTTCCCTGCCGGAAATCAGCTGATTTCTACCTGAACGCATTGCAGGGCCACAACTTGGGCGATTTCATGAGCGGCAATATGTTCCCATGTAGATAGGATATTTATCTTGA
>JACOUA010000066.1 GCA_016178075.1 Acidobacteriota bacterium
CGTCAATCTTGCCGGCATCGCGATCACTGGCATGCTCGTGTGCGGCATCGGGGTCACGTCGAGTCTCGACGTCCTCCGGCGGAAACCGCTCGCGACGCTCAGAGCGGAGTAGTGGTATGATTTAGGTTTGTCGATCCCAGGGAATCAGCCCCCGGGAGGGTCCCATGCCTGATTTGACTGAGTACAAAGAGTCGCTGATCAGGAAGCGCGACGAGATCACAAACGCCGCGGGCCAACGGCCTTTCCAGGCCACGATGGACAACAACAGCCGTCAAGGCGACCTCGCCGATCAGGCGAGCGGCAACAACGAAGTCCACATCCAGCTCAAGCTGAAACAAACGGACGCCAAAATCCTGCAGGCGATCGAGGAAGCGCTGCTCCGGATCGACAAGGGCACCTACGGCATGTGCCGTGACTGCGGTGAGCCCATCTCCGCGGCCCGGCTGAAGGCCATCCCCTGGACCAGAGTGTGCATTACCTGCAAGGAAAAGCAGAGCACGTGAAGCCGGGTGATCTGCTCGAGCTCCTCACCGGGTTCTACCGCGACAAGCTCGTGCTTGTCGCGCGTCACGAAGTCAGCGCGACCCGGGTGAGCGAGTACGACGTCAACAACACGTATCAGTACATTCTGGCCCGCGAGGACGCGCAGCTGGCGTGGGTGCGGGCGGCGATCCAGGAGTTCGACGGTCAGCTGCCCGAACGAGTCGCCGCGATCCAGGTCCCATCGTCCGCGCGGCAAGGCCCGCGCGAGGGCCGATCAGCCGAGTCGTTGAGCAACGACGCGGCCGACGCCGAGGCGTTCGTGGCCCACTGGCGTCCCCGCGTGGACGCGATGACCCACGCGCGCCACAAGGGGATGCTCGCAGTCATCCTGGGCGAGACGCTCGAGCACAAGCGTTTCTTCGAACAGGCGCTCGGCGGCAGAACCGACTTGTTGGGCCGCCGCGCCGAGGGTGCCGGGACCGGTGGCGGCGTCTTGCCCACTCGCTGGCTTGAGTAGCACGATCGTCGCCATCGCGCTCGGCAGCAATCTCGGCGATCGGACCGCGCATCTCGCCCACGGATTCGACCGTCTCGCGTCAGTCCTCGCCGATCTTCGTCGTTCGAGCCCGCGCGAAACAGCTCCTCAGGGTGTCGAAGCACAGCCGCCGTTTCTGAACGCCGCCGCCGTCGGCGTCACACGGCTTCAGCCCCGCGCGCTGCTGGACACGCTCCTCGCGATTGAGTCAGAACGAGGAAGAACACGAGCGCGCCTCGGGCTGCCACGGACACTCGATTTGGATCTGATTCTCTACGGCCAGGACGTCATCGACGAGCCTGGCCTTCAGGTGCCGCACCCGCGGTTTCGCGAACGACTGTTCGTGCTCGAACCGCTCGCCGAGCTCGCGGCAGACTGGACCGACCCGGTGACGGGGAAAACCGTGCAGCAACTGCTACAGGAGGTACGAAGTGAGAAGTAGGAAGTGAGAAATGAGAAGTGGCGAAACGCCCAAATCTGTTTCTCCTCTCTCACTTCTTACTTCTCACTTCTTGCATCTCACTTCTCAATTCCTCAGCGTTGTCATCGGATCAACCCGCATCGCCCGACGAGCGGGACCAAGGCTGGCAACGAGCGCCACAGCTAGCAGAACCCCGGGAACTGCCAGGAAGCTCGCGGGATCGTTCGGCGTGATCCCAAACAGCAGCGTGTGAAGCGATCCGCGCAAGCCCGTGGCGAGCGCCATTCCGAGCACGACCCCCGCGACGCCGAGAACCAAGGCTTCCCTCATCACCAGCCGCAGCACATCGCCGCGCGTGGCGCCGAGCGCAATTCTCAAACCGATCTCGTGGGTCCGCTGGCTCACGACGTAGGCCATCAACCCGTACACGCCCGCGACCGCCAGGACGAGGGCGAGGGCCCCGAAGATGCCGATGAGGAGCGCGTTGAAGCGGGGCTGCGCGAGCGACCGCGACAGCAGACTGTCCAGCGAGGCCACCTCGAAGACCGCGAGATCGCGATCGATCGCCCAGACCTGCTCGCGGACGGTGCGGACGAGCGCCAGCGGGTCCGCGGTCGTCCGCACCAGCACGCTGGCGGCCCCGAACATCATCTGGCCGAATGGCGGGTAGAGCGCCGGTGGGGCCTCTTCGCCCAGTCCCCGAAACCGCTCGTTGCCGATGACGCCGACGATCGTGCGGGCGGCCCCAAACACGGAGATGTCCTTCCCGAGGGGATCTTCACTCGGGAAGTAGCGCCGGGCGGCCGACTCGTTGATGAGCGCCACAGAGGGCTGCCCCACGCGGTCGGCCTCGGTGAACCCGCGACCGCGAACGAGCTTCAGTCCTACGACCTTCAGGTAGTCGGGACTGATCGGCCTGACCCTGATTTCCTCCGGCGCTCCGCTCGTCTGCGGGGCCCGGCCCTGGATCAGGACGCGCGTGGTAAAGCCGGCCTCGAGCGGGTGATTGGCCGCGAGGGCCGCCGCCGTGACGCCCGGCAGACCATGGAGACGTTCGAGCAACCGATCGTAGAACTGTGAGACTTCCGGCCATTTGGGAAACTCGGCGAACCGCTGCGGATAGCGCGAACCGGGAAGCTGCAGCTCGACCTTCAAGACGTGATCGGGAGTGAAGCCCGGGTCGACCTGCTGCAACCGGACGTAGCTGCGGAAGAGCAGCGTCGCGCCGATCGCGAGCGCGACCGACAGCGCGAGCTCGCCCACGACGAGCGCGTGACGCACGCGTTGGCGTCCCACGGCCGCCGACACGCGGCCAATCTCGTTGAGCGACCCTTGGAGGTTGCGTCGCAGTGCCTGAGCAGCCGGGAACGCCGTGAAGAGAAGGCCCGTCGCGATCGCGAGAATCGCGGTAAAGGACAAGACGCGAAGGTCCAGCGAGGCTTCGCTCAGACGCGGGATATCCTGGGGAACGAGCGCGATGAGCGCGTCGAGCCCGACATACGCAAGGCCGATGCCCATGGCGGCTGCCCCAAAGGCAAGTACTAGGCCCTCAGCCATGAATTGGCGAACGAGCCGTGGCGACGTCGCGCCCAGGGCCGTGCGAATCGCGACTTCCTTCTGGCGGCCGAGGCCCCGCGCCAGCAGCAGGTTCGCGATGTTCGCGCAGGCGATCATCAGCACCACTGCCACCGATCCGACCAGCACCAGGAGTGCCGGCCGGACGTCCCCAACCGCGTCCTCTTCGAGCGGCACCAGATTCACCCCACGACCCTGGTTGTCCTCCCGATACTCCCGTTCGAGCTGTTGCGCCACAGCCGTCATGTCCGAGCGGGCCTGGTCGAGCGTGGCACCCGATTTGAGGCGGGCCATGACGACCAGGCCATGGCGCCCTCGTGACGAGCTCGTCGGCGACAGCTGCGCGGGAATCCAGAGCCGCGTGTCCTCGAATGGAACGGCGAATTGCGCCGGCATGACGCCGACGATGGTGTACTCGCGTCCTTCCAGCGTCAGCAGGCGGCCGATGGCCGCCGGATTCCCGTCATACACTCGCCGCCAGAAACTCTCGCTCAGGATCACCACACCGCTCCCGCCCGGCCGTGCCTCTTCCGGTCTGAAGGCCCTCCCGAGGATGGGCTGCACGCCGAGCAGACCGAACAACTCGCTCGACACCGAAGCCGCCGAGGCGCGCTCGGGCTCGCCATCCTGGCGCGTGAGGTTCACCTGGATGGCCGAAATGCCCGCCATTTCCACAAACACGTGGTTTCGCGCGCGGAAGTCGAAGTAGTCGGGTACCGATGCCGCCTCGCGCGTCGTCCCATTCGCGGTGTCCGTTTCCCACACCATGACCAGCCGCCCGGGTTCGTGAAAGGGCAGCGGCTCGAGCAGGACGGCACTGAGGACGCTGAAGATCGCGGTGTTGGCGCCGATGCCGAGTGCGAGCATCAGGAGGGCGATGATCGTGAACGCGGGGGTCTTTCTCAGGGCGCGCAGAGCGTAGCGAAGATCGGCGAGCAGAGCAGTCATGATGACTTCTTTCGAAGATCATTCCGCGCGAAGCCGCGAAACGCCTGCCGAACGTCAGCGAGGAGGCCGGTCATGAGAAGTGAGAAGTGAGAAGTGGGAAGTGAGAAGTAAGGGTCAAGAGGCGCTCAAGGACTTGGACTTGGTGTTCTTGACTATCGTGGTCAAAATTGCAACGTGCTCGTTTGCTTCGTTGAGCAAGAACTGCAACTCTGATGCAGACTCAAGGTTGCATGCGGCAATAATCCGAAGC
Organism: Acidobacteriota bacterium; assembly: GCA_016178075.1. Classification (GTDB taxonomy): domain Bacteria; phylum Acidobacteriota; class Vicinamibacteria; order Vicinamibacterales; family JACQTH01; genus JACQTH01. The sequence continues at coordinate 4,213 of JACOUA010000066.1, forward strand.
CAGTACAACGCCTCCCTTGACTCTTTTAAAGCGATATTGGACTTCGCGAGGAAATCACGTCGACTTGAGGCACCTTTGGCTTCCTCAAGATTCGCGCCCACTGACGTTCCGGCCTTGACGAGCTGAGAGGCGATCGTCCAACAGATGGGACCTTTCTTGGCGAGCCGCTGCCCGAGCTGCACAGCAGCGCAGGCAAACTGGAAGCTTCGCTCTCGAATATCCCAGACTTTCGCCATTGACATTCACGCATGCACGACTTGTTCCAGCTGCAAGCTCTTCTCACTTCTCACTTCTCACTTCTCACTTCTCACTTCTCACTTCTCACTTCTCACTTCTCACTTCTCACTTCTCACTTCTCACTTCTCACTTCTCGACGTTGATCGTCGCATTCGTGCCATTCGTTACGCCCATCACGATGTTGCCGTTATGCGTGGACAAACGGTAGACGCCGTCTCGGTGGATGGCGCCTTCGTACACGATGTCGCCGTTCACGGCGCTGGCCTCGACGTTCTTCGCGTCCATTTTCTCGAACGTAATCCGCCCGTTGTTCGACTCGGCGTACGTGTCGCCGCTCGTCGCGATGACCCGAACCGCTTCATTGACCGACCGCACCTCACTTCGACCCTTGGCGCCCTCCAGCACGGCGACGCCGTGGACCGTCTTGAGCGACACGAATCCCGATCCGCCGCGCACGTTGATGTCGCCGTGAACCGTCTCGACCGTCACGTCGCCCTGCGCGCCCTCGACGGTCACGTCGGCGTACTGCCCGCCGAGCGTGAGCGGCATCCACGCGGGCGCCGTGATCTCGAAGTCGACGGCATGCGACCGGCCCCGCGTCGAAGCAGTCCTGACCCGCACGACCGTGTCGAGGCTGTCGATCTTGACCGAGTCGGTCCTGGAATGCTGCGCCTTGATCCTGACGGCATCCCTGTCCCAGGTCCGTACGATGATGTCGCCGCCAACCTCGTTGACGTCGAGCCGGGCGCCTTTCTTGACCGGAACCGTCTGGTCGGTCACGCGCCAACCCGTGCTCGTGTCCAAGCGGCCGAGAAGACCGGGACGCCGAGGGGCGACTTTCAGCGAGGTCCCGAAGGCCGACTCGCCGCGAAACGTTCCTAGCTTGTGCCAGGCGCGAACGAACACATCCTGGGTCAGCTCATCGGCGTCCTGCGCGCCCATCATCCGCCGCGCGAGATTATGAATCCGCACCGAGTGGCGACGATGGATGCCTGCTCCGGAGGCCGCCACGGTCCCTCTGGCAGGCCCCTTACGAGTGCCTGATAACACCCTTTTGGACGGAGGCTTGCGGGCAGAAGGTTGGAAAACAGGCTTCAGGCTTTAGGCTATAGGCTTGGGGCGGTAGGGCGTGGGCTCCCGAACGGCGTCCCAAAGCCCGAAGCCCAGTGTATGCGTATCGCTCTTATTCAGCAACACGCCACGCTCGACCGGGCGGCCAATGTGGCTCGCGGGCTCGAGGCAGCTCGTGAGGCCGCCCGACAAGGCGCCCGCCTGATTGCGTTTGCGGAGCTGGCGTTCGACCCGTTTCATCCCCAGCAACCGTCGACCTGCGGGAGCGGCCTGCCGGTCGCGCTCGCCGAGCCGGTGCCCGGTCCGACCACCGACGCGTTTTCGGCGCTCGCGCGCGAGCTCGGGATCGTCGTCGTGTTGAACCTCTACGAGCGCGACGGCGCCCGTGCCTACGACAGCTCGCCCGTGATCGACGCCGACGGACGGCTGTTGGGAACGACGCGCATGCTGCACATCTGTGAGCAGCCGCGCTTTCACGAACAGGGGTACTACACGCCGGGCGACCACGGCATGCCGGTGTATCGCACGGCGGCCGGGCCCATCGGCGTGGCGATTTGCTACGACCGCCATTATCCCGAAGTGATGCGCGCGCTGGGGCTCTCAGGCGCCGATCTCGTCGTCATCCCGCAGGCGGGCGCGGTGGGGGAGTGGCCGGAGGGACTATTCGAAGCGGAAGTCCGCGTGGCGGCGTTTCAGAACGGCTACTTCGCGGCGCTCGTAAATCGCGTCGGACGCGAACCCCACATCGACTTCGCCGGCGAGTCGTTTGTCGTCGATCCGGGCGGTCAGGTCATCGCGCGCGCGGCGGCCGGACGTGATGATTTGTTAATCGTGGACATCGACCGCGATCTGGTCGCCCGCAGCCACGCGCGGCGGCTCTTTCTGCGCGATCGCCGGCCGGAGATCGTCGTGGATCTGCTGCGCCTCGAGCGGCTGTAGCGAGTTTCGAGACGCTCGACGGCCCGTCGCTCGACGAGCGCTGGATCGCTACACGGCGACGCACCTTGATTAGCTAATTCTAATTAGCTAAGATCCCCGTTGGGGGCCGTTATGAAGGTTGCGAAGAAGGTCCACTCCATTCACGCGGCCAAGACGAATCTCTCCAGGCTCGTCGAACAGGCTAGCGCGGGGGAAGAGGTCGTGATCGCCCGCGGAAAGGTGCCGGTCGCCCGCCTGGTACGCCTGGACGCCCCAACCCCGCGGCGGCGCTTTGGAGCGATGCGTGGCCGCGCCCGCACGACCAAGGCATTCTTTCGACCGCTTCCGCCGGATGAACTCGCCGACTGGGGCTGACGTGCGGCTGCTCCTCGATACCCATGCGCTTCTCTGGTGGTTGGATGGCGACAGGCGGTTGTCGCGCAAGGCACGCGGCGTCATTGCCGAAGAGACCAATACGATCTTCGTGAGCGCGGCCTCCGCCTGGGAGATCTCGACGAAGTTTCGCCTCGGACGACTGCCGAGGGCCGCCGACGTGGCAACCGACATCCAGGGCAGCATTGCAAGCCAAGCTTTCACGAGCCTCGACATGACGGTCGGTCACGCGCAGCGCGCCGGCGGCCTGCCGGGACCTCACCACGACCCGTTCGATCGCATGCTGATCGCTCAGTCGCAGATCGAGGATCTTCCCCTGGTGAGCAACGAAGATGTGTTCGACGACTACGGCGTGAGCCGGATTTGGTAGCGCCGGCAACGACGTCAACAGGTCCGACCCAGATTGGAGTGCTCGGAGGACTGCGTGTAAGGCAATCCGCCGGTCTCTGTCCTGTTTCTGTTCAAGCGCGCGACGGCCCCTCGACTTCGCCATGCCATTGAGTCCTGGTTCACGACTCGGCCCGTATGAGATTCAGGCTCCGCTCGGCGCAGGCGGCCCAAGCGGGGTGCAGGGGTCCCCGCGTCAAGAGAAGCTGATGTCGCCCATGCCGCCAGCAGCGCGGCCATCGTGGCACTGAGCCCTGGATCACGTCTCGGTCCCTATGAAATCCAGTCGCTGCTGGGTGCTGGCGGCATGGGCGAGGTCTACCGCGCCAAGGACACGCGGCTCGATCGCATCGTCGCGATCAAAGTGCTGCCCGAACAACTCGCCGCCGACCCGCAGTTCCGGGAGCGGCTCGGCCGCGAAGCCCGCACGATCTCGCAGCTCGATCACCCGCACATCTGTGCGCTGTACGACGTGGGCGAGGAGCGTGGCACGTCGTTTCTCGTCATGCAGTACCTGGAAGGCGAGACGCTGGCCGATCGGCTCACGAAAGGTGCGCTGCCGATGCGCGACGCGCTGGCGATCGCGATTCAGGTCGCGAGTGCGCTCGACGCCGCTCATCGTGCCGGGATAACCCATCGAGATCTCAAACCGGGCAACATCATGCTCACCAAGGCGGGCGTGCCTCAACCCGGCTCGGCGCAGGCCAAGCTGCTGGACTTCGGGCTCGCCAAGAACGCGCCCGCCGTCGCGGGCGTGGAGCTCTCGAAGCTGCCGACGACCCCGGCGGGGTTGACCGTGCAGGGCACGATCCTCGGGACGTTCCAGTACATGGCGCCGGAGCAGCTCGAAGGTCAGGAAGCGGATGCGCGGACGGACATCTTCGCGTTCGGTGCGGTCGTCTACGAGATGCTCACAGGCAGAAAGGCATTCGTGGGCAAGACACACGCGAGTCTGATCAGCGCGATCCTCAAAGACACGCCGCCGCCCATCGTAAGTCTTCAGCCACTCGCCTCTCCCGTACTTGATCGCATCGTCAGCACCTGCCTGGCGAAAGAGCCGGACGATCGCTGGCAGTCCACACGCGATCTGCTCCGGGAGCTGCAATGGATCGCGGAAGGCAGCCCGGTCGTGGCTGCTCGCGGTCGGGCGACCACGAAGGGGTGGCCGTGGCTCGTGGCGGCGACGGCGCTCGTGCTGGGCCTCCTCGCCGGAGGCTGGGCGGCGCTGCGTTTTCGTCCGCCAGCCGGCGATGAACCGGCGTTCCGCCTTCAGATCGATCCGCCCGACGGCGGTCGGTTCGTGTTTGGAAACAACGTCGGGGGAATCGCGTTGTCGCCTGACGGTCGGACTGCTGCCTTTATCGCGTCGGGAAACGGGAAGAGGGGACTATGGGTCCGTCCGCTTGATGGCACAACCGCACGGCTGTTGTCCGGGACGGAGGGCGCGGGCTATCCCTTCTGGTCTCCGGACAGCAGATCGATTGCCTTTCTTGCGAACGGCAAGTTACAGCACAAACCGGGCGGCACCGATCTGTGGTTGGTGGAAACCCAGCGCGGACTCGCCGGCAGTCGACTCAGCTTCACTCCCGGTCTCCATCAGTTCCCTGTCTGGTCTTCGGATCGTCGAACGATTGTGTTTGCGTCAGGCGGGACGCTGAACCTGTTTCAAACGGATGTGAGCGGGACGGGTAACGAACAGCGTCTCACGCAATCGCCGCAAATCCAGAACCCCACGGACTTGGTCGCGCGACGCTCGGTTGGTTCTCTACCACGAGCTCGCTCCCGACACATCACGTGACCTTTGGACGGTGTCGATGACAGCCGACGGCCGGCTGCTCCCGGGCGCGAAGCCTCAACCCTACTTGCGGACGCCGTTCAACGAGCAGTGGGGCCGTTTTTCACCCGAGCCCAACCCTCGGTGGGTTGCCTACCACTCGGACGAAACCGGGCGGGATGAGGTGTACATCCGACCGTTTCCAGAAGCGCGCGGCAAAACGCAGATCTCGACGGGAGGCGGCCAGTATCCGCAATGGAGGCCGGATGGGCAGGAGCTGTTCTACGTGTCGCCGGACTACAGGCTGATGGCGGTCACCCTGAAGATCGACGGTGACTCCGTGACGACATCCGCGCCGCGCGAGCTGTTCCAGTTGCCCGCGGACGACCTGGGCTGGAGTCCTTACGACACGATCGACGGCCAGCGCTTCCTGGTACGCGCCGCGCCGCAGCACGCCGCGCAGCCGCTGACGGTCGTCGTCAACTGGCCGGCGCTGTTGAAGAAGGACGCCTCCGCACGATAGATGATCGGCGGTTGACGGGCGCCAGGTGTCAGACTAACATGTCTGACATGGCACGCCTGCAGGTGAAGAACCGCGACTTTCAGCGCTCAACAGCCGACTGGATGCACAGGGCACGGCAGGGGGACACGGTGGTCATCGTCAGCCCGAAGGGTCCCGCGCTGACCCTCATCGCGGGGACGCCCGCGCGCGCGGCGCGCGCGGACTGGGACAGTCATTTCGACTGGCTCAAACGCCAGCCGATCATCGATTCGAATCCGGTTGACGAGCTGCGCCAGCTTGAACGACGGTGAACTACGTCGACGCGAATTTCGCCGCGGCCCTCCATTTCAACGTTCGCGGCCAGACCGCGACGGCTGAGCGATTCGTCAGAAGGAACTCGTTGCCGTTCATCTTCAGTGAACTTGCGGAGCTGGAATGTCGGCGCGCGTTCGCCGTGCTTGCCGGTCACACGGACTCGGAAAACTGGATACGGCTGCAGTCGCTCGTCCAACAGGGTATGTGGCAGCGCGAGCCGTTTGAGTGGCGCGCGGTTCTGGAGCGGTCACATCAGTT
>JACOUA010000438.1 GCA_016178075.1 Acidobacteriota bacterium
ACCGACCGATCGCTCAGGAAGTAATCGCGGCGGCTTTTTTGGAATCTGGCGAAATAGGAACCGAAGGCCGTGATCCCGACGACGTACGCCGCGATGACGAGGTAGTCCGTCCAGCCAAGGACCATGCGCGCGTCGATACTACCACTCAGGGATCGGGGGATCAGGGGTCAGGGACGACGGATCGCAGGCAAGGAGCAAGACACTCGGGATCCGGGTAACAGGGCCAGGGATGATGAAGCGAGGGCTCCCCTGATCCCTGGTTCGTTACTGTTCGAACGCGGCGCGGCCGATCTCGCTGAGCGGCTGCCGGCCGGCGGGGGAGTCAATCAGGCTGTCGTACGAAAAGAGGATGATGCCGTCGATGCCGAGCCGCCGCGCGGTCCTGATGTTCTCGACGGTCTGCTCGGCCGACAGGCGATAGGCGCCGATGCCCGCCCATACGGGATGGCCGTTCGCGCCGTGGCGGGCAGCCTGGAGCTGCTCGAGAAATCGCGGCGCGTCCGCCGCGTAGGCCATCGGGCACGCGACGTCGATCAGCCCCTTGGCCAGCCACACCTGCCAGTCCTGGAACTTCCGCGCGCTGGCGGTGGGCGGGTCGGGGTAGACCGCCGCCGAGAGCTGTAAGCCGGGTCGCCGCGCTGCCATGGCTTTTCGAATCGACGAGAGGAGCAACGTCAGGCCCGCGCGTCTGAAATCCGAAAACGCCCTCGGAAACGCGTCGGCGTACATGAACGGATTGGTCGCCAGGCGCGCGTCGTAGCGATCCCGGTCCTTCGGGCTGAGCCGCGAGCTCACATCGCTGTGAAACGCGCGCAGCGTGGCGGCGCTGTAATCGAAGTTCTCGTTCGGGTAGCGAAGGTAGTCGAGATGGATGCCGTCGACGCGATATCGGTCGATCAGATCTGTCACCACCGACACGGTATGTTTCACCGATGCGCCGGGAAGCGGCGACATGTAGAGCCCCTCGACCTGTTTCGAATGGGCCCGCGTCCACTGCCTCAGCGCGTCGAGGTAACGATCGCTGGACGGTGATACCCGTCGAAGATCGCCCGCGAGCTCTCTCGGAACCATGAGCCATTCCGGATGCCGCAAGACGACGTGGTCGTGCGGCACGAGGCCTCGAGCGTCCGAGACCAGGTTGACGTTGACCCAGGCGTGCACTTGAAGCCCGGCCTCGTGCGCGAGCTTCAACGTCGTGGCCAACGGATCGAAGGCAGACGACTGCCGGGCCAGCGCGACCGCACGCGGTTCCACGCCATCCTTGAAGTACGCGTCCCCACGGCCTCGCACCTGCACCAGAATGGTGTTGAAGCCGGCTTGTTTGGCGGACTCGACCATGGCGCTGATCGCCGCCGGCGACGTCAGCGTCGTCCGCGCGACCCAAAGCGCGCGAACGGATCTCGAGCTCGAGCCGTGCGGCGAGGCCGCGCCCGAGGAGACCCGATCGGCATTCAGCGGGCTCGCCCCGACGATGAAAAGCGAGATGGCAAGTGCAGCTGAAAGCATTCGGCTGGTCGAATACGGCATGCGGTCCACTGGGACTGTCACGACGAACTCTGAAGAGTGTAAACGAAAGCCGGGCTTGCGCGAAGTTGACACTTTCGTACACATTGTCCTCGCCCAAGCACGGCTAGCACTTCTTCTCGGTGGTCCGGGCGGGGCGGAGTAGCGCGCGGGACGATTCATTCTGAAGAACTGACAGGGCCGGTGCAGGCGCGAGCAGCCGATGAATCACGTCATGGGACTCGATGCCGGCGGCACGAAGACGGTCTGCCTGCTGGCTGATGAAGACGGACGCGTCCTGTCAGACGTGCGCGGCGGGGGCGCCAACCTGCAGCTCGCGGGCGAGCTTGGGCTCGAAAAGGTCCTGCACGACCTGATGGAGCGCGCCATCGGCGACCGGCCGGTGGTGCCCAAGGCCATCTGCCTCGGGATGGCCGGTGTCGATCGGGAAGACGACGCCGCGACCGTGCGGGCAATCATGTCTCGCATCGCGTACAAGGCGCGGATCGTCGTCGTCAACGACGCGCTGATTTCGCTGCTCGCGGGCGCCAGTACCGGGCCCGGCGTCGTCATCGTCGCGGGGACGGGCTCGATCGCGTACGGCCGCGACCATTTGAACCGTGCGGCGCGCGCCGGCGGCTGGGGGTACGTCCTGGGCGACGAAGGAAGCGGATATTGGATCGGCCGGCACGCGCTCCGTGCGGTGGTCCGGGATGCTGACGGCCGCGGGCGGCCCACGTCATTGACGCCGCGTGTGCTGGCGCATTTTCAGTTGAGCCGGCCTCAGGATCTCGTGGGCGCTGTCTACCACAGGTCGCTCAGCCCGTCCGCCGTGGCGGCGCTCGCCCAGTGCGTGCGCGAGGCCCACGCCGAGCACGACCAGGCAGCGACCTGGATTCTAGAACACGCGGCCGGTGAGCTCATGGCGTCCGCGGCGTCGGTGGTCCGCCAGTTGAAAATGGAGGACGCGGCATTCCCGTTCGTCCTCGCCGGGGGGATGTTCAGGGCCGTGCCCTGGCTCGGACACGAGCTGACCCAGCGTCTCCCGCACATCGCCCCGCGATCGCGTGTCCACGTACTCGACCAGGAGCCCGCCGTCGGTGCCGTCCAGCTCGCGATCGAGGAGCTCGGCGGCGCCGCGCGGATTCCAATCTACGTTTGATTCTGGATGCAGCGTCCGCCGCCGTTCAGGGTCGAGGTTAGGGCCCTTAGCCACCGCTAGGGACGTGGCGGTGTGCGGACCGTCCTCGACAAGGCCGCGGCCGCGCGGCTCCCGTCGGGCTAGTCGGGCTCGGTCACGACGCCGATCAACCGGCGCAGGCGAGGCTCAATGTCCTCGCCGATGGCCTCGCGGATGAAATCGTCGGACTTGCGCAGGCGGGACACGGCCCGACGATACGAGAGCGCCGCCTTCTGCATCACGATCGCGACTTTCACGTTCCAGTGCGCGCGCCGCAGGAGCTGGTCGGCTTCGTCGTAGTCGATTTCGGTCACCATCGACACGATGCGCCGCGCCCGGTCCTTTAGCTTCTCAGAGCCGGTCTGGACATCGACCATCAGGTTCCCGTACGTCTTGCCGATCCGCACCATGGCGCCCGTCGTCAGCATGTTCAGCACCATCTTGGTCGCGGTGCCGGCCTTGAGGCGGGTCGACCCGGCGATGACCTCGGGCCCGACCGACGGGGCGATCGTAAGGTCGACGAAGGTCTGCAGCTCGGTGGCGGAGTAGCAGGTGACGAAGATGACCTTCGCGCCGGCCTGACGGGCGCGGACGAGGGTGCCGCGCACAAACTGGGTCATCCCGCTGGCGGAGACGCCGATCACCACGTCCTTCCTGGTCGGCCTCAGCCGCGCGACGGCGCGGACCCCATCCTCGTAGTGATCCTCGACGCCCTCCTTCGCCTTCATGACGGCGTCCTGTCCGCCGGCCATGATGGCCTGGACGAGCTTCGAGCTGGTGCCGAAGGTTGGTGGCATCTCGGCCGATTCCAGCACGCCGAGCCGGCCGCTGGTCCCGGCCCCGACGAAGATCACGCGGCCGCCTTTCTTGAGCGCCTGGACGAGGATGTCGATGCCGTGCGCGATGCGCTCGCGCTCGTGGCTGACCGCCGCCAGGATCTTCCGATCCTCGTTGACCATGAGGTCGACGATGTCGGCGGGGGACAGCTTGTCGATGGCGAGTGTCGCGGGATTGATCGCTTCGGTTGGGAGCGACTGCCACTTCGAATGAGCGGGCATGGGGACCTGGCCGCGGATGAAGAACCTGCGATACTAGTGTCCACCTGCCCATGCTGTCAACGCACCTGCTCGTCGACGACTACTTGAACCATCTTCGGGTCGAACGCCGGCTGTCCCCGCATACCGTCGAGAGCTACGCCCGCGACCTGCGGATGCTCGCCGAGTACGCCGCCGGGCGGAAGCGCAAGCTCCCGAGCCTCGACCGCCACGCCCTCGAGGCGTTCGTGCGGGAGCTGATGGACCGCGGGTTCTCGCCGCGCTCGGTCGCGCGCGTGGTCGCCTGCGTGCGGGGGTTTTATCGCTTCACGACGGTCGAACAGCGGCTCCCGGCGAACCCGGCCGACGATCTGCGCGCCCCGCGCGCGTTTCCCGGCCTGCCGAAGTTCTTGAGCGTCGACGAAGTCGACACGCTGATCCTACAGCCCGATCCCTCGACGCCGCTCGGGCTCCGCGATCGCGCGCTGATCGAGCTCTTGTACGCGACCGGCATGCGCGTCTCCGAGCTCGTCACGCTCAGGTCGAGCGACGTCAACCTGCCGGCCGGGTACCTGACCTGCACCGGCAAGGGGCGCAAGGAGCGCGTCGTGCCGATCGGCGACGAGGCCGTGGCCTGGGTCACCCGGTATCAGCGGGAGGCCCGCCCTGGCCTGCTGCGCGGCGCGAGCACGCCGCGATTGTTCGTGAACGCGCGCGGCCGTCCGCTGTCGCGGATCGGGTTCTGGAAGATCCTGAAAGGCTACGCGCGAAAGGCGGGCCTCAGGCGCGACGTCAGCCCCCACGTCCTGCGGCACTCGTTCGCGACGCACCTGCTGGAGCGCGGCGCCGACCTGAGAGCCATTCAAATGATGCTCGGCCACACCGATTTGTCGACCACGCAGATCTACACCCACGTCCTCGAATCGCGGCTGCGGGCGCTCTACGATCGGTTCCACCCGCGCGCGTGAGGGCATACAATGAGCCGCAAGGAGCTTCGTCCATGACGCGTGACGGCCGCCATCTCTTCACATCCGAGTCGGTCACCGAAGGGCACCCCGACAAGATCGCCGACCAGATCTCGGACTCGATCCTCGACGCGATCCTGGCGCAGGATCCGGTCGGTCGCGTCGCCTGCGAGACGCTCGTCACGACGGGACTGGCCATCATCGCCGGCGAAATCACCACGAGCTGCTACGTCGATTTCCCGAAGATCGTGCGCGAGACGATCCGGGAGATCGGCTACACGCGCGCCAAGTTCGGGTTCGACTACGAAACGTGCGCCGTCCTCTCGTCGATCCACGAGCAGTCGCCCGATATCGCCCTGGGCGTCGATCCGGGCGGCGCCGGCGACCAGGGCATGATGTTCGGATTCGCCTGCACAGAGACCGAAGAGCTGATGCCGATGCCGATCATGCTGGCGCACAAGCTCTGTCGCGGCCTCTCGTGCGCCAGGCGCGATGGGGTGCTGGACTATCTCCGGCCCGACGGCAAATCACAGGTCACGATCGAATACGACGGCCGGAAGCCGGTGCGGGTCGACACGGTCGTCATCTCCACGCAGCACAGCTCGCTCGTGAACCACGACACCCTGCGCGAAGACCTGGTCGAGAAGGTCGTCAACCGGGTCGTGCCGCCAGACATGGTCGACGGCACGACAAAGGTCCACATCAACCCGACCGGCCGCTTCGTCATTGGCGGCCCGCAGGGCGACGCCGGCGTCACCGGCCGCAAGATCATCGTCGATACCTATGGCGGTGCCGCGCCCCATGGGGGAGGAGCGTTCTCCGGGAAGGATCCCACGAAGGTCGACCGATCGGCGTGTTACATGGCCCGCTACATCGCGAAGAACTGCGTCGCCGCCGGGCTCGCGGATACGGTGCTGGTGCAGCTCGCGTACGCCATCGGGGTCGCCGACCCGGTCTCGGTCATGGTGAAGACCGAGGGCTCCAACCGCATTCCCGAACACCGCATCGTCGATCTCGTCCGCAGTCACTTCAAGCTGACGCCGCGCGGCATCATGGAGGAGCTCGATCTGCGGCGACCGATCTACCGCAAGACCGCTGCCTTCGGTCATTTCGGTCGATCGGAACCCGACTTCACCTGGGAGCGCACCGACAAGGCCGACGCGCTCCGCGCCGACGCGGATCTCTAGTGACAGGACACTAGCAGGCTGCTGAATCAGTCTCAGCCTGAACGAAAAACGAAGCGCGTTGAACGAAGACCCCAAGCGTTTCCAAGCTCGTCTGCGTTCTCGGTTTCACGTTCTCCGGTCCGGCCGGGTTTTGGAGCGGCCGGCCAGGCACCTCCTTCTTGCCCTCGCGGCGCTCGTCATCGGTGGACTGCTCGTCGGGATCTGGGTGTTTCCGGCTCCACCCATCGCGCTCGATCCCAGGACCGCTCCGCCATCTCCAGCTCCGATGGTCTCCGGCGCATTCCACGTCCACACCACGCGTTCGGATGGAGCCGGCTCGCCGGCGACGATTGCGGCGGCCGCCGCGGCGGCCGGACTCCAATTCGTGGTGTTCGCCGACCATGGCGACGGCACACGTCCGCTCGAAGCGCCCGTGTATCGGTCCGGCGTCCTGTGCGTCGACGGGGTGGAGCTCAGCACGACCGGCGGTCATTACATCGCCCTCGGCCTGCAGCCTTCCACCTATCCGCTCGGCGGCGATGGACGTGATGTCGTGGAGGACGTGAGACGACTCGGCGGATTCGGAATCGCAGCCCATCCGGGCTCGTCGAAAGTCGAGCTCAGGTGGGAGGCCTGGGACGCACCCTTCGACGCGATCGAATGGCTCAATGCCGATTCGGAATGGCGGGACGAGGGCTACTGGTCGATCGCCCGGACAACGATTCAGTATCTGTTGCGACCGCCGCAGGCGCTGGCCGGCCTCCTCGATCGACCGGTCGACACGCTGCGACGCTGGGACCAGCTGACCGCACGTCGACGCGTTCCGGCGCTGGCTGGCAGCGACGCGCACGCCCGTATCGCGTGGGGCGGGGGAGATCGGGAAGACGATGTGGTCATCGCCAGGCTGCCGGCCTACGACGTCGCCTTCCGGCTGTTCTCGAACCGCGTCCTCCTGACGGATCCGTTGTCCGGCAATGCGGCGCGCGATGCCGCCCTCTTGCTGGACGCGCTGCGAGCCGGTCGGGTTCATACGGTCGTCGATGCGCTCGCGCCCTCGCGCTCGTTCGATTTTCATGCGCAGAGCGGACGAGCTCGGGCGCTCGAAGGCGATCGCCTGGCCCTCGGCGGTCCCGTGCACCTCGAGGTCGCGGCCCACGCGCCGTCGAACGCCCGCACCCTACTCCTAAGCGGATCACGGATGATTCGCGAAGCGACGGGTGGCACGCTGTCGTTCATCGCGCCTGCCCAGCCGGCCGTCTACCGCGTCGAAGTACACCTGCCCACCGCCCCGGGACGACCACCGGTGCCCTGGGTCTTGAGCAATCCGATCTATGTCGGTGGTCGGGAAGAGGAGCGGGGAAGCGGGACGGGGGAGCGCGTCCTGGAGAGCAGACCGCTCCTGGGGTTGGGGACTCCCTGGCTCATCGAACACGACCCCTCCTCGTCAGGCCGCACGATCGCGGGCGCAACCGGCGATCAGCCCAGCCTGACCCTCGAGTACTCACTGGGCGGAGGACCGCCGAAAGATCAGTACGTGGCGTTCGTCAAGCCGGCAGCCGGCGGGCTCGCTGGGTTCGACCGCGTCTCGTTTCGCGCAGCGGCCGACCAGCCGCTGCGGCTTTCACTGCAGATCCGCGCCTCCGACGGCACCGCCCGCCGGTGGCGGCGAAGCTTCTACGTCGACCGCAGCCCGGAGGAGGTGAGGATTCGGTTCGGCGATATGAGGCGAGTCGGTGAAGGGACGGACGGACCACTCGATCTCTCGAAGATCGAAGCGTTGCTGGTCGTCGTGGATCTCACCAACAGCCGGCCATCCACGTCCGCACGACTGGCGATTGAATCCGCGATACTCGAGCGGGTGGCTCCCGAGGTCAAGTCCGAGCGGTGAGGAGCAGATAGGCGGCAGCCGCCCCGAAAAGGATGTTCGGCGACCAGGCAGCCAGCACCGGCGGGATGACGCCGCCACTCCCGACCGCCGCGAACACGCTGACGGCCGTCCAGTAAACGAGCGCCAGCACGATCCCGACCCCGACGCCGTACAGCGCGCCGCGCGTCCCGGTCGTCACCGCGAATGGCACCGCGATGAGCGTCATGATGAGGCTGATGAACGGAAACGCGACCTTTCGGTGCAGCGAGACGAGATACGGGACGACGTTAAAGCCGCTCACGGTCAAAGCTTCGATGTAATCGCGGAGCTGCCGATAGGTCATCCGGTCGGCCTCCGGCAGCTCCGCCTTGAAGTACTCTGGCGCCTCGAGTGAGAGATAACGCTCGTTGAAGGTGCGGTACACACGGGGCGCGGCGGCATCGAACTCGCGTACCCAGCCCTGGCTGCCGAACCAGACCGCTTTCTCGGCCTCCGGTGCGGGCGATCCCTTGTAGGACGCGCGTGTGACGAACGTGCGGCGGACCAGGCGCCAGCCGGTCTGATCCACATCGAAGATCGACAAGCCACTGAGCTCGTTCCGCACCGGATCGAAGCCGAGATAGTGATAGACGTTCCCGTCGTGCCCAATCATCCACTTGCGGTTCATGACATCGAACGTCTGAGGAGAGCCGCCCTTGATCAGGTGCCGCAGCCGCTCGGCCTTTTGATTTGAGAACGGCGCGACGTACTCCCCGAGGTAGTACAGCGTACCGCTCGCAACAGCGCCCACCAGGAAGAGGGGAGCGGCCACGCGGTACAGGCTGACCCCGCAGGCTTTCATCACCACGAGCTCGCTGTTCTTCGTCAGCAGGCCGATCGACACCAGCGCCGAGACGAGCACCGACAACGGGATTAGGAAGTAGACGAACTGCGGCGTGGCGTACCAGAAGTACCCGAGCAACATCCCCGCCGTCGCCTGGCCCTTGAACAGCTTGTCGGACAAATCGACGAAGGTCGAAATATAGAAGATTCCCAGAAAGCCCGCGAACGCCAGGCCGAAGATAGTCAGGTACTGCCGCGTGACGTAGAGATCCAGCAACTTCGGGCGGGGTATCGACAGATGGGGAATTCGAATGACCACGACGGGCCGTGACTCACGGACGGCCGCGCCTAGACGCGTGGACATCTTGGCCGCCGATGAAGCCCCTGGCTCCTGGGCTGTTCCCGCGACTTGGGGCAGTGAGAGCTGGAACCGGCTTCCGGTGGCTCGGGCCCGCCACCACACGAGCGCCACGCCGGCGGCGCCAAGGAAGATATTCGGGAGCCACGGCGCAATCCCGGGCGATACGACGGCGCCCTTGGCCATCGACATCCCGGTCCACATGATCACGTAGTAGGCGAAGATCACCGCAATCCCGAGGACGAAGCTGGCCAGCTTGCCGTCGCGCCGGCTCGACGCGCCGAGCGCCAGGCCGAGGGCGCCAAAGACCAGGCAGGCGATCGGAATCGAGAACTTTTTCTGGATTTCCATCACTTGGTTGTGGACCGCCATCCCTTGCCGCCGCATCTCGGCGATGAGCACCTTCAGCTCGGCAATGCTCATCTCGGAGTCACCCTTCACCGGGCCGCCTTTCGGGAACACGGTATCGGGATCGAGCGTCAGAAGCAGGCTGTCGTGCTGGGAGATCTGGTCCTTGTCCGGCGTCTCCGTGGCAACCTTGTGGCTGGTCGCTTGTTCGAGGATGACGGCAACGGTCCGTTTCTCCCGGTCGATCAGGATTCGCCCCTTGCGGGCGAGATAGGCGATTGGCTGCGTGTTCTGCCGGGAGTCGGCCACGAACACGTCGCGCCAGCCGGACCCGTCGGGGGCGACATCCCGAACATAGAGGACCAGGTTGGTGAAGGCGTTGAAGAACACTCTGGGCTTGACTTCCCCCTCGGCCCGCTCCGCGAGGATGCGGAACTCGATTTCCCGGAACGTCTGATTCGCTGACGGCTTGGCGACGATGAGGACGTAGGAGGTCGCGGCCCAGGCGGCAACGGCCAACAACCCGATAGGCCACAACAGCCGGTACAGGCTCACGCCGCACGCCTGGAGGGCGACCCATTCGCGGTCCGCCGACAGGCGCCCCAGCCCGATCAGGAGCGCCAGCAGGAGCGCCATCGGGATCGTCAGGGCCAGCGCTTGCGGGAGGAGCGTCCCCATGACCCGCAGGACGGTCTGCGTGTCCACGCCCAGCGCGATGAACTTCTCCGCCAGCTCGATGATGAACGGAACGATGATGATGAAGGTGAAAACGAGAAGCGCGAGGACGAACGAAGGCAGGATCTCTCGAATGAGATACCGGTCGATGACGCGAAGCGGCTGCAGGCGGGGCCTCAGATCTGCCACCTTGGCTCGAGGCTGTTGACTGCCGGCCCGTGTGGGGTGAGACGGCGATTCCTGCGGGTGAGCCCCCGTCGTCCCACGCGGGTCCAAGCCCCGCGCCCAAAGACCCGGAACGTCTCAGCAAGGGTAGCACACCCCGTTTCGACGATCCGACCGACTGCGCGGCCTCTTTAGGCGAGTTTATCAGGCATATTCGCAATGTCTGATAATGAATGTTATGTTAACCTAACGCCGGCAACTCGACGGTAGAGTACAGAATCGCGTTCCCCTTGGCCGTCACTTCGAGGGCCGTCACTTCGAGCTACTGTCACTTCGACCCTCTGCCACGCAACCAGCCGCTCCGCTGATCTTTCAGTCCCCTCGCTCCGGCTTCCGCCGCGTGTAGCCGGGAGCGTTTCGAACAACCTCGACGTTGACTTCTGCAATCGTCCGAGAGACTCTGCAATCGCAGTTTGGCTTTCAACGGGACGTTCTGCCCACACTCACCGCATGCCCTCGCAGCGCGCCTTCGCCGGGACTTTTGCGTCGAGCCGCCGAGCTATTTTCTCGCCGCCCGCAGGTCTACCAGAATGGCCTCGAGCGCGTCGATGATCTCCTGGCGATCGACACGCCCCTTGCGGAAGCTGAGTTTCAGGTTGAAGGCTTTCGTCTGCGGGCGGTAGGAAAAGATGAACGCTTTCGGGCGACCGGCTTTCGGCCTGTGGGCCTCGCGTCTGACCTCGGCGCGTGTCGCGCCGCCTTGGCTGGCAATCTTCTCGACCAGCTCGGTCATTTTGGCGATATTGGACTGTCTAACTACCTGTAAAAGCAGTGACTTAGAGGAAATGTCGGCCAGCCGACAAAGGTTTTTGACCTCGTCCGGCATCTTGTGAATCGCCAGGCTCTCCGTGATGCCCGTCCGAGACTTCCCGAGCCGCGTGGCCAGCTCCTCATGCGTGAAGTCACCTCGTTCGGCGAGCACATGCAGCGCTTCGGCCTCTTCGAACGCCGTCAGATCTTTCCGTTGCAGGTTCTCGATGAGGGCGATTTCGATGATCTCCGTGTCATCGACATCCCGGATCACGACCGGCAGGTCGCGCAAGCCGACCTGAACGGCCGCCTGGTAGCGACGCTCGCCCGCCACGATCTGAAAACGCCCGCCGCGCTGGCGTACGATCAGCGGTTCGATGACACCCTTCTCGGCGACCGATGCCATGAGCTCGGACAGATCACCCATGACCTGCCGCGGCTGGTACGGATTGGGATCGATCTGGTCGATCGGCACCACCCGCCCCACCGGGGCCCCGGCCGACGCCGCCAGCGCCTCGACATAATGGGAGTCGTGCCGCATCCTCGCCGTCTCGGGCAGGCCTCGCCTAGACACGGTCCAGGACCTCCTCGCAGAGCCGGTAATACTCGCTGGCCCCGGACGACTCGGGCGCGAACGAGAAGATCGACTCCTTGTACGCCGGGCTCTCTTCGAGCCGGACGCTCTTCGTGATCACCGTCTTGAAAACCTTGCCCCCGAAGACCTTCTGAATCTGCTCCTGGATGTCCCGGCCGAGCGACGTCCGCTTGTCGTGCATCGTGATCAAGACCCCCAGGATCTTGAGCGCCGGGTTCGCCCGCGCCCGGACCTTCTCGATCGTCTCCAGCAGATCGTCGGTCCCCTCGAGCGCGAAATACGACGACTGGATCGGAATCAACAGGTGGGTCGCCG
The DNA here is from genome assembly GCA_016178075.1 of Acidobacteriota bacterium. Lineage (GTDB taxonomy): Bacteria > Acidobacteriota > Vicinamibacteria > Vicinamibacterales > JACQTH01 > JACQTH01. The sequence continues at coordinate 11,804 of JACOUA010000438.1, forward strand.
CCACGAGCGCGTTGACCGTCAGGAGTCCCAACGTCGGCGGGCAGTCGATCACGATGTGGGCGTACTGCCGCCGAACCGTCTCAATGCGGTCCTTCAGCCGGAAATGGGCGTCGAGCTCCCCCACGAGCTTGGCTTCCAGCTTGGCGACTGAAATCCGCGACGGCGCCAGCGACAGGTTCAGGACCGGCGACGGAACAATGACGTCCTTCAACGACACCGAGGAATCAGCGATGACGTCGTACACGCTCTGCGTGACCTGCTGGCGATCGAGAAACGAGAGGCTGCTGTTCGCCTGCGGATCCAGGTCGATCAAGAGCGTCGGCTTTCCACGGAGCGCAAACGCGGCGGCCAGATTGATCGCCGTGGTCGTCTTCCCCACGCCGCCTTTCTGGTTCGCGATGGCGACAATCACGGGCGCGCCTGACGGGGACGGGACAGTTGTGGCCGGAACTGCTGATCGAGTGGTCCAGCCATTCTAGGAACAGCCTGACGGAGTGTCAAGCCGAAGCCGTGGGGCACCGAGTGCCAGGTGCAGAGTACGGGGGCCGCCGGCAGAGACGACAGGGCTGCTGGACTACATCTTGTACTTGCCAAGTTCTTCAGGGTCAAGGCTTTCCAGCCATTTCTGCAGGCGCTCGGAGTCGCTTTTCTCCGACGTGAAGTCGACCGTTTTGGCGTTGTCGATGACGGCCTCCTCCACGAAGATCGGCGCGCGCGCCCGGAGCGCCAGGGCGATGGCGTCGCTCGGCCGGGCGTCCACCGCGATCGTGCTTCCGTCGGCCTGAAGATAGACGAGCGCGTAGAAGGTGTTTTCCTTGAGATCGCAGACCACGATCTTCTCGACCGACGCGTTCAGGTCGTTGATCACGTTCTTGAGCAGATCGTGCGTCATGGGGCGCGGCGTGGCGATGTTCTCGATCTGCAGCGCGATCGCGTTCGCCTCGAAGATCCCGACCCAGATCGGCAGCACCTTCTGCCCGTCCTTGTCCCGGAGGATGATGATCGGCATATTGGTCACCGGATCGACCATCAGGCCCTTGATTGTCATTTCGATTTGCATGGTCTGTGGGATGCCTCGCCCCAGAGACTGTGGGGGCCCGCGCGCTTCACCGATACCGTGACCAGCGTCCCGATCAGCTCGGGCACGCCCGGGAAGTTCACGACAGCGTTTCCGGAGCTTCGGCCCGCCAGTTCGGTCCGACGCCGGCGGCTGCAGCCGTCCACCAGCACGTCCACCTCGGTTCCGATCGCCTCCTCGTGCAACCGGGTCTGAATCCCGCGCTGCACCTCCTGGAGCTCGGCCAGCCGGCGGCCCTTCACCCCTTCGGGCACATCGTCCGGCATTCGTTTCGACGCCAGCGTGTTCGGCCGCTCCGAGTACTTGAACGAGAACATGCTGCTGAACCGTACCTGCTCGGTCAGGCTCACCGTGTCGGCGAAATCGGCCTCGGTCTCTCCAGGGAACCCGACAATCATATCGGTCGAGATCGAGATGGCCGGCACCGCGCCGCGGACCTCGTCGACCAGCCGGAGATAGTCCTCGCGGCCGTAACGCCGCCGCATCGACTGGAGCACCCGCGTCGACCCCGATTGAACGGGCAAATGGAGATGTCGGCAGACTTTCGGAAGGTCCCGAATCGCTTCAACCAGTCGCGGGGTCACGTGCCGCGGGTGGGGGCTGGCAAACCGGATCCGCAGCAGCCCCCGAATGTCGTGAATCGCCTCGAGCAGGCCGGCGAAATCACAGCCCGGATCGTCGGGTGCCCGATAGTGATTCACGATCTGCCCGAGCAGCTGGACTTCCCTTCTGCCTGACGCCACTGCCTCCTCGACCTCGGCGACGATCTCTCGCTTTGGCCGCATGCGCTCGTGGCCGCGCGTGTAGGGCACGACGCAAAACGAGCAGTACTCGTCGCAGCCCTCGATTATCGTAATGTAGGCCTTCACGCGATCGCCGCGCCGCGCGAGCCCCAGCGGAAACGACACGTTCTCGTAGGGATGCAGGTCGACCTGCGGGGCCCGCCCATCCCGTTCGGCGGCATCCCGCATGAGGATCGGGAGCATCTTTATGGCCTGGGTGCCGACGATAACGTCGACCCAGGGCGAGCGTTTGGCGAGCCTCGCACCTTCCTGCTGCGCCACGCAGCCCGCGACCGCCACCAGCGGCCGCCGGCCGTGCTCGTCGACCATCGACCCAATCTCGCCCAAGCGGCTGTACAGCTTGTCCTCGGCTTTTTCACGCACGCTGCACGTGTTGATGACCACCACGTCGGCGTCCTCCACGCCCTTCGCGCGCACGAATCCCGCCTCCTCGAGCAGCCCGGCCATTCGCTCGGAGTCGTGGACGTTCATCTGACAGCCGTACGTCTCGACGAAGTAGCGTCGGCTCATGAGATCGATCGACTCTGCTGCGGACGCGGGTCGGTTGCCGTCGCGCGTCCGTGCGCTTCGCTTTCGCGGTTTCGTCTTTCGCCTTTTGCTGTTTCTTCGCTCACGCCGGCCTTCAAGAGCTCCCGCGCCGCTCTCAGCGCGTCGGTGCTCACGCTGGCACCCGCCATCATGCGTGCAAGCTCCTCGACCCGGGCGCCGCCGTCGAGCCGGACGGCGCGTGTCAGCGTGCGCTGCCCTCTGACTTCCTTCGTCACGTTGAAGTGGCAGGTCCCGAAGGCCGCGATCTGCGGCAGGTGACTGATGCAGAGCACCTGGTGATCTCTGCCAAGCCGCCGCAGTCTGGAGCCCACGGCGTCCGCGACGCGCCCGCCAATCCCCGCGTCTATCTCGTCGAAGATGAGCGTCTTCCCCGGCGCATCGGTCGAGGCAATCGTCTTGAGCGCCAGCATGAGCCGCGAGAGCTCGCCGCCCGAGGCGATCCTGGCAAGCGGCCGCAGCTCCTCGCCGGGGTTGGGCGACAAGTAGAACTCGGCGACATCGATCCCGCGGGCGGACCACGTTTCCTCTGCAACCTCCGGCGTAAACCTGACCTCGAACCGGCACCGTTCCATCGCGAGATCGCGAAGCTGCCGCACCACAGACGAGGCCAACTCCCCTGCCGCGTCGCGGCGTTCATCGGACAACCCGCTCGCTGCGCTGAGATACTCGTTCCTCTCGTGCGCCACCTGCCCGTCGAGCGCGGCGGCTCGCTCGTCGGCATGCGCCAGCCCGTCCAGCTCCCGGCGAAGCTCCGCGTGTCGTGCGAGGACATCGGGAAGCGACGGCCCGTACTTCTTTTTCAGACGGTCCAGGACGGCGAGCCGGTCCTCGACCTGCTGAAGCCGCGCGGGCGAGGCGTCGACCTCGTCCACGTACGACCGCAAAAACCCGGCCAGCTCGTCGAGGTGCGACTTGACCACGTCGCGCGATTCGAGGTACGGCGCGAAGCGCGGATCGAGCGCCGCCAGCTCCCCGAGCCGGCGCCAGACGACCCCAAGACCGCTGATGACGGACTGGTCGCTTTCGTAGAGCAGCCCGTAGCTCTCGCTACAGAGGCGCGACAGCTTGTCCGCGTTGGCCAGCACGGTTCTGATCGCGTGCAGCTGCTCGTCTTCGCCGGGACGCGGCGCCGCGCGGTCGATCTCGCCAGCCTGGAACGTCAGCAAATCCATCATCGAGGATCGCTCACGCTCCGAGCGCAGACAGCCGTCACGTTCCGTTCGCAGAGTCCGCCATCGCTCGAACGCGGCGCTGACCTGCTGTCGCCGATGTTCGAGGTGGCCGAACGCGTCGAGGACATCCAGGTGCGTTTCAGGATCGAGCAGCAGCTGATGATCATGCTGGCCGTGAAGATCGATGAGCGGTCCGATGCGCTCCCTCAACCCACCCGCGGTGACCAGCCCCTCGTCAATGAACGCCCGGCTGCGGCCTTGCGCGGTGATCTCGCGGCGAACGATGAGCTCGGCCCCATCGCCCCGCTCGAAGATGCCCTGCACGTCGGCGGCGTCCTCGCCGGTCCGGACAAGCTCGCCCGAGGCGCGGCTTCCGAGCAGCAGGTTCACGGCTTCGATGAGGATCGATTTCCCGGCGCCGGTCTCGCCGGTCAGCACGTTCAAGCCCGGCTCGAACTCGATCTCGAGGGCATCGATGGTGGCGAGATGACGGATCTTGAGATAGCGGAGCATGTTGTCGGAAGGGCCGGAACTTCCATCGTATCATACCTTTGACAGGTATCCGGTCGCGTGCTACCCTTCGTGCACCTGCGCTTTCCCAGCAGCGCTCAATGAAGCGGAGGCGTGTTTGCGAACGCTTGGTGTCCTGGCCCTGGTCCTTCAGGCGCCGGGCGGAGCCGCCTCGCAGGGCGCGGTGGGAAGCACGACGGACATCGTCGAGCTCGTAGTCCGTTCGAGCCCGGTCATCAAGGTCGTCCTGCTTTTCCTTGCCCTCTTCTCGGTCGCGTCCTGGGCGGTCATCCTCTTCAAGCTCTGGTCGTTTCGCCGGGCCGAAAAGCACACGACCGTCTTTCTCGACGTGTTTCGCAAGAGCAGCAAGTTCTCCGAAGTGCAGGCGGTCTGCCGGACGCTCGGCGACAGCCCGCTCGTGGGCATCTTTCAGACGGGCTACGCCGAGCTGAACGGGCAGCTTCGGCCTCCGGCCGGCGGCAACCCCGGCAATCCAAGCGGGGTCGCGACACGTCCTACTCTCAAGAGCCTTCCGGCCGTCGATCGAGCGCTCTTGAGGGCAACGGCTGTGGAATTGACCAAGCTGGAGCGTCGGCTGCCGTTTCTGGCCACGACCGCCAGCATCACCCCCTTCATCGGTCTGTTCGGCACGGTCTGGGGGATCATGGCGGCGTTTCAGAACATCGGGCAAGTCGGATCGACGAACCTCGCGGTCGTGGCGCCCGGTATTGCGGAAGCGCTCATCGCGACAGCAGCGGGACTCTTTGCCGCGATTCCGGCCGTGTACTTCTACAACGCGTTCACGAACCGCGTGAAGCTGTTCGCGACCGAGATGGACGACTTCTCGCTCGAGTTCCTGAACATCGCGGAGAAGAATTTCACGTAGTGCCCAAAATCCTGCCCGCGGAACCATCGTCCGGCGGACGAAGACGCGGACGCCGCGTGGCGACGTCGCTCGCCGAGATCAACGTCATCCCGCTGGTCGACGTCATGCTGGTCCTGCTCATCATCTTCATGGTCACGGCGCCGATGCTGCAGCGCGGGATCGAAATCAACCTGCCGACGTCGCGGCGCGCCGCGCAGGTTTCGGAAGAGCGGGTCTTCGTGACGGTTCCGCTCTCTTACCGCGAGAACCACGTCGTGCAAATCGGCAATGAGCGCATCCGGGTCGAGGTCCTGGAAGAGCGGATGCGGCAGTCGATGCTCGGCAAGAACGAGAAGGAAGTGTTCCTGCGGAGTGACGGGGGCATCTTCGTGCAGGAACTCGTCGACGTAATGGGCCACCTCAAAGCCGCCGGCGTCGAGCGTGTCGGCATCGTCGCCAAACTGCCGGGGGAGCGGTAGCGGCTGCGATGGAAGCGACGACCTCCGTCCTGCTCGAGCGTGGTCGTGAGCCCGCCGGCCTGAACCGGATGTTCAGTGCCTCGCTGCTCGTGCACGTCGGCCTCGTCGCGACGATCGTCGCGATCCCGAAGTCCTGGCGGGACGGCGGTGTGGCCGTGCCGCCCACCGTCATGACGATTTCGCTGGGCGGCGCGCCGGGACCTCAGACCGGTGGCATGAACCAGCTCGGCGGACGTCCGATTCAGGAAGCGGTTCCCCTGCCAGCCGTCCGCCGCCCTGAACCGTTTCGACCGCCCGCAGCGAAGGCCCCCCAGATGACCCTTCCGGAGCCGAAAGCCAAAGTCCTTCCGAAACAGGCCAAACCGCCGATCAAGGCCGCGCCGCAGGAAGCCCGTGGCACCACGCCGACCAAGGGGGCGGAGGTGCGACCAGGAGACACCGTCGCGGATACGGGCGGTCGGGGCATTGGCTTCGGAGGACTTTCGAGCGCCGGAGGCGGCGGCACTGGGGGCTACCTGGAGGTCTCCAACTTCTGCTGCCCGGACTATTTGACGACCATGCTCCAGTTGATTCGGCAGAACTGGGATCCCCGACAACCGACCCCGGGACAGGCACTCGTCAAGTTCACCATCCAGCGCGACGGCACGATCAAGGTCGTCGAACTGGAACGCACGAGCGGGTATGTCGCGCTCGACATGGCCGCGACGCGCGCGCTGGGACAAACGCGCCGATTTCCGGCGCTCCCCGCCGCGTTCGACCAACCGGAGCTGACCGTTCACCTTCGCTTCGAGTATTCTCGCTGATGACACTGAGAACCCTCTTCGTCGCGATGCTCGCCACGCTGGTATCGGTCTCGGTCATCGCGCGGTTGCAACCGCCGCCGCCGCCACCGACTCCTCCCGCGTCCCAGACACCGCCGCCGCGGCAGCCGAGCGAGGTCGAGCTCAGCATCGTGGGCGAGCCGGGCGCGCCGCCGCGGTACGCCGTGCCGGATTTCATCGCGCTCACGAACGACGACCAAACGCGGGCCGCGGCGAAATCGATCGGCCAGATCCTCTGGGACGACCTCGCCTTCGAGCGCGAGTTCTACATGATCCAGCGCGATACGTACACGTCGATTCCGGCGGCATCCTCGCCCCAGAGCGTGGCGTTCGATCGGTGGCGGGAGCTCGGCGCCGACGCGCTCGTTGTCGGGACCGTCCAGAGGGTCAACGACACGTTCCGCGTCCAGGCCTGGCTGTACAACGTCAAGCTGCAGAAATCGGTGTTCGGGAAGGAATACTCGGGTGACACGAAGAACGAGCGCATCTTCGCGCATACGATCTCGGACGAGATCCATATGCAGCAGCGCGCCCTGGCGGGCGTGGCGCGGACCAGGCTGGCCTTCTCGTCAGACCGTGATCTTGAGAAGATGACCGGCCCGATTCAGAAACGCGACGTCAAGGAGATCTACATTTCTGATTACGACGGGGCGAACCAGCGACGGGTCACGATCCAGAGACAACTCAATATCACGCCGGCCTGGTCGCCGGATGGACGGGCCATCGCGTACACGTCGTATCGCGGAGACTCACCGGACATCGCAGTGTCCTTCATCTACAAGGCCGCGGCGCCGGCCAGACCCGCCAACGGCAAGGGGCACAACTTCGTGCCGGCCTGGTCGCCGGATGGATCCAAGATCGCGTTCTGGTCGAACCGCGACGGCAACCCGGAGATCTACGTGATGAACGCGGACGGATCGAACCCGCGCCAGCTGACGCATCATCGGGCCAGCGATGCGAGCCCGACCTGGTCGCCGTCCGGGAACCAGATAGCATTCACCTCGGACCGCACCGGCACCCCGCAGATTTTCGTGATGGACGCCGACGGGCTGAACGTCCGTCAGATCACGCACGCGTCCTACTGCGATCGGCCCACCTGGTCGCCGGCTCCGTACAACGAGATTGCCTATGCTTCGCGCACGGGCCCCGGGTACGACATCGTGGTCTACGACATCGCCACCGGCCAGCACCGGCAGATCACCTTCGGCGAAGGAAGCAACGAGAGCCCGACCTTCGCCGCCAACGGCCGGCATCTCGCGTTCATGTCGACACGCTCGGGAAAAAGCCATATCTTTACCATTGGGCGCGACGGCAAGGGCCTCAAGCAGATCACGAGAGTTGGCAATAACTACATGCCCAACTGGTCCCGGTGAGTGCAGATTCTGCCAACTCCTCTTCGGACCCGCAGTCATACGTTCATGAAGACGAGGAAGGCTATGGGGAATCGGGCCAAAGGCTCGCTTGCGTCCATCGTGGCAGTGTTCTTGCTCCTTGGAGCGGCCGGTTGTGCGAAAAAACAGCCGCCCGTCGCGCGACCGGCGCCGCCGGCCGCGGCCACGCCACCAGCGACGCCCGGGGTGCGACCGCCGGCGCCCCCCCAGCCGGTGTCGGAACCGCCTGTGGTGCCGCCCGAGCCGGTGCCGGTCGACGATCTGGCCATGAAGTCGCTCGACGAGCTGAACCGCGACTCACCGCTCGCCCCGGTGTTCTATGAGTACGACAGCGCGGATCTCTCAGCGGACGCACAGGCGCAGCTGACGAAGAACGCCGCGATTCTCAAGCAACGGCCCACCTGGGTGGTCACGATCGAAGGTCACTGCGACGAGCGCGGCACCGCGGAATACAATCTGGCGCTCGGCGAGCGACGGGCCGCCGCCGCGCGGACGTACCTGCTTTCGCTCGGCATCGGCGCGGAGCGGCTCAAGACAGTCAGCTACGGCAAGGAGTTCCCGTTCGATCCGGGGAAAACCGAGACGGCGTACATGAAGAACCGCCGCGCCCATTTCGTGATCACCGTCAAGTAGCCAAGGCCACGGATCCAAATAGTGGATCGTGGCCATGAATCGGCGCCGCGAGCGTGAGCGACCCGCCTCCGCTCTTTGAGCTTCGGCGGGCAAGGCGGCCTGTCCGCCGTAGCCTTGGCGAAGGCGGATGGCAGGTCGTGGGGGTGGGACCCCACGAATTGGCGCACGAAGCGGTTGGTTGTAACAAATCAGCGCCGCGAGCGTGAGCGAGCGGTGGCGGGTCGTGGGGGTGGGGCCCCACGACACACTAAAGAAGGATGACTCGCATGGTTCGATCCACCCCCCGCTTGTGGCTGCTCGCCTTCGTGCTGGCGGCAGCCGTCCAGGTTCCCGCCGACGCCGCCAACCGCGAGCACCAGCAGATGGCGGCCGATCTTCGAATGATGCACGAGCAAAACCAGTTGCTGCAGGCGCAGGTCGTCGCGCTGGCCGACACGCTCAAGACCGTGCTGGCCCGGATCGACGACCACAACGGGCTGACGCGCAAGGGATTCGCCGATGAAAAGCTGCAGCTCGACAACATCTCGGGCGACGTGCGGGTCGTCCGCGAAAAGCAGGACGAAACCAACGTCCGCCTGTCCTCGCTCTCGCAGGAGCTCGAGGCCGTGCGGCTGGCGATTCCGACATCGGTGCCGTGCGTCCAGGCACCGGTACCCGTCGGACTGCCTGGCCCCGAAACGTCAGCACCTGTGGCGCCGCCACCGCCAGCCGGAACGCAGCCACAGGCTGGGACGCCGCCTCAGCCCGCCCCTCCCCCACCGCCGGCGCCGCCGAGCCTCGCCGGCCTGCATCCGGAGCGGATGTATCAGACCGCCTGGGCCGACTACGCCGCCGGTCAGTTCCAGCTCGCGATCAACGGCTTCGAGGCGTTCCTGAAAGCGTTCCCGAAGTCCGATCTCGCAGACGACGCCCAGTACTACATCGGGGAAGCGCTGGCCTCCGAGAACCGGCTGAAGGATGCGGTGGCGGCCTACGACGCCGTCATCAAGAACTACCCCGGGGCACCGCGGGTTCCCGACGCGTACTACAAACGCGGGCTCTCGCTCGAGGGCCTCGGGCAGATCCCGCAGGCGCGCGAATCGCTCGAGTACGTGCTCAAGGCCTTCCCCGAAAGCACGGCGGCGCGGCTCGCCAAGCAGTATCTCGACAAACTGAAACGGGACTGACGACTGTAGAAGCAGGGATCATGGGTCAGGGATCAGGGGGTCGGTCGAACCAATCGGATTCACCGATCCCCGGCCCCCGCCCCGACCCCGTCAAAGGTGCGGAGATTGAGGTGACGCATGGGGAGTGTGAACAAAGTGATCCTGGTCGGTAATCTGGGGCGCGACGCCGAGCTGCGCTACACGCCCGGGGGCGCGGCGGTCGCCACGCTCAACATGGCCACGACCGAGGTGTGGAACGACAAGGCGGGCCAGCGTCAGGAAAAGACCGAATGGCACCGTGTTGTGATCTGGGGCAAGACCGCGGAGTCGCTCTCCGAGTATTTGACGAAGGGCAAGCAGATCTATGTCGAGGGTCGTCTGCAGACGAGGCAGTGGGACGACAAGGACGGCAACAAACGCTACACGACGGAGATTCGAGGCGACCGGATCGTGCTGCTCAGCGGGGGCGGCGGCGGGCCCCGGACGGCCGCCTCGGCGCCGTCTGCCGAGCGTGAAGAAGGCGGCGCACCCGCCGGCCGCGAGACCGTCGAACTCACCGACGATGACATTCCGTTTTAAGACGGGATTCGGGGGTCGGGATTCGGGATTCGTAGGGTTTTGCCACGTACTCGAATCCCGAATCCCAAATCCCGAACCCCAGCTAATTCCTGAGTACTGCGTTTCGCAATTATGGCGACGTATCCGTTCGCCCTGAGCCTGTCGAAGGGCGACTCCCGGGGAATACGTCACCGAAATTGCGACATGCGTTACTTAGTCTCCCGCCCATACCGATCCTCGATCCTGACCACGTCGTTCAGCTCCGGCGTCGAGACCTCGAAGATGTCGGCGTCCTCGATCGCGGTCATGCGGTGGACGGTTTTGGGCGCGACGTGGACGCGCTCGCCGGACTTCATCTCGCGCTTGACGAGCCGCTCGCCCTCCTGGATCTCGAACAGCAGCCGACCCGACCAGAGGTAGATCGTCTCGTCCTTCACGTTGTGATACTGAAGGCTCAGGGCATGGCCGGCGTTCACGTGGATGATCTTCCCGACATACCGGTCGGTCTTGGCCCAGTGCAGCTCGTAGCCCCAGGGCTTGTCGACCCTGGTCACGTCGCTCGTCACGTTTGTGCTCCTTCGGCAGCGGATCCGAGCGGCAGCTCGTCGCGCGGATCGCGGCCCAGACAATGCGCCAGATACTCCTCGATCTCGGCGGCGGTGGCCAGGCTCAATACCCTCGTCGTGACCGCGCGCAGCGTCTCGGCGCGAAGCTGGGCGATGATCTGCTTGGTGGTTGGAATCGCCGCGGGGTTCATGCTGACGGTTCCGAGGCCGAGGCCGATCAAAACCGGCAGCGCCACCGGATCGGCGGCCATCTCGCCGCACAGCGCGACCGGCACGTTGACCCGGCTGGCCGCCTCGAGCACCTGGCGAATCAGCCGCAACACGGCCGGATGGAGCGGCTCGTAGAGCGCGGCGGCGCGCGGCTCGCTGCGGCTGGCCCCCAGAGTGTACTGCACCAGATCGTTGGTGCCGATGCTGAAAAAGTCGGCTTCGCGCGCCAGCATGTCGGCCGTGAGGGCCGCCGACGGGATCTCGATCATCGCGCCGACGCTCAAGGGGCCGCACGTCTCGCCGCGCCCCTCCAGCTGTGCCTGACTCTCGGCCAGCAGCGTCCGCGTCTGACGCAGATCGCCAACGCCGGAAACGGTCGGTACCAGGATCCTGAGCGGGCCGTGGATCGCGGCCCGCAACAACGCGCGAAGCTGGATTCCCCGAAGCTCCCGCGCGGACAGCTCGCCCGCGACCTCGTCGAGGGCCGCCTCGGTGAAGAGCCGGACGGTCACGTAGTCCGGTCGTGCCTGGTCGACGAGCTGACGATAGAGCTCGTACTGGGCATCCTCGGAGGCCGCTACCGCCGACCCGTCGCCGCCCGCGAGCAGGAACTCGCTCCGGAACAACCCGATGCCCTGCGCCCCCTGCTGCCGCGCGGCCTCCACGTCGGCCACGCGCTCGATGTTGGCGTCGATCCGGATCTCAAGGTAGTCTGCGGTCTTGGCCGGGCCGCTGCCCTGACGCTCACGTCCCTTCTTGACGGCGACCCACCGCTCACGGCGATCGCGGTATTCTGCGACTTGATCGGCGGACGGCTCGATCAGCACCTCGCTCATCGTGCCGTCGATGACCAGCATGCTCCCGGGGGCCACGCGCGCGCTGATGTCCATGAGCCCCATCACCGCCGGCACGTGCAGCGATCGGGCGAGGATCGCGGTGTGATCGGTGCGGCTCCCCGCGTCGGTGGCGAACCCCTGAATCCGCGTCCAGTCGATCTGCGCGGCGATCGACGGGCTCAACTGGTCGGCGACCAGCACGGCGCCGTCCTCCACCTCGTCGAACAGCGCGCCGTCCCGGGCCCGGCGGAGGTTCATCCGGAGCCGCCCCGAGAGGTCAGCGACCTCCCCTTTTCGCTCGCGAACATAGGGATCCTCCACCTCGTCGAACACGGCGGCGAGGCCCGAACACGCACGCCAGACCACCCATTCGGCGTTGGCGCGCTCGGTCCGGATCAGGTCCTCGGCCCGATTCACGAACAGCGGATCGTCCAGCATCAGGATCTGGGCGTCGAAGAGATACCGCAGCTCGGCGCGCGCGCGCAGGTCGAGGCGCGCCCCGATCTCCCGCAGCTGGCGCTTGGAGCGCTCGCGCGCATCGCGCAGCCGCACGACCTCGTGCTCGACCCGATCCTCGGGGATCGCGAACCGAATCACGAGCGGGTTCTGCATCAGCATCACCGCGGGCCCGAGGGCCACGCCGTGCGACACCCCTGCGCCTGTCAGGCGTCGCACGGGGCCCCCTCGCCGAAGCCCGTGTCGACGAGCGAGACGAGCGCGCCGAGCGCGAGCACCTCGTCCGGGCCGTCGGTCGCAATCGTGATGTCCGACCCGAACCCGGCCGCCAGCAGGAGGATCCCCAGGATGCTCTTACCGTCTATTTCGCGCTCGCCACACCGGACACGGACCCGCGCCGTAAAGCCGCTGGCCACGTGCACGAACCGGGCGGCCGCCCGGGCGTGCATCCCCAACTGGTTTCGCACTCGCACCACCTGGAAGACCATGGCTAGTCCCGGCGCAGCCGTCTGCCGCACCCAAACAGACGATCGCCCGAAGACACGAGGCGCCACGTGGCCCACGAAGACGCGGGACCAGTGTGCCCAGCCATCTTCGTGCCTTCGTATGACGGGACGAGCTCCTCGTGTCTTCGTGTGCTCTCCTTCATCAGCCCTTCGCGCGGGCCTCGCCGCGCAGCAAATCCGACGCGACCCAGATGGCGTTCTGCCCGTGGTCCCGCGTCTCCTTGGCGACCTCGCTCAGCGGCGCGCTCGTCTGCAGGTTCGCGAGCTTGATCAGCATCGGCAGGTTGACGCCAGTTACGATCTCGACTTTGTCCGCTTCCAGGAACGTCACGCCGAGATTGGTGGGCGTCCCGCCGAACATATCGGTGAGAACCAGCACGCCACCCGGCCCCTGCACCCGATCGATTGCGGCCCCGATCTCCTCGCGCGCCACGCTGACATCGTCGTGCCAGCCGATGGAGACGGCGGCGAACCGCGGCAAATCGCCGACAATGACCTCCGCCGCGTTCACCAGCTCGGTGGCGAGCTGTCCGTGCGTGACGACGACTACTCCGATCGTTGACCCGCTCATTCGCCCTTCTCGATGTCGCGGTGGCGGACCCGCACCCGCGCCCAATCCACGCCCGAGAGGGCCCGCCGCAACGCTTCGGCGATCATCACCGACCGGTGACGGCCGCCCGTGCAGCCGATCGCCACCGTCAGGTACGTCTTGCCCTCGACGACGTACTGGGGCACGAGGAACTTGAGCAGGTCGACCAGCTTGCGCACGAGCGTTCGCGTGGCCTTCTGCCGCTCCATGAACTGGACGACCGCGCGATCGCGTCCCGTTCTGGGCCGAAGCGCCGGCACGAAGTGCGGATTGGGCAGGCACCGGACGTCGAAGACGAGGTCCGATTCCACCGGCAGGCCGTGCTTGAACCCAAAGCTCAGGAGCGTGACCGTCAGGCGCCGGCGGCGAATCCGGCCGCGAGGGACGCTCGTGAAAACCTCCCGCAGCTCGTGGACTGTGAGGTGACTGGTGTCGACGATCTCGTCCGCGAGCCCGCGAATGGGTTCGAGGCGGCGGCGTTCCTCCAGGATCCCCTCCCGCACGGAACCGCCGGGCGCTAGCGGATGGGGCCGGCGGGTTTCGCTGAACCGGCGGACGAGCGCTTCGTCGCTGGCCTCGAGGAAGATGAGCACCGGATTCAATCCCCGCATGGCGCCGAGCTTCTTGAACGTCCGCGGGAACTGCAACAGGAACCCCCCTTCGCGAACGTCCACGACGATGGCGACCTTCGGGATGTCGCTGCCGGCTCGCTGCGACAACTCGGCCAGCGTCGGGATCAGGGTCGTGGGCAGGTTGTCGACACAGAAGTACCCGAGATCTTCGAGCGCACGGATGGCCTGCGACTTCCCGGCGCCGGAGAGACCCGTCAGCACGACAAAGCGGCTCTGCCCCACCCTTCGGGTCTGCGTCCGCCGACGTGGCCGCGACGTCATACTTCGCCCTCTTCGGCCTCGTCCCGGATGTCCACCTCGTCCTCCTCGGCGTCGACGGGTGCGGCACTCGTCGGCCGCAGCTGCTCGTCGACCTTCGCCGCCAGCTCGCGCGCCGCGTGGCGGCCCCGCGCGCGCAGCAACTGATTCCGCGCGGCGACCTCGACGAGCGTCGCAATGCTGCGGCCGGGGGCGACGGGCATCCGGACGAGCGGCACCTTCAGCCCCAGAATCTCGAAGGACGGTTCATCGAGGCCCAAACGATCGTAGTCCTTCCCGGGCTCCCAGCGTTCGAGCTGCACGACGAGTTCGATTCGCTTGGAGTTGCGCGTCGAGGCGACGCCGAAGAGCTCCTTCACGTTGATCACGCCCAACCCGCGCAGCTCCATGTGATGGCGGGTGAGCTCCGGGCAGGTGCCGACCAGCGCGGCCTCGGCGCGCCGCCGGATCTCAACCGTGTCGTCGGCGATCAGCCGATGGCTGCGGAGGATGAGATCCAGCGCGCACTCACTCTTGCCGATGCCGCTCTCTCCCACAATCAGGACCCCAAGCCCCAGAATATCGATCAGCACCGCGTGCAGCATCATCCGCTCGGACAAACTGTCCTCGAGCACGACCGTGACCTTGGCGATGGTGGTCGGGGTCGGGGTCGCGGTCTGCAGCACGGGCACGCTGGCGGCGTCGGCCTCGCGAATCATCTCCGCCGGCGGGTCGAAGCCGCCCGTGATGAGCAGGCACGGGATGTCGCGGCTGAAGGTGCGCCGGATCGTCTGGCGCCGGTGGTCGGGCGGTAGGCTTTCGAGAAAGCGCACCTCGCTCTCGCCGTAGATGAGGATGCGGCCGGGCCGCAGGTACTCCTCGAAGCCCGCGAGGGCCAGGCCCGTTTTCTGGGCGTAGGGGCTCGTAATCAGCCGATCGAGGCCGCCCGCCCCGGCGACGAGCTTGAGGGTGAGCCCCAGCGCGTCGACCCGGCCGTGCAGAAACGCCCCGACCGTGACGCCGGCAGGAGAAGTCACGCGCTACGCGTCCGGCTCGATCAGGCCGAGGTTGCCATCCTTGCGCCGATAGACGACGTTGACTGCGTCGGTGGCGGCGTTGCGGAACACGACAAACGCCTCGCGGGCGTCCTCGATGGCCAGCGCGGCCTCTTCGATCGTCATCGGCTTGACCGCGTACCTCGATGGTCGGACGATCATCGGGCGGCCGTCTTCCGGTTCGGCGCCTCGTCGCCCCTGGCGACCGCTGGCCGGCGCCTCGACCGCGACGATCTTGGCGGGCGTCGCGTGGCGCTTGCGCTCCTGCCACTTGCCTTTTAGCTTCTTCGCCTGGTGGCTGATTTTCTCGACGGCTTCGGTGAGGGAGGTGTCCCACGCGGCGGTGTCACCGAGGCCGTGCAGGATGTGATCACCCCTGGCGTGTACTGAAATCTCGACGATGTGGCGGTACCGCTCGCGCCAGACGACGACCTGGGCCGAGACGAGGCTGTCGTTCAGCATCCGACCCAGCTTCGCGAGCTTAGTGTCCATCAGCCGGCGCACCGCCGGCGTGACCTCGACGTGTCGACCTGTGAGCAGGAAGCGCATATGTCAGGGACGAGATACGGGGATCTCGTGTTGGGAGGTTGGGAAGGCGTGGTGAAGTGATGAGACGATCATCACGTCTAGTAACGAAGCGAAGCTTCGTTACCGTCAGTACAGCATCTTGCGCTGATTCGACGTCGAAATCTTGAGCTCTTCGCGATACTTCGCGATGGTGCGCCGCGCCAGCACCAGCCCTTCCTTCTGCAGGATGTTCACGATCTTGGAATCGCTGAGCGGCTTGCGCGGATCTTCGTTCTCGATGATCTTGCGGATGCGCTGCTTGATCGTGACAGACGACACGCTCTCGCCATACGAGCTGGCGATCCCGCTGTGGAAGAAGAACTTCATCTCGTACACGCCCTGCGGCGTATGCATGTACTTGTTCGTCACCACGCGGCTGACGGTCGACTCGTGCATCCCGATGTCGTTGGCGACGTCGCGCAGCACGAGCGGCCGCAGGTGCTCGATGCCGTGGTCCAGGAACTCCCGCTGGAAGTTGATGATGCTCGTCGCCACCTTGTGGATCGTCTTCTGCCGCTGCTCGACCGACTTGATCAACCACAGCGCCGAGCGGAACTTGTCCTTCACATAGGCCCGGGTCTCGTCACTGTTCTCGGCGCTCTTGTCCAGCAGGCGGCGATACACGGGGCTGATGCGAAGCTGTGGCAGCCCCTCTTCGTTGAGCACCGCGACGTATTCGTCCTCCATCTTCACGATGTAGACGTCCGGAATCACGTACTGCGATTGCGTGCGGTTGTAGCGGCTCCCGGGCTTCGGATCGAGGTGCTGGATGATCTCGATGTGGGTCTTCAGCTCGTCGATCGTCAGGCCGAGCTTTCGCGCGAGCTCCGGGACCTGATGGTTCTGGAGGAGCCGCAGGTGTTCCGTGATGATCTTCTCGGTCGGCGAGCCCTCGAGGCCCAGGTGACGCACCTGCAGATAGAGGCACTCCTGGATGTCGCGCGCCGCCACGCCGATCGGATCGAAGCTCTGCACGAGCCGCAGCGCCCGCTCGACCTCGCCCACTGGCCAGCCACCCATCGCCGAGATTTCGTCGACCGACGCCACGAGATACCCGTCATCGTCCAGGTTGCCGACGATCGCCTGCCCGACCTCGCGCATCAGGTCTTCGTCGGTCTGGAGCGAAAGCTGCCACAGGAGGTGATCGGTCAGCGACGTGGACGTCGACAGCGTGTTCTCGATCGGCGGGAGCTCTTTGATCTCCTGCTGCGCGCGGGGACGATAGCCGTCATCCAGGTAATCGCCGAAGAAGTACTCGTAGTCGCTGTCGTCCCAGGTGTCGACTTTGGTGGTGGCGGCCGCCTCGGCGTCCTCGGGTTTGTCGCCCGTCGCGGTCTCCGCGGGTTGCTGCTCTTCGGGGGCCGTCTCCTCGAGCATCGGGTTCTCGACCATCTCCTGATTGAGCAGCTCCGACAGCTCCAGCGTCGACATCGGCAGCAGCTTGATCGCCTGCTGCAGCGACGGCGTCAGAATCAGCTTCTGAACGAGCTTGGTGTGAAGTCTCTGCTGAATCGCCATACCGGCTTAGCCGTGGCCCAGCACCTAGTGTCTCTCCCCATGTTAGTCCAACCGGAAGTCGGCGCCCAGATAGATTCGCCGAACCTCTTCATCAGCGGCCAGGGTGTCGGGCGTCCCGCTGCGAAAAATCACCCCGTCGTGAACGATGTAGGCCCGGTCGGTGATCTTCAGGGCCTCCCGGACGTTGTGATCCGTCATCAGCACGCCGATCCCCCGCTCCTTGAGGTGCAGGATGATCTTCTGGATATCGGCCACCGCAATCGGATCGATGCCGGCGAACGGTTCGTCGAGCAGCATGAAGAGCGGGGAGATGACGAGGGCCCGGGTGATTTCCGCTCGGCGCCGCTCGCCGCCCGAGAGCGTGTAGGCCGGCGCATGGGCGAGCGGGGTCAGGTTGAGCTCAGCCAGCAGCTCGCGCAGCCGGGTGCGGCGCGTCGCCGCGTCGAGATCGAGCGTTTCCAGAATCGCCTGGATGTTCCGCTCGACGGTGAGCCCGCGAAAGATCGACGGCTCCTGGGGCAGGTAGCCGATTCCTTTGCGCGCCCGCAGATACATCGGATCGCCGGTGATGTCCACGCCGTTCAGCACGACCCGGCCCGAATCCGGCGCCGTCAGCCCGACGGCCATGTAGAACGTGGTGGTCTTGCCTGCCCCGTTCGGACCGAGGAGCCCGACGACTTCGCCTGATTCGAGCTCGAGGCTGACGCCGCGGACAACCGTACGCCCGTTGTACGACTTCGTGAGGTCGTGAGTCCGAAGTGTGGCCATTCAGCGCGGCGTCGCACCCGAACACTTGCTGTTCGCGATGGTGTTCGTGATTGTGTTCGTGTTGCCGCTCGGGGTTTTCGGGCTGTTGCTGCTTCTGGTCTGCGTGCGGACCTCCAGTTTGCCGTCCACCGAAATCGTGTCGGTGGACTTGAAGAACGTCAACGTCCTCCCCGTTGTTTCGCGGCATTGTTCGACGACCCGTACGTCGCCGCCCAGATCGTACCGCTCGTCGGCCACGAAGTAGCTCAGGCGTTGGCTCGTCGCCACGCGCGTCTCATCGCGCAGCGTCACATGCCCGTACGCTTCCGCGCGCTCCAGACGCTCGCCGTCCTCTGACAGATACAGCTCGATCCGGTCCGCCTTCAGGTCGCCCTGCGCGCCAACCACATGGGCGTCGTTCCGGTAGGTCACCTTGCGGCTCTTGTCCTCGTACTGGAGCTCGCGGGACGCCGCAATCGTCGCCATCTTTGTGGTCTTTTTCTCCTCCGCCGCGGGCTCGTCGGCCGGCTTCTCCTCGATCGGCGGCGGCGTGACGCCGGCTTTCGGTTTCCGCGTCGTTTGCGGGTTCGTCTGCTCGAGCATCAGGGTCGACCGGACGTTGCCGGACGCGCTCAGGTCGCCTGTCCGGTCGTCCATGGTGATCCTGTCGGCCTGGATGGACGTGTCGATCTGCCAGACGCGCGCGTTGCCGGAGTACAAGGCCCGCCCGGCCTTCTCGTCGGAGTCGAGGTGGTCGGCCATCCCGTTGATCGCCTGGTCGGCCTTCATGATATGCGGGCGCTTGGTTTCGCGGCCTCCGGCCGCCTTGGCTTCGGCGATCGGCAGGACGATGCTCTTGACCTTGATCCGCGAGATCACGCGCCGATTGTCGACAAGGAGCTCGAAGCGCTCGGCGTCGACCGACCCGTCCGCGGTGGCGACGTGCGGCAACTGGTCCGGCCGGCCCACGAGAATCATGGTGCTCCTAGCGAGCAGGTATCGCGCCTCGGCTCCCGTGGCCGTGGTATCGCCGTCTTCAAGGGTGACGTCCCCCATGAAGCGCGCCTCCTCGAGGGCGACAAGGCCCGCTTTGAACCGAACGTGCAGATCCCGCGCTTTCACCAGCCGCGACTGGGTGCTGCCGGCCGGCGTCTCCCGAAACTCGATGCCCTCGAGGAACCGCGCGTGGTCCAGGCCGCCGCCGCCGTCGCCGTCGCCCGCGGCTTCGAACGAGCCCGCGCGAATCGTCCGCGACGCGGACGTCCGGCTGCCCGGCATGGTGAATTCGACATGCTCGCGACTGGTCAGGGTCGACACGGTGCGGCCGTTCGCGGCGAGGCCCATCTCGATCCACTCGGCACTCAATCGACGCTCCTGACCACTCGCCTCTCCGGCGATCTCGACGACACTTGTCCCTGCCAGCGTGGCCCGCTGCAGGGTGCGGCCGTCCGGACCGTAGGTCAGGTTCATGTCCCGGGCGTGCATGTTCCGCAGCCCGCCGCCGCCGCTCTCGGTGGTCTCGACACCCGAGTGGCCTCTGAGCTCGACCATCTGAATCCGCTTGCCATCGTCGCTCAGAAAGGCCGTCGATTCATCCGCCCCGATGCGGCGCGACGCGCTCTCAGCCGTGACGCCGCCAATGAACTTCAGGTACTTGTCCTGACGCGCCAGGCCGGCTGCGCCGGCGTGTACCTTCACGGCTTCGTGGCCTTTCTCGTCCTCAGCGATCGTGACCTCCGCGTTGTTGAGGATCCACACGACGTCTCGCGGTTCGTCGTAAGTCATCCCGGTGCCCGACCCCGAGATATTCTTGTGGGTGAAGCTCGCGGGGCCGTCCGTGCGGATGATGCCTTCGGCTTTCGCGTACGACGCGTCGTTCGCGGTGGCCGTGAACCCGTCGCTGGAGGTCATCCGGACGTCGCCTTTCACCTGCACCTGCGACCGGTCGGACGAGACTTCGCCTTCACGGGCGGTGACGACGAAACTGCGGCCCGCCCGGTTCTCGACTTTGACCTTCGCACCGTCGAGCACGCGGATGTGGCCGTCTGGATAGCTGAGGTACCGCCCTCCCTCGATCCGGAACTCCGGCGTGCTCCCCTTCGCCTCGATCACGATCGTTCCTGTACTCTCGATGAGCGCCGTGGGATCTGTCCGGGTGATGAGCGGCGCAATTCCGACCGCGTCGCGGCGCCTGACGGCCAGCGCGACCACGATCGCAAAAGCGATCCCGAGAATCAGGATCACGAACCGGACCCGTTTCTGCCAGAGAGCCATGAGAACCCAGGATAACGCAGGATTTGGCGATTTGGCGACCCGGCGAGTGGGCGATCTATCGCGTGATTCAGCCGGACACACCTGAGCAGTACATCGTCCGATCGCGAAGTCGCCGGATCGCCACATTCACGGTTCGCTGGCTCGCATGTCGGCGACGGTCAGCTCGACGAAGGTTTCGCCGCCGAACGAGCTCTGATCGAGCGAGAAGGCGAGGTCGATGGCGCGATGCTGCGTCAGGAACTCCTGGCGCTCCGCGGCCCGCCACGCGACGGCCCGGAAGGTTCGGCCCTCCTGCCGCACGGCCAGCTTGAGATGCCGATCCTTGAGCATCCACGGCCCTTCCGCCACCTCCACGCCGGCGGCATGAAAGACCGGGCGGGGGTTGCCGGGGCCGAACGGCGCGAGCAGCGACAGCTCGCTCACCAGGTCGCCTCGGATGGCGCGGAATGTCAGCGGCGCGTCGATTCTCAGCCGCGGGCGGAGATCGTCCGGGCTCAGCCGCTCGTCGGCGTAGGCATTGATGGTCTGCCTCAGCTCCTTCACGCGCGACGCCTCCATCGTCAAGCCCGCCGCGGCGCGATGACCGCCGAACCGCACGAACAGCGGCGCGCAGTGCTCGAGCGCGGCGAGCATGTCGAAGGCGGGGATGCTGCGGCAGGACCCGTGCGCGACCCCGTCCTCATGGGATAAGACGATCGCGGGCCGGTGAAAGCTTTCCACGAGCTTCGAGGCGACAATGCCGATGACGCCGCGGTGCCACCCGTCTCCGTCGACCACGAGCACCGTACGCGAGCCCACATCGACATCGGTCTCGACCCGTTTGCGGGCCTCGGTGAAAATCTCGAGCTCCTCCTGCTGGCGCTTCGCGTTTTCCTCGTTGAGCTGCTCCGCCAGCGCGCGCGCTTCCTCGCCCATCGCTTCGTCCGCAGCGAGGAGCAGGCGGGTCGCGATGTCGGGCGTGCTCATCCGCCCGGCGGCATTCAGGCGGGGCGCCAGGATGAACGAGATGTGGTACCCGTCGATGGTCTTGCCCGTTAGGCCGGCCGCCTCGAGGAGCGCGCGAAGTCCCACCTTGTGCGGACCGCGGGACAGCAGATCCAACCCGAGCTTTGCGATGACGCGATTCTCGCCCGTGAGCGGCACAACATCGGCGAGCGTTCCGATGGCCGCGATCTTGACGAAGGCCGGGAGCCACTTTTCACGACCGAGGCGCCCGCACAGCGCCTGAACCAGCTTCAGCGCCACGCCGACGCCGGCGAGATTCTTGTCCGGATACGTGCAATCCCGCCGCTTCGGATTGATGACCGCAAGCGCGGCTGGCAGCTCAGGATCCGGCTCGTGATGATCCGTGATGATAAGGTCGACCCCCAACTCGCGAGCGCGACGAGCGGCCTCCATTCCGCGAATGCCACAGTCGACCGAGACGATGACTTTCACACCTTCGGCATGCAGCCGCTCGATGGCGGCCGGCTGAAGGCCGTATCCGTCGCGGAGGCGCTCGGGGATGAAGTGGACGACGTCGCCGCCCAGAAGCTCGATCGCGCGGCGCAGGATCACCGTCGAGGTGATGCCGTCGACATCGTAATCGCCATGGACCGCCACGCGCTCGCGCCGAGCCACCGCCTCGCAGAGACGGTCGACAGCGAGACGCATGTCGGCGAGCCGATCCGGATCGTGAAGGTGCGACAGGGATGGACGAAGGAACCGATCGGCCGCTTCCGGATCGTCCAACCCGCGCAGGCACAGCAGCTTGGCGACAACCGGCGTGACGGCGAGCGCGGCCGCCAGCCGGATCGACCGGCCCTCGTCGCACGCGAGATGATCCCAGCAGAGCGCGGCGGTCATGGGGCGTCGTCCACGAAATCCGCGCCGAGACGACCCATCTCCCGAAACTTCTGATACCGGCGCTCGCGCCGCGCCTCCGGCGCCACGTCGCGCAGCTCGCAAAGCGCCGCAGTCAGCGGCGCGTCCAGCAGGCTCGCCGCGCCGGCCGGATAGGTGTGGGCGCCCCCCGACGGCTCCGGAACGATTTCGTCGACGACGCCGAGCCTGAGCAGATCCGGCGCCGTCAGCTTCAGAGCCTCGGCGGCCTCGACCTTGCGGCCCGCGTCCCGCCAGAGAATCGCCGCGCAGCCTTCGGGCGGGATCACGCTGTAGATCGCGAACTCCTGGATGAGGATCCGATCGCCGACCGCAATGCCGAGCGCGCCCCCGCTTCCCCCTTCTCCGCTGATGACGACGACGATCGGCACCTCGAGGCTCGCCATCTCGCGCAGGTTGACCGCGATCGCCTCCGCGATGCCGCGCTCTTCGGACTCTACGCCCGGATAGGCCGCGGGCGTGTCGACAAACACAATGATCGGTCGCTGGAACTTCTCGGCCAGCCGCATGGCACGTAGCGCCTTGCGGTAGCCCTCGGGCTTGGCGTAGCCGAAGTTCCTGTGGATCTTCTGCTTGGTATCAATGCTCCCCTTGTGGTGTCCGACGACGAGGACCGGCTGCTCTTTGTAGGCGGCAAATCCGGTCACGATGGCATGGTCGTCCGCAAACCGGCGGTCGCCATGGATCTCGGTGAAGTCCTTGAACAGGAAGTCGACGTAGTCGAGCACGCTCGGGCGTCCCGGGTGCCGTGCCACCAGCACGCGCTGCCACGGCGTCAGGTTGCGGTAGAGGTCCGCGCGAATCTCCTCGACACGGCGCTCGAGGCGCTCGATTTCGCGAACCCGCTCCTCGGTTCGGGGCAGCATGCCGAGGGCCTCGATCTCTTTCGTCAGGACGGCGATCGGCTCCTCGAATTCGAGGAAGTCTGACGGCATGATGTCAACGAAGCGCCGCGGAGCCGCTGCCGCAGATCCGATCGACTTCCGCCACGAGCTTGGGTGAGGGCTGCACGCGGATGTGGCTGGCGACGTCCGCCCGGATTCGAACGGGACGGTCCGTCGATCGCACCTCCAGCTCGAACGACACGCGGCGGTCGCCGCGATACTGCTGGAACAGCTCGAAGAGCGCCGTGAACGTCTGGCGGCCATGCGGCGGGACCGCCACCTTGATGGCCAGCTCCCGCGCCATGTGCTCCCACAGCGAGTCGATCGACCAGACGTCGGTGCTCAGCATCCGGGCAGTCTCCTCGTCCTTTTCAACCTTGCCTTTGACGAGCACCATCTGATCGGGTTGCAGCACGGCGGCGCTTTTGTTGTAGGCCTCGGGGAATACGACGACCTCGACCGAGCCGCTCTGATCTTCCAGCACGAGGACCGCCATGCGGTCACCCTTGCGCGTCTTGAGCTGGCGGCACGATGCGATGATGCCGCCGACGGTCACCTCGGCGGCCTTCGGGCTGCCCTGTTCGAGCTCACCCAGGTCGTGAATCGTCAGGGCCCCAAATGCGGCGAGATCCTTCGCATAACGCTCGATCGGATGACCGCTCCAGTACAGGCCAAGCGACTCTTTCTCGCAGGCGAGCTGCTGCGCTTCCGGCCAGGGCTCGGCCTCCGCCAGGCGAATCCCGGATCCATTCGCTGACGCGGGCTCCTCACTCGCTCCGCCGAAGAGCGCCGCCTGGCCCTTGTCGCGATCGCGCTGGCGGCGCGTGCCGTGCTCGCACGCGCGCTCGACCGAGGCGAGCAGCCGGGCCCGCAGGGCGGGCCTGGGCATCCTGTCGCCAAGCACGGGCTCGGCGAGCGAATCCATGGCGCCGGCCTTGACGAGGCTTTCGAGGGCGCGCTTGTTGACGGCGCGCAGATCGACCTCCTCGCAAAGCTGGTACAGGCTGGTGATGCGGCCGAGGCGCGCCCGCACCTCGAGGATCGCCTGGATGGCGGATTCGCCGACGTTCTTCACCGCCGCGAGGCCGAACCGCACGCCTTCCGCCGTCACCGTGAAGGTCAACTGGCTCTCGTTGAGATCCGGCGGCAGCACCGGGATGCCGCGCTCCCGGCCCTCGGCGAGGTAGACGGCCAGCTTCTCGGTGTTTTGTGATTCGATCGTCAGGAGCGCCGCCATGAAGTGGCGAGGGTAGTTGGCTTTGAGGTAAGCGGTCTGATAGGCGAGCAGGGCGTATGCGGTCGAGTGGGCCTTCGGGAACCCGTAGCCGGCGAAATGCTCCATCAGATCGAAGATGCGGCCGGCTTTCTTCTCGTTGATGCCGCGCGTTCTGGCCCCGTCGACGAACTTCTGCCGCTGTGCCTGCATGACGTCGGCTTTCTTCTTGCCCATCGCCTTGCGCAGGATGTCGGCCTCGCCGAGCGTGAAGCCGCCGAGCTCCCGTGCGATCCGGATCACCTGCTCCTGGTAGGCGATGACGCCGTAGGTGTCACGCAGGATCGGCTCGAGCTGGGGCAGCTCGTATTTGATGTCGATCTTTCCCTGCTTGCGCGCGATGAAGTCGTCGACCATGCCGCTCCGGAGCGGCCCCGGCCGGTAGAGCGCGTTCAACGCGATCAGATCGTCGAATCGCTGCGGCTTGGCCTTCCGGAGGATGTCGCGCATCCCCGAGCTCTCGAACTGGAAGACCCCGAATGTCTGCGCCTCGCTGAACACCTGATACGTCTTCGGATCGTCCAGCGTGACGGCCTCCAGGTCGAGCTGCTCGCCGGTCGTGGCGAAGATCTGGTCGATCGCGTCGCGGATCAAGGTGAGGGTGCTGAGACCCAGGAAGTCCATCTTCAGCAGGCCGACGCGCTCGATCTCTTTCATCCCCCACTGTGTCGTGATCTCGTCACGTTGGCCCTTGTAGAGCGGCACGAACTCGGTCAGCGGTCGGGGCGCGATGACCACGCCGGCGGCGTGGACCGAGGCGTGACGCGTGAGGCCTTCGAGCCGCTGCGCCACGCGAAGCAGCTCCTGCACCTTCGGGTCGCTCTGCTCCAACCCTTTCAGCGCCGGGTTCTCGCCGAGCGCTCTGGCCAACGTCATCTCGAGCACCGGCGGAATCTGCTTGGCGACGCGATCGACATCCGCGTACGGGATGTCGAGCGCCCGTCCCACGTCGCGGACGACGGCCCGGGCCTTCATGGTGCCGAAGGTGATGATCTGGGCGACGTTCTCCCGGCCGTACTTTCTCGTGACGTACTCGATGACCTCGCCGCGGCGGCGCTCACAGAAGTCGATGTCGATGTCGGGAAGCGAGATACGTTCCGGGTTGAGGAAGCGTTCGAAGATGAGGTCGAACTCCAGCGGATCGACGTCGGTGATCCGCAGGCAGTACGCGACGAGGCTCCCGGCGGCCGAGCCGCGGCCCGGCCCGACCGGGATGCCGCGCTCCCGCGCGTAGCGGATGAAGTCCCAGACGATCAGGAAGTAGCCCGGATAACGCATCTTCTTGATCATCTCGATCTCGTACGACAGCCGCGCTTCGTAGTGCTCGATCGGGTGCCCCAGCACACCCCGTGACGCGAGCTCACGCAACCGCCGCAGCCTGGCCTCGAAGCCTTCCCGCACGATCTTCTCGAAGTACTCCTCCAGCGAATACGGTGGCGGCACCTCGAAATTCGGCAGGTGGTTCTCCGTCGTCTCGAGAGTGACCGAGCAGCGGTCGGCGATTGCGACGGTGTTGCCCAGCGCCTCGGGCACCTCGCCGAAGAGGCTGACCATCTCTTCGGGCGTCTTCAGGTAGAACTGGTCGCCGTGATAGCGGAGGCGGTCCCGATCGTTGACCGTCTTGCCCGTCCCGATGCACAGCAGGATGTCGTGCGGATGGTGATCGTCTTGTCGGACGTAGTGCACATCGTTCGTGCAGACGAGCGGCAGGCCCAGCGTCCGGGCGAGGGGGACGAGCCCACGGTTCACGACGAGCTGATCCTCGATCCCCTGGTACTGCATTTCGAGGAAGAAGTTGTTCGGGCCGAGAATCTCGCCGAACGTCGCCGCCGCGCGCAGCGCGCGCTCGGACTGCTCGTGACGAAGGCACGTCGCCACCTCGCCTTTCAGGCAGCTGCTCAAGCCGATGAGGCCCTTCGCGTGGGTCGCGAGCAGCTCCTTGTCGATGCGCGGGCGGTAGTAGAACCCTTCCAGATATCCGGCCGAGACGAGCTTGATCAGGTTCCCGTAGCCTTCGTTGGTCTCCGCGAGCAGGACGAGATGGTTCGCGGTCTCCCCAATCGGTCCACTCTTGAGGTGGCGGCTCTCGGGCGCCACGTACACCTCGCAGCCGAGAATCGGCTTGATCCCGCGCTCGTTCGCGTGGTCGTGAAAAATGACCGACGAGAACATGTTGCCGTGCTCGGTCACCGCGAGCGCGGGCATCTTCATCCGCGCCGCCTGATCCAGCAGGTCGTCGACGCGGCACGCCCCGTCCAACAGCGAATACTCGGTGTGCAGGTGCAGGTGGACGAAATCGGTCATGACGGAGCCATTGCGGATTGCGGATTGGCGATTCTTCACTCCCACTCGATTGTAGAGGGCGGCTTGGTGCTGATGTCGAAGACGACCCGGTTGATGCCCTTCACCTCGTTCACGATCCGCGAGGAGATCGTCGCCAAGAGCTCGTGGGGCAGGCGGGCCCAGTCCGCCGTCATCCCGTCGCGGCTTTCAACGGCTCGAATCGCCACCGTGTTCTCATACGTGCGGGCATCTCCCATCACGCCGACGCTCTGGACCGGCAGGAGGACGGCAAAGCTTTGCCACAGCCGCCGGTACCAGCCGGCGCGCCTGATTTCTTCCGCCACAATGGCATCCGCGCGGCGCACGAGCGCCAGCCGCTCCGTCGTCACGGCTCCCAGGATTCTGACGGCCAGCCCGGGCCCCGGGAACGGCTGACGGTGCACGAACTCGCCGTCCAGACCGATCTGACGTCCAACCTCACGCACTTCATCCTTGAAGAGCTGCCGGAGCGGCTCGACGAGCCCGAACGGCATCCGTTCCGGGAGCCCGCCGACGTTGTGATGGCTCTTGATGGCCGCAGCGGGACCGACGACCGACACCGACTCGATCACGTCCGGGTACAGCGTGCCCTGCCCGAGAAACGCGAACCGGCCTCGCGCCCCCGCCTCACGCTCGAAGACCTCGATGAAGGTGGCCCCGATGATCTTGCGCTTCGTTTCCGGATCAGTGACGCCGGCCAGCCGGCTCAGAAACTGCTGGGACGCATCGACGCAGACTACGGAGAGCTTCAGCTTGTCGACGAACCGCCGCTCGATTTGCGCGGCCTCGCCCTGCCGGAGCACGCCGTTGTCGACGAAGATGCACGTCAGCCGATCGCCGATCGCGCGGTGGATGAGCAGCGCCGCCACGGCCGAATCGACGCCGCCGCTGAGCGCGCACACGACGCGCCCGTCACCGACCTGCTGCCGGATCCGTGCCGTCGCCTCCTCGACGAACGACTCGATGGTCCAGTCCCCCGCGCACCCGCAGACGCGGAAGGCGAAGTTGCGCAGAATCTCCAGGCCGTGATCCGTGTGGGCCACTTCGGGATGGAACAGCAGCGCGAAGAGGTGGCGATGCGGCGCTTCCATCGCCGCGATCGGCGCGTTGGCGCTCGTCGCCACGACCGAGAAGCCGGGCGGCTGGACGGTGACGAAATCGCCGTGGCTCGCCCACACGCGGAACTCGCGCGGCACGTCGACGAAGAGCGGCTCCCCGTTGGCCGCCGGGAGCACCGTGACCAGCGCATGCCCGAACTCGCGATGCGGGGCGCTGGCGACCTCGCCGCCGAGCATGTCGGTCATCAGCTGCATCCCGTAGCAGATGCCGAGCACGGGCAGCCCCATCTCGAAGAGCTCCGGCACGCAGCGCGGCGCGCCCGGTTCGCCGACGCTCCGCGGTCCGCCCGAGAGGATAACGCCCACCGGCGCCTTGCGACGAATCTCCTCCGCCGGTGTGCTGAACGACAGGACCTCGGAATAGACGTTCAGCTCGCGAAGGCGGCGCGCGATGAGCTGTGTGTACTGCGACCCGAAATCCAGGACGAGGATGGTCTGGTGTGCCACGTCAAAGGCTGTCGGAAGAGCCCGGCGGATCTGCCGGCCCAAGCGGCGAAGGCGTCAGGGGCCCCTTCCCGGTATTATAACGAGGTGGCTGATTCCTCGCCCACAACATATTGCGGTCACGTGGCACTCTCGACCGTCCTGCTCGTGTTTCTCGCGATCACGGCGGCCGCGCCGCAAGCGCCGCCATCCTCGGGCCAGACTCGTCCCCGCGCCGAGCAGCCGCCGTTTCCTGACCAGCGACGCCCCGAGCCCCCGCCGCCATCGCCGCCCCCCGGACAGAAGCCGCCCCCTCCGGAAGAGCCGTCATTTCCCGGCCAGATCCGTCACTCCGGCCCGCTGTTTCGAGAGAGCCCCTTGGAAGCGATCGGTCGCATCACGTTCCCCGTGCAATACGAATGGGTCACCCTGCTGCCGGGATCCGCAGCGGCGCCGCCGGCGTACGAGGGCGACCGCGCGTACCTGTCGCTCCGGAGCGGTCAGTTCATCTGTGTCGACCTCCGCACCGGACTGGTCCGGTGGGCGCGCGAGCTCGCCTCCACGTACTCGCCCGCGACGGGCGGCGATCTGGTGTTCGTTGACGCGGACGACGCGATTCACGCGCTGGAGATGGAGACGGGACGCGACGTGTGGGAGCTTCCGCTCCCCGGGGGCGTCGCGATCGCGCCGTTGTGGGACACGGGTTGGCTGATCCTCGCGACGAGCGGCGGCGATCTCATCGGCGTTCGAGGGAACGATGGCCAGATTGTCTGGCGCGTCTCGCTGGGATCGCCGGCGATAGCGGCCCCCGCGCCGGGCGGCGACCGACTGTATGTCGCGCTCGAGGACAGGCGGGTGGTGGCGGCTCAGCTCGCTGACGGCGCGAAGATCTGGGAGTTCAGGCTGAACGACCTGGCGACCGGCGTACTGGCAGATCAGGAGCGCGTGTATGTCGGATCCAAGGACAACTTTCTCTACTGTCTCCTGGCGAAAAACGGTCGCTACGACTGGCGCCAGCGGACCGGCGGCGACCTCGTCGGGGCGCCGATCATGGATCGATCGAACGTCTACGTGAACTCGCTCGACAATTTGCTCCGCGCCTACGAGCGCAAGAACGGCGCGCTGCGGTGGAAGCGCCCGCTTCCGTTCCGGCCGGCGTCAAGTCCGATCCGAGTCGGCGACGTTCTGCTCGTGTCGGGGCTCGCGTCGGAGTTCCGCGCCTTTGACACGGCCGCCGGCGCGCCGGCAGGGGTCTTCAGGGCGCCCGACGATCTCGGCGCGCCGCTTCATGCGCTCGAATCGCTCGAGCCGTTCGATAGCCGCGTCATCCTGCTGCTCGGCAGCGGCCAGATGATGGCGCTTCAGCAGTCGGCCTCACCAATTCCCACGCTTCTGCAGACGCTGCCAGGTGAAGTTGTCCCGCTCGAACCGGCGCCCCAGCTTCCGGCGCCAGGTCTGGTGCCGGCCCTCATCAAGCCCGGACCCTCGCCGCCCGAGCGTTGATGACGGCTCCGGCCGATCCTTCATCCTATGGTGGAGGTCTACTTGTCGTGGCCGTGGGGTCAGCCTGGCCGACCAGCGAGGCATACGCGCGAAAGAACGTCGCGTACGACGTCAACGCCGTTAGTCCCAGGTATTGAAACACGAGGCTCCGCAGCAACCACGCGCCGGCCTGCGCGGGCAGGACGATGAGGGCTGCAATCGGCACGAACGCGATGAAGCCGATGGCCGCAGTCGTGAAGAGTGATGCCGCCATCGCCACGACAACCAGACAGACGACGATCAAAAAAACGCCGGCCACGTCGCGGATGTCGGCATGAAGAAACCGCAGTACCTGACGGGCGCTGGCCACGATGCCGCGATCCTCGACGGCCATGACGATCTGGATCAGGAGGTAGAAGAGATTGACGAGCGTGATGGCGACGACCAGGATGCCCGAGCAAATCGCCGCCACCACGGTCCAGCCCAGCACCAGGGCTCTCCCGCCGGCATACGCGTATCCGCCGAGCACGACCGCGACGTACACACCGCCGACGAGCGTGTAGGCAACAATCAGCATCGTGCCGAGCGCGAGGAACCTCCGCGCCAACCGTTCGGCGCCGCTGGTGAACCGGGCGACAGAGAACTGCATGGCGCTGCGGAAGACGTGCATCACGCCGGAGGGTTCCAACCAGTTCGCGGACGATTCAGCCACCAGCAGGACCACGACAGTTCCTCCTTTGATCAGGAACATCAGCGCCGATCCGCCCAGGACCACCACGAGCAGCGCCACAATGAAGGCCGCGAGCGCGACTGGTCGGCCGAGCAGAGAGGCGGCGACGGCGGTCGCGGCCTCGCGCAGATCACCCGACGCGAGGTCGCCGGCGCTCCGGCCGATCAGAATCGACGCCAGGAACGCCCCGGCGAGGACCGGCACCGCGAGCAGGATCTTGAACACCGACTCGCTGACGAACTGTATCAACACGACGGGCCAGCATGCGGCCGTGATGACGGCAGAGCGTTTGAGGACCGATCGGAGCCCGGGCATCTCGCGCATGCGGAGGCAAGCCCACTATTGTATTCTCAGTAACGAAGCTTCGCGTCGCGTAGCCCTGTGGGCGACACTGACGCCTCGGTCCGCGACGCTTCCTGACTCGTGCAGTCACGCCTCCTGCGCATCGCGCTCGTCGGCTCGGCGTCGGCGGCACTGGCCGTCGCGAGCGGGCTCGTCGCGCTTCGCGTCGCCCTCGGTCCGGATGACGGGGCCGCGCGCGCCCGCATCGAGCGCCGCATCCGGGATGAGTTTCGGGTGATCGAGGTGTCGCTCCGCGAGACCGGCCGATCGCTCGCTGCGCGCGCCGAGCTGATTCAGGCAGCCGCCGACGACGAGGGTTCGGCGCGAACCCTTTTCGAGGCGATCGGCACGCGGCTCAGCACGGCTCGAGCGGATGACCGCGCTGTCACGATCTACGGAGGCGGCACGCAGCCGCTGGCGTGGAGCGGCCGCCCGTCGGAGCTGCCGGCCGATCGAATCCGGGGGCCGGAGGCGCTTTTCGTCGCGCCGGGACCGCTTGGACTGCGCCTCGTCTACGTGCTGCCCGTCACGCTCGAGAACCGCCGGATCGCCACCCTCGCGATCGAGAGGGTCTTCTCCGCCAGCCCGGGGATGCGCGCGGCGCTCCCGGGTTCCTACCTCTTCGCGGGCGTTCCGGTCCCCGTCTTGCTGCGGGCCCGATACGAAGGGGCCGGCGAGGCGAGCCTGAGCGGCTCGTTTCTCGTCACGGGCTCGACGGGCGAGGCGCTGCTCGAAGCCCGAATGCCGCCGGGCGAGTTGCAACAGGAATTCGACACGTGGCGATCGGCTGTCTGGAGCGGCGGGATGGCGATCCTCGCCGTCACGCTCCTGGCGATCGCCGCCCCGCTCTTCGCGTTCTGGAGTCACGCGCGGACTCGTCGCGGGTATCTGGGCGCGGCCCTTGGATTGCTGGCTGTCGCCATCGGATCGTGGGTCTTGCTTCGGGCGGCGCTGCCGCCGGCGTGGTCCGCGCGTTTCCTGCTAGCCTCACTGCTGCTGGTCGCGTTCGTCCTCGTCGGCGGCGACGCGATCGAACGCGGCCGGCTCACGCGCGTGTGGCGTGGCTGGGGCCGGCCCCTCGCGCCGTGGAAAGCGGCCGTCCCGGTTCTGTCTTCGCTCGTTGTCGGCACGCTGTTCATCTTCTACCAGTCCTTTCTTCGTCAGATGCTGGCCAACAGCCGCATCGACGTCTTGCATTTCTCGCTCCATCCGTACGATCCCGATCGGCTGGCGGTCGCGTTTGGCTTCGTCGTCCTGCACGCCGCCATCATCTGGACCGCCGCGCTGCTGCTTCGCTGGTCGTGGCTGCTGCAGCCGCCGGGCAGTTCGCCGCCCCGCCGCGCGATCTGGCTCCTGACGGCCTGGTCCGCGCCGCTCGCCATCCTGATCGGGACGGCGTCATCGATGCGGTGGCCGGTCGCTGTTCTCCCAACGCTCGGTGTTGCGGTCGTCGTCATCGTCGCGGCCACGGTCGCGCCGCGGCTCCTCCCGAGGTACCGCCACGCCTCGCAGGCGGCGCGCCTTGGGGCTCGCCTCGTGGCGCTGCTCCTGCCGATGATCGCGTTCTATCCGGTGATGCAGCACTTCGCGTTGATCGCCAAGCGCGACCTCGTCGAGACCCAGTTCGCGCGGCAGGTGATGTCGCAGCGGGAGGATTTGAAGCTTCGACTGCGTCGGTCGTTGCCGCAAATCGACCGCATCGGCGTGCTCCCCGAGCTCGTCTCCGCGCCAGGCGTCGCGCCCGGCCTGCCGGTCCCGACCGATCAGGCATTCCGGGTCTGGTCCCAGACCGAGCTGGCGACGTTCCGGCTGACGTCCGCCATCGAGCTCTACGCGCGCGATGGATCGCTCGTGTCGCGGTTCGCGTTGAACCTGCCCGAGATCACGCCGGCGGCTCAGAAGTGGACCGAGCCGAGCTGTGAATGGGACAGCTTCGAGGAGGTCGCGCCAATCGGATCGGAAGAGCGGCGACTCCTGCACGCGGGTCGAGGCATCTGCGACGGACCGCCCGGCGGCGCGAGATCGGCGCTCGGCGGCATCGTCGTCCACGTGATGCTCGACTACAACGCGCTGCCGTTCATCTCGTCACAGAGCCCGTACTACGAGCTGTTCCGCGGCGATCAGCCGCCGCCCGAAGGAGTGAGCGGCCGCGAGGTCGAATTCGCCGTGTACGGCTGGAGCCTCACCCCGATCTACAGCTCCAGCGCCGCGGCGTGGCCGCTCGTCGACCGGGTCTTCGAGCGGATCTACGCGTCGCGCGATCCCTTCTGGGCGACCGTCGAGCGCGACGGCCGCGTGTACGACGTGTATTTCATGAGCGACCGGGGCGGGATCTACGCCCTCGGCTACCCCACGCTGGTGCCGATCGGGCATCTGCTCAACGTCGCCGAGCTCATCGTGCTGGTCGCGGTCACCTACGTCGTGCTGAGCCGGGCGTGGTGGCTGCTCGCGCTGCTGACGGGCACGCGCGCGATGTCGGCCGCCGGGCTGCTGCGGGAGGTTCGCGCGAGCTTCTACCGGAAGCTCTTTCTCGCGTTCGTGGGCGTCGCGGTTGTTCCGGTGATTTTCCTGGCGCTCCTGGCTCGCGCCTATATCGCCGGGCAGCTTCGGGGCGACATCGAATCGTCGGCGCAGCGCACGGCGTCGGTCGCTCGGCGCGTCATCGAGGACTACGCCTCTCTCCAGTCACGGGGCGAAGCGGCGGGGTCGACGCTGGACGATGACGTGCTGGTGGGGCTCAGCCGGGTCGTCGATCAGGACGTGAACGTGTTCGAGGGATCGCGGCTCGTGGCCACGAGCGAGCGCGACCTGTTCGCGTCGGGACTGCTCCCGACCCGCACGCCGGCGAACGTGTACGGCGCCATCATCTTGAACCACGCACCGAGCTTCCTCGGTGACGAGGAAATCGGCGGGCTCACGTATCTCGTGGCCGCCGCCTCGGTTCGAACCGGCGGCCAGAATGCAATCTTGACGATCCCCCTCGCCTCTCGTCAGCAGGAAACCGAGCGCGAGAAAGACGACGTCAATCGCCGCATCCTGCTCGCCGCGCTGATCTTCATCGTCATCGGGGCCCTCAGCGGGTACTGGATGGCCGAGCGGATTGCCGATCCCGTCAACCGGCTCACGCGGGCCACGCGTCGCATCGCGAAGGGCGACCTCGACGCCCGGATTGCGGCCACGTCCAGCGACGAGCTGCGGCGGCTGGTGGACGCGTTCAACAGCATGGCGGCCGAGCTCCAGCGCCAGCGCGCGCGGCTCGAGCGGACCCATCGGCTGGAGGCCTGGGCCGAGATGGCGCGGCAGGTGGCGCACGACATCAAGAACCCGCTGACGCCGATCCAGCTGTCAGCGGAGCACCTGCAGCGGGTCCACGCGGATCGGGGGAAGCCGCTGTCGCCGGTGCTCGAAGGGTGTCTGAGCTCGATCCTGCTGCAGGTGCGACTGCTCCGGCAGATCGCCTCCGAGTTCTCGAGCTTCGGCTCTTCCCCCACGCCGCGACCCGCGCCGACATCGCTGGCGGAAGTCGTGCGCGACGTGGTGCGTCCCTACGAAGCCGGCCTCGCGCAGCGCATCGCCCTCGACGTGCGCCTGCCCCCGGACCTGCCGCTCGTCAACATCGACCGGACGCTCCTGGCCCGGGCGCTGACCAACATCATCGAGAACGCGTTGCACGCGATGCCGGGAGGCGGGACGCTGTCGATTTCCGGCGACGACGGCAATCTCGTTCGGCTCGACATCTCCGACACCGGCGTCGGGATGGATCCCGAAGCACTTGCGCGGATTTTCGAGCCCTACTTCTCCACGAAGGCGACCGGCACCGGCCTCGGTCTGACGATCGCGAAGCGGAACATCGAGATGATCGGCGGAACGATCGAGGTCCAGAGCGCGCGCGGCCGAGGCACGACCGTGACGCTCATGATGCCGCGGGCGTAGGCGGCCGTTCGCCGCGGCGCCGCAGCCGCGACGTGAGCCCGCCGACGATGCCCGACAGCAGATAGGTGTAGGCCAGAAGGACGAGCATCGCGCGGGGATGCGTGGCGATGGCCGCGATGAAGAGCGCGATCCCCAGCAGCACGAAGTACGAACGCCGGACCTGGAGATCGATCGTCTTGAAGCTGCGAAACCTGAGCGTGCTGACCATCAGGAACGCGGGCAGCAGGACCACGACGAGCATCGGCAGCGCCTTGCGGTATTCGTCGAGCCCGCTCGGATAGAACGTGACCGCGAAGTAGACAGTCGCCGCGGGGACCGCCGCCGCCGCCGGGCTCGGCATCCCCGCGAAATAACGTTTGTCGGCTACCGCGGTCTGGATGTTGAAGCGGGCTAGCCGCATGGCGGCCGCCGTCACGAAGATGAAGCCGGCGGCCCATCCGAGGCGGCCGAGCGGCCAGAGTCCCCACGCGAAGGCCAGCACGGCCGGCGCCATCCCGAACGAGATCACGTCCGCCAGCGAGTCGAACTCCAGACCGAAGGCCGACGAGGTCCCCGTCAGGCGAGCGATTCGGCCATCCAGCATGTCGAGCACCATCGCGATCCCGATGAAGGGCGCGGCGGTCTCGAATTCGCCCCGCATCGCATAGACGACACAGGCGTATCCGCAGAACATATTGCCGAGCGTCATGATGCTCGGCAGCAGGTACACACCCCGCCGGAAGCGGCGCCGGGGCGCCTCGCTCCGCCGGCGCAACGGCCTCATCACCCGCAAGCTTCGCAAGCCTTCCTGCGGCACGCGACCTCCCATCCTTGACCTACGGATTCGTCCCGAGCGTCGCCACAACCGTTTCCCCGCCGCGCACGCGATCGCCGACGCGGACCCGGAGCGTCGCATCGGGCGGAAGAAACAGATCGACTCGCGATCCGAACTTCATGATGCCGAATCGCTCGCCGGTCGCCACTCGAGCGCCCGGCCCGATCCGGCATCGGATGCGCCGGGCCAGCACGCCCACGATCTGCCGGCACACCACGATCTGTCCATTATGGTCCAACCAGATTTCGTTGCGCTCGTTGACCTCAGCCGCCTCGCGGCGATACGCGGGGAGGAACCGGCCGGGCCGGTAGTCGACACGGCTTACGAGACCCGAGACGGGAATCCGATTCACATGGACGTCGAGCGGCGAGAGGAAGATGCTGAGCTGCTGCCACGCGCCAGGCGGCGCGATCTGTGGCGCCGCTTTTCCGGCCACCAGCACCCGGCCGTCGGCCGGCGAGACGACGTCGCGTGCCGACGCCGGCGGTCGCCTGTCGGGGTCCCTGAAAAAAAAGAGGAAGAAGCTGGCGAGCACGACAAACGGCAACGCCCACAGCGGCCCCCCCGTGAGTCCGACGACCATCGCCACGACGAGCGCGCTCGAGATGAACGGCCATCCCGATCGATCGATGCGCATCTCGATTCAATTGTACTTGTCAGGCGCGGGATCTGCTGTGACGAATCCCCGCCCGAGAACCGGATTGTGGTGAGGAATCGGCGCGGCGAGCGCAAGCGATCCGCCTCCGCTCTTCGAGCTTCGGCGGGCAAGGCAGCTTGTACGCCGTAGCCTTGGCGAAGGCGTATGGCAGGCGGTGGGGGTGGGGCCCCGGGTTGGCTGACCAAGCAGATCGTTGTCACGAATCAGCGCGGCGAGCGTGAGCGAGCCGTGGCAGGCGGTGGGGGTGGGGCCCCACCGCAAATTCAAAAAGGTCGAAGGCGAGGCCGCAGTCGAAGGATGCAGGAGCGAGGTCGTGTCTCGGGCAGGGCGGGTGCCCACAGCCTACCGTATGAGGTGAGAGGCTGGAGCTGATCCGACTCCCGGATGACCCTCGACTGCGGCGCCTTGCATGGTGAGCGATCAGGGCCCGGGGTGCGCCGCCGTCATGCTCGCGTTCCCGAGGTGCTGGGACCGGCGCACGATGTCCTCCATTCGGTCCTTGAGCTGCAGCTTCCGTTTCTTCAACGTCGTTTCTTCGATTTGTTCCGGCTGTGACAGGTAGTGCTTGGCGGACAGTTCGTGCAGGCGCTGGTCGAGCTCTTGATGCCGAGCGGCGAGTTGTCGAAACTCCTCGTCGGTCTGCAGCAGCAGCTTCCGAACGTCCTGTGAGTCTGCTGTCATGCTCCGCCTCCTTGGTCGGTGTGCCGGGACATGTCGCACGTCGGCGGGGGACAGATGTGTCTTCTGCGCGAACCGTAACACAAGGCCTCAGGTGTTTCAAGGTCCTTGAGGCTCGAGAAAACGCTCGACGTGCTCGTGCCACAAGATGTACGCGGGTTCGGCAGGATTGCTGTAGTAGTTCCCGCGGGTGGCGGCAATCTCGAACCCGAGTGCCCGGTAGAGCGCGAGCGCCGCGTCATTCGACACGCGAACGTCGAGCGTGGCGCGCCTGGCGCCACGCTCGGCCGCTTCGCGGAGCACGTGCCGGAGCATCAGCGTGCCGAGGCCGCGCCGTCTCAGGTCGGGCCGGATGGCAAGCGTGTTGAGATGAACCTCGCGCACCACGTCCCAGCAGACACAAAAGCCGGCGACCCGCACGCCTGGCGCGCGGATCACATATAGGCGCGCAAGCTGGGGCTGCCGGAGCTCTCGCGCGAACATGTCACGCGTCCACGGGTTCGTGAACGAGGCCCGATCGATCTCGCTGATCGCGTCCAGGTCGGCCTCGGTTGCCACCTCGATTGCGTATTCCGACGCGTTCATGGGGTGCTCTTTGGTCGATCGCGCGCGATCTCGGCATCCGGTCGGCGAACGTAGACCGGCCTCACGGCGTGCGGGGCGACCGCCTCGCCGGCCACAGCGCGTCGGGCCGCAATCTCCGCAAGCACGGCCGCCAGCGCGGGGGCGGCGGCGGTGATCAGCGCCTGTCGGGCGAAATGCCCGCCGATGATGTCCCGATAGCGCAGGGCGCCCTCACCGATGAACCCTATCGGCCGATCCCCCGCCAATTGACGCCAGCGATCGAGCGTTCGGACCGGCCGATCCACCGCAGGGCCTTCCAGGCTCGTCAACTGGCCCTCATCCGGCACGGCCGCCTGCCGATCGGCCGTCACCTCGAACAGCTGCGAGAAGACCTCATCGCGCAACGCGTCCATCCAGGCGCCAATAAGGAGTCGACCCGGGGCGGGCCCGCTCGCCCGGACGCCGGCCAGGCCCAGCGCATCGAGCGTCGACACGGCGACCACGGGCCGACTGCTCGCAAAGGCCAGTCCCTGAATCGTGGCGATCCCCACCCGGAGCCCGGTGAACGACCCGGGACCGGCCGCGACGGCGTACAGGTCGACGTCGGAGAGCTCCAGATGCTGCGAGCCCAACAGCTCGAGCAGCTCGCGCGGCAGCCGCTGCCCGTGGGTCCGAGCCGGATCGCCGACCCGCTCCTCGAGCGTGCGGCCGTCACGCCAGAGCGCCGCGCTTCCCGCGCGCGTCGTCGTGTCGAGGCTCAGAACGAGCATGCGGTATTCTTTAAGGGCCCGGAAAGGAATAAAGGTGCCATCTTGGGCGTCGAGGCGCCCGCCCGGCAAGGCGCGAGAAGCGCGCATACCGGGTGTATGTAAGTGACGAGCAACGCAGCCCGGCGGGATGCATCGGCGTCCAAGATGGCACCTTTATTCCTTTCCGGGCCCTAACCTCGTGACGGATCAGGATTCCCTCTCGCCGCCTCGCGCGCCGCTGGACGATCCGCAGGCCACGCCGGCCATGCGGCAGTATCTCGACGCCAAGCGACGGTATCGCGATGCCCTCGTGTTCTTCCGGATGGGCGATTTTTACGAGATGTTCTATGAGGATGCGCTCGTCGGATCCCGAGCGCTCGATCTGACACTCACCTCCCGATCGAAGGACACCGCGGGCGGCGCGATTCCGATGTGCGGGGTACCGTATCACGCGGTCGACGCCTACCTCGCACGGCTGATCAAAAAAGGATTTCGCGTCGCGATTTGCGATCAGGTGGAGGATCCGCGTAAGGCGAAGGGGTTGGTCCGGCGCGAGGTCGTCCGGCTGGTCTCTCCGGGGACCTTCACCGAATCGAGCTACCTCGACGCGCGGGAACCGGCCTTCATCATGGCCGTGGTGACCTCGTCTTCTCCCCCGACTTCCGCGGCGGTCGGCCGCGGCCAGGACAGCCCGAGCATCGGTGTGGCCCTGATGGATCTGTCGACGGGCGAGTTTTCGACGAGCGAGTTCGACGGGCCGTCGGCGGCCGCGGCGCTCGCCGACGAGCTCCTGGTGCTTCGCCCACGGGAGATCCTCCTGCCATCGGATCTCGATCGCGCCTGGCTTCTGCCCGACGCTGCCTCCGCGGGCATCACGTTCACGCAGGCCGAGCCCTGGACGTTCGAGCTGGAGTTCGCGAGGCGGCGCCTCCTGGATCAGCTCCGGGCCGGCGGCCTCGAGGGCTTCGGGCTCGCCGACCATCCTCACGCGTCGCGCGCCGCCGGGGCCCTCGTCCACCACCTGCGGGAGACGCAGCGCGTCGATCTGGCCCATGTCCGCGCCGTGACGTTCCGCCGGCCCTCCGATTGTCTGCTGCTCGACCCCGTGACGTTGAAGCACCTCGAGGTGCTTCAGTCGCTCGACGGGCAGCACGCGGCGTCGCTCATCGGCGTGCTTGATCGGACGGTGACGGCGATGGGGGGACGGCTCGTGCGCGCCTGGCTCCTCAAGCCGCTCCTGTCGGTCGACCGCGTTCGCGATCGGCTGGACACCGTTGAGGAGTTCGGGTTTCGCGCCACCGATCGCGGCAGGCTGCGCGACCTGCTCTCGGCGGTGCACGATGTGGAGCGGCTCGTGTCCCGCGCGGTGCTGGGCCAGGCCGGTCCGCGGGATCTCGTCGCGCTCAGGCTGTCGCTCGCCGCCATTCGTTCGATTCGTTCGCTGCTCGCGCCGTTCGAGGCGCCGCTCGTTCGGAGCCTCGTCGCCGCGCTCGACGACCATGGAGCACTGCGCGACCAGCTGGCTCGCACGCTCATCGATCAGCCCCCAGCCCTGGCGCGGGAGGGCGGCTTCATCCGTGACGGCGTGGACCAGGAGATCGACTCGCTGCGCAACATCAGCCGCTCGGGCCGGCACGTCATCGCAGAGCTCGAGACCCGCGAGCGGGAGCGCACCGGGATCAGCTCGCTGAAAGTGCGCTATAACCGCGTCTTCGGGCACTACATCGAAGTCTCGAAGTCGAACCTGCACGCGGTGCCCCGAGACTATCACCGGAAGCAGACCATTGCGGGCGGCGAGCGCTTC
>JACOUA010000439.1 GCA_016178075.1 Acidobacteriota bacterium
CCGTCGCGCAATACCTGGTTGCTCGCGACTGGGTGTTCGTCGCGCTCACGACGACGGTGCTCGTGGAGTTGTTTGCGAGTCTCGTCGCGGCCCTGTACGGCCGGCGCCTGTAGAAAGCCGCGTGGAGCTCGAGGCGTGCGGCCTCCCGTTCCTCGTGCGAGACGAGCGATCTCTTCAACCCCGACGCCCCGTTCATCACGACGGCAATCGGAATGACCGCACCACAGAGGCGCAGAGGTAATGGACCACAGAGTCGCAGAGGCACGGAGGTCATTGGCCACAGAGTCACTGAGACACGGAGATACTCCGCAGAGGCGTCGCGCCAACGGCCGGCGGAGCCGGCCTCATCAGGTGAGGAGAACAACGGAAACACAAACGAGCACCACTCGCTTCCGGTTTGTGTTTCTGTTGTTCTCCTCACCTGATGCCCGCTTTGCGGGCAGGTGCGACGCCGTCACAGAATCAGTCGCTTGATGCCTTCCTTCAACAACCGGGAGTTGAAGTTCAGCAGGAGACCAACGCGCTTGCCAGTCAAACGAAGGTACGTAAGGAGCTGCGCGTCGAAGACCGGATTCATTCGTTCGACACTCTTCACTTCAACGAGGACCAGGTCTTCAACAATGAGGTCGACGCGATAGTGACCCAGAGGCCGCCCTTTGTAGCAGGCAGGCAGCGCAACTTGGCGGGCGTATTTCACGCCGGCGTCATCGAACTCGATGCACATTGCTGATTCGTAGAGCGGCTCCAGGAGGCCAGGTCCAAGGACGCGATGAATCTCGATCGCGACTCCGACGATGCGCTCGGTCAGCCGGTTGATCTGAACCAGCTCCGCGCCTCCGTGACTGCTCAGAAAATAGGTGCCGACGTGACGCTATGCGGCCTCCTCGATCGTGACGCGGTATCCAAGCGCTTCGAGTTGCCGCACCGAGCGCCGCACCGTTCGGTCGCGGTCGCGATGCGCAAAGTAGTCGGGGCCCAGTTCTTGATAGGTGACGCCATCCCGCATGATGTAGTACGCGATTTCGAGAATCTGATGACCGACGGCCACGACCGCCTTCTTGTGCCCTCGATGGCGCTTGACGCGCAAATAGCGGGCGCGGAGCGCCGTGTCCTTGGCGCGGGTCGTCGCCAGGCCGCTCTCGATCAGGGCGCCCCGCAGGAAGCGGTTGCCCGCCCGCGTCTTGCCCGTACGGCGTTTGGCCGCACTTTCGTTGTGGCCCGGGCACATTGCCCCCCAGCTGCACAGATGGCCGGCCGTGGCAAAGCGCGTCATGTCGCCGCCCGTCTCCGCGAAGATGGTCACGGCATTACGGCGCTTCACCCCCGGAATGGTCATCAAGTGCTCAAGTACCGGCTCGAAAGGGCGCACCTGCCGATCGATCTCGTCGGTCAGCGTCGCGATCGCCTCCTCCAGGAAATCGATCTTCGCCAGAATCTGCCCGATCAGGAACGCATGATGCGCCCGAAACTGCGCGTGCAACGCGAGTCGCAGCGCGGGGAGTTTCGACCGCAACCGGCCGCGCGCCAACTCGGCCAACACCGTCGGATCGGTCACGCCGCCGAGCAGGGCGTCGAGCATCAGGCGACCCGACCGGCCCATGACGTCGCTCATCACAGTGGCGAGCTTCACGCCCGCCTCTTCGAGCACGCGGTGCAACCGGTTCACTTCCTGCGCCCGGTCCTCGATCTGCTTCTTGCGGTACCGCGTCAGATCCCGCAGGTCCCGGATGGGCGCGGGGGGCACCAGGCTGCCGCGCAACAGCCCGCATTCGAGCAGCTGCGCCAGCCACTCACTATCCTTCACGTCGGTCTTGCGTCCCGGGACCTGTTTCAGGTGTTGCATGTTGACCAACAGCACCGTGAAGCCGTCTTCCAGCAAATAGTAGAGCGGCTTCCAATAGACGCCCGTACTCTCCATGGCGACATGCGTCACCCCGAACGCCTGCAGCCAGTCGCGCAGCGCCAGCAAATCGACCGTCATCGCGCCAAACGTGTGCGTCTCGACTCGCCGACCGCCGTTCCCGTCCGGCACGCGGACCGTCGCGACCATCTTCGCTTGGTGCACGTCCACGCCGGCGCACCGTTCGATCATGCCTTCCATAGCGTCTCCTCCTGCTGGGCCGTTCGGAGGAGCGGCGATTCAAAGAATCTGCTCGGCGTGCTCACGGGCAACAATTCGGGGTGCCTTCACGCTCCCGCGTCTCACTCTGTGACGGACTTATTCGTACCACTCACGGACCGACGTCAGCCGAACGGCCGCGCGCAGCATACCCCCATTTTTCATTCCGCGGGGCGACGACACGTCGTCATGAACACTCTGTGGCCCATTCATCCCTGTGTTCTCTGCGTCCCTGAGGCGAAGATCCTGAAGGCCGCATCGCGCTCTTCCCGAGGGACGAGCGGGAAGGTGCCGAGCAGGTGCTCGAACTCCTCGGACGCGAGCTGATAGAGCCGCGCGACGCGGGCGTTCAGGCGTGCGGAGGCGACCGAGTCCGGACGCCGGGCCAGGAGCCGCGCGATCGCTGCAATCTCTCGGAACGCACGGGGACCGTCTTCCTGCCGGGGTATCGGCAGCCGCTCGACAACCGAGGTCGTTACATGCGTCGTCACCCGTAAGCGAACGAGATAGTTCACCACGAAGCTGTTGAAGAGGCCGCAGAGAAAGTGCTGCACCCGAAGGGGAAG
>JACOUA010000440.1 GCA_016178075.1 Acidobacteriota bacterium
ATGTCGGAAGCGCGAGCGTCAGAACGCCGATCGCCGCGAGCGTTGACCGAACAATGTCCGTGTGTGCTGTTCCCATAAAACTCACCATCTGGTGTCCCACTAGCCGGGCTTGCGCGGAACTGATGAACTCTGCCGTGCGCGCCCGGCTTATGACGTCGGTTGCGTGAACGAGCGTTGAGCGTCCTCCCGAATCCGCGTGCCCAGGACCTTGACCTTGAACAGAATGCCGCGCTCTTCGATACGTGCGCGCAGGCGCGCCAGCTCGACGGCGCTGAGGGTCGATGGGCTGCGCGCGATTTCGACCAGCACGCGCTCGAGTTCGTCGAGAAGGTCCGCGACAGCCGTCTCTCCCTCTTCGGACGCGCTTTGTCGATACAGGCGATTGGCCGCCAGCAGATCCTCGACCCAGGTCTGTTCCGAGGAGATGTCGATCGGCCGATCGGCCTCGGCGTTCACCAGCTCGACGAGCGCCATCTGCGATCGCTCGAGATGATCCCCAACCGTGATGAGCAGAATCCGCTCGCGCACGCGTTCCGGCGGAACCGTTTCGGCGACGACGCCCGTGCGCGTCACGGGTCGGCCTGGCGCGCTCGACCAGCGGAGACCGACCAGGAACCCGACGAGTGGAAGCGCCACACAGGCGCCGGCCAGCGCGAGCCGCGCCGGTGTCCACGCGAGAGACCGCCAAGAGATTTGGTGATTTGGTGATTTGAAGATCTGGTGATTTGGTCTCCCGACGTGGGGCTCCAGCCGGGCCCAGACGTCCGACCCATAGGTCTCGGCCCGCCACGGGATTGCAGGCGCTTCGACCGCGTTCAGCGTCGACTGCAGCGACTCGAACGCGGCGCGGCACGCCGCGCACGCCTTGAGATGACCCTCGGATGCGGCCGGGTCGTCGGCTTCGCCGTAGTAGTGAAGGATCAGCTCGTCTTCTCCGAGATGCTTCGTGTCGTTCATGTCATGGGCCTTGGTGATCGCAGGGCCGGCTCGAGCGCCAGCCGAACCTTTTTGACCGCACGAAAGATGCTGTGTTTGACGGCGTTCTCTCGGAGTCCCAACGTGGACCCGATTTCGGCAATCGATCGGCCTTCGAAGTGCCGCAAGACGAACGCCGCCCGCTCGAGCACGCTGAGCCGGCTCATGGCCTGCTCCACGCGCTCCTGGAGCTCCGACCCGAGGGCCAATCGCTCGGGGCCGGGGTCGCTGACGCTGGGAATCTCGCTCATCGCTGACTCGTCGGGGTCGTCGTACCAGCCGTCCCACCCCAACGCGCTGCGAAACGCGCGTTGGGGACCCCGGGCCTCGCGCCGCTGCCGCTCGCGCATGACGTCCATCGCACAATTCGCCGCAATCCGGTGAATCCACGTCCCAAAGGTCGAGCGGTCCTCGAAGCGGCCGAGCTGCCGGAACGCGC
The DNA here is from genome assembly GCA_016178075.1 of Acidobacteriota bacterium. Taxonomy (GTDB): domain Bacteria; phylum Acidobacteriota; class Vicinamibacteria; order Vicinamibacterales; family JACQTH01; genus JACQTH01. The sequence goes on from JACOUA010000440.1 coordinate 1,415, forward strand.
GCAGAAACGTCTCCTGCACGATGTCGTCCGCGTCGTGCTCGTTGCCAGTGATGCGGAACGCCAGACGGAAGACGGCGCGGCTGTGGCGTTCGACGAGGACGCGGAAGGCGTCGTGGTTCCCCGCCCGTGCCTCGGCCACGGCGTTGGCATCGCTCCCCTCCATCCGGTCAGTTTAGACGGGGATCGGGCACAACTGGTTAGGACAGGGGCATTTGGCGAGTGGGCGAATTGGTGATCTGGCGATGCGGGGATTATCCCAGTTCCAGCATCCGTTTCGACACGATGATGAGTGGCTCGGGCAGCCGTCGGTCAGGCGGAAACCGGCGGCGAGGTTTGCGTTTACGCGTGCGGATGCGGCAGCCGGTGGGCCGGCCGAGCGCGGCAATAGACGGGGGCAGGCGGAGCGACTGCAGGATCTCGTCAGTCACGGTCCAGCGAGCGGCGACGGGAACCGGAGAATCCGTTGCCGGGCGATCCGGGGCTTCGAACCGGGCGTCTGGCCGGGAATCGGCCTTATCCTGCTTCTTGTTCCGCTTCGGCCTCTCCACGGGGGAAGGTGACGGGTTGCGTCGCTTTTCGACCCTGTCGAGCGATTCGAGTTTTTCGAACAGGGCCTCGAACCCGCAGGACGACGGGTTGTAGAAACCCCATTCATCGGGCACCGAGGTTGCCACAACCGCAGGTACCGGCTCTACGGGCTCCGGAACCGCGGGCGGTGGCGACGCAATAGTGGTCGCACCAAGTAGTTGCGGTGCCTCAACGTCGTGTTCCGCAACCGGCGCCCCGACGATGGGACGTTCACGAACTTCCGGGCCTTGAAGCGACGGCGCCACGTGTATCAAGAGCGGAAGGGAATGCCAAAGCTCCAAGCGCTCAGCGTGACTTGAGCTCACCGGCGGCAGTGGCCCGCGACGTGGACCCTTCCGGTCCGCGCCACGCCAGTCGCTGAAAAACGCTTCCACTCCGTTGCGACGAATTGCAGGCGCGGACTCAACCCGAACGTCTTCCGGCACTCCTACCGGCGCCAGGACGCCTGCCAGACACGCCAGCGGCAGCGGTGTTTCTTCGACCATCGCCCGGAAGATTTCGTCGACTATCGCAGGCGGGTGCTCGATGCGGCATGTTGCTTCGAGAAGCGGGATCGGCGGCGCTGCCTCTTCGTCGACCACCGGTGTCGCGGTCTCCTCGACCACAGCGACCGACGTGGCCTCCTCGATCCCCCCCGGAACGTCTTCGACGTCGCATGTCGCTGCCAGTAGCGGGACGGGCGCCGAGGCTTCTGTTGTCAGCAGTGGCGCGGGCCCGATCGCCGGGGTGATCTCTTCATCCGCTTGCGGCGCCGGGCGCCGATCCGCGGCCTGTTTCAGGTAGGCGGCAATCTCGGCGCCGAAGATCGACGGGTCACACCCGCACGCCGCGCTCGTCTTCTTCTTTGCGCCCTTTCGCCTGAACGTGTCGAAGCGACCGTCCGTCGCGCGCTTGGGCGCGGAATGCGCCAGGAGCGGAATCGAGACCGTCTGGACGTGCTCGGCGCCGGCGACGCCCCGCAGGTGATCGTTGAGCTCGGCCTCGTCCCGCGGCGGCACGAGCGCGGACATCAGGATCAGATCCGGCAGCCGCTCCCGGATGGCCGCCACGGCTTCGTCTTTCGAGCGGACGATCACGAGCGCGACGCCGGGCTGCCGCCTGGCGATATCCTTCAGGATGGCCGACTGCTTCGAGTCGGGTTCAACGGCCAGCAGGCGCGACACTCACAGCCTCAGCGTCAGCAGCACCAGCACGAGGCTCGCCAGCGCGAAGATCACCAGCGGCGCCTGGGACATCACGATCGCGCGCATCCATCCGGTCGCTTCGTCCGCCATCGCGCCGCCCTCGGCGGCCCAGGCGGTGACCTCGCGCGCATGGAACGCGCGCCGGACCGAAAAGATGTCGTCGCGCACCTCGGGGTTCGCGAGCGCCAGGCACAGCACAACCAGGACGACGCCTGCGAGTGACGTGAGCCACTCGCGCGAGTTCCGGGCGAAGAGACGCATACCTTCGTCGGTCCGGGCAAAACAGCAGAGATGTCGATCCGCGATCGAGAGTCGGCGTGATTTCGACGTGACGGTTCTCGTTGCTTGTTGGCCTCGCAAGGCACGTACCGCCGCGCCCGATCGCGGCGTCATCAGGTTTCATGCGGACGCGCTCGCGCGCCCCTCGTGCGAGGCGGCGAGTCACGCTCACAGATTTCGGTCCGCTCGTTACGAATGTGGCATGTCGGGCGCGCGATCGCCTGCACGGTTCCGCGTCGAGGATAGGCGACGAGGGCGATCGTAAACATCTCGCGTGCGCCGGCTTTGCGCGCGGCGTGGATCGCCACGGACAAGTGGTGGCACGCCCGATGCTGAATAACCGGCGCAAGCCTCGCGAACTTCGCGACTCAACTCGGTCAACACCGTGACGGCGTGGCCGTCGAGCGCATCGGACGTGCGCGAAGAGGAGGACAGTCATGACTCGGTTCATCAGCGCGTGCAAGTCGCTCGTCACCCGGGAAGAAGGACAGGATCTGCTCGAGTACGCATTGCTCGTGGCGCTCATCGCGGTCGTCGCGGCTGGCGCGGTCAAGATCGCGGGCGAGAATGTCTCCACGATCTTCGGGCAGATCGTCGCGGCGCTCTAGTTCTCACTCGGTGCCGACCGGTGCAGAGGCGCGTGCGCGTCGCGCGTGAGCTGCGGCGCAAAGAGTCTGAGGCGGGCGCCTGGATCGGCGCGCCGCGGACCACGACACGCGGCCGCGCCCTGCACCGGCTCCAGGAGAAGCGAGAAGTGAGAACGTTTTTCTTACTCTGCTGGGAGGATCACGTGAACGCGATCGTCAACGCCGTCGCGCGGTTGATGGAACAGACAAGCGGCCAGGATCTGCTCGAGTACGGCCTGCTCGTGGCGCTCATCGCCATCGTCGCGCTCGGTGCGGTCAGGACGCTTGGGACTCAGATCGAGAGCGTCTTCTGGCAGGTGATCGTCAGCAGTGTCTGAGACCCTCGCGAGCGCCTGTGCCGTAACGGCGGCAGCAGTGGCCGCCACAGTGGACGTCAGAACCGGTCGAGTTCCAAACGTGCTCGTGCTCGTGACCGCCGTGACGGGATTCGTGCTCGCCTCGGCCGGCTGGAGCGGCGCATCGACGGCGGCCGCAGCCGCCGGACTCGTGCTGGGTGGCGCGCTCATGTTGCCGGGGCACCTGGCAGGTGCGACGGGGGCCGGAGACGTCAAGCTGCTGGCCGCGCTCGGCGCGCTCGTCGGACCGAAGCAGATCGCCCTGGCGTGGCTCTGCTCGGCAATCGGGGCGGGCCTGCTCGCCTGCGGCGTGGCGATGCGGCGAGGCCGACTGAAGGACACCCTCATCGGGACGGCGCGCTTGATCGCGCGACGCCCCGACGCGGGACGCGAGATTCGAGCCGCCGATCGCAATCGCTACGCACTCGGTCCCGCGATTCTGGTCGGCACGTTGATCGCGCTTTTCGGATCCGCCTTCGGCCCCTAAATGAAGGGGCTGTTCAGCCAGAGCTGAGAACTGAGAGCTTGATGAGGAGGGACGCGTGACGCATCTGGACCGAGCGCTCAACGAGCTGCGGCCGCCGTGTGCCAGACGATTCGCGCGTGACGAGCGCGGCACCGCGCTTCTCGAAGCCGCCCTCACGGTGCCGCTCGTGCTCCTCATCTCAATTGGCATCTTCGAATTCGGGCGGGCTTATCAAACCTGGCAGGTCCTGACCAACGCGGCGCGTGAGGGCGCGCGCGTGTCCGTCCTGCCGAATCCGGCCTCGGGCGCCGTTGAAGCGAGGGTCCGGGCCTACCTGCAGAGCGGTCAGCTTCCGGGGTACTCGAGCGCGACGGTGACGGTCGACCGGTCGGCGACGCTGCAAGTCGGCGGGGCGACGGTGACCGCCTCGCAAGTAACCGTGGACTACCCGTTCACCTTCATCGCGCTCCTACCCGTCGCGCGGCTCGTCGACGAGAACGCGACCGCCGGCGGCGCCATCACGATTCGGGCGTCGGCGGTCATGAGGAACGAGGTGCAATAAGCAAGCTCTCAGCTGTCGGCTGTCAGCTGGAGCGAAGAGCTCAGAGCTAATGGCTGATCGTGCTGAGAGCTGATAGCTGAGAGCCGATAGCCTTCAAGAGGTGCCCCATGCTTCGCGTCCGCATCGCGCTCATCGTCGTCATCGCCCTCTCCGCCGGCGCCGGCCTGGCGTACGGCACCTACAACTACCTCCAGCAGGCTCCGGTCAGGACCGTGGAGGTGCCGACCCGGACCGTGGTCGTCGCGGCCGCCGACTTGTCGCTCGGGACGGCGCTTCGGCGAAGCGATCTCCGCGTCGTGAACTGGCCCGCGGCGAACGTCCCGGAAGGAGCGTTCGGCCGCATCGAGGATCTCGAGGGACGCGGGCTCATCTCGTCCATGGTTCGGAATGAGGTGATTCTCGACGCCAAGCTCGCGTCGAAGGAGGCCGGGGCGGGATTGCCGCCAATCATCCCGGCCGGGATGCGGGCGCTCTCGGTCCGCGTCAACGAGGTCATCGGCGTCGCGGGCTACGTCCTCCCCGGCAGCCGGGTCGATGTCGTCGCCACGGCGAGCCCCAGCGACCATCGCGTCGATACAACCTCGAAGGTCGTCCTGGCCAACGTGCAAGTGCTGACGGCCGGCACGCGCCTCGAGAAAGAAGGTGATGGCAAGCCGACGTCGGTCAACGTCGTCACACTGCTCGTGACGCCCGAACAGGCCGAGCGTCTGGCGCTGGCCAGCACGGAAGGGAAGATCCAGCTCGCGCTGCGCAACCCGCTCGACGATGGCGTCCCGCAGACGCCAGGCATCAGGCCGCCGGTGCTCCTCGGCACATCGTCGGTGGCCCCGCGGGCTCGACTTGTCGCGCGGCGCGTCGAGCCGGCGCCGATGGCGATCCCGTTGCCGCCGCCGCCGGCCACCGTGGAGATCATTCGCGGCGACAAGCGTGAGCTCGAAGTCGTCAGGTAAAGCCGAGCGTTTGAAAGCTGTCAGCTCTCAGCTGTCAGCCAGAACAAGAGTGAAGGATAGAAAGCTCTAGCTGATAGCTGCTAGCTGAAAGCTGATAGCCGAAAGCTGAGAGCGTTGTTGAGGGGGAACCAATGAAAAGCCGTCGACACTCGAGTGCAACCAACCTCGTGGCGCGCGTCTGCACGATCGCGATCCTGCTCGCTGGTGTCCCGCGGGCCGTTCTGGCCCAGTCACTCGTGAGCGTGGCCGCCGCAAGCGCGCGGCCGGTGACCAGTGAGTCGGGGTGGACAGCCAGCGAGCCCGCGAGTAGTGCGCTCCACCTGCTGGTCGGACGGTCCACGGTGGTCGACATCGACGGCGCAATCGCGCGGGTCTCTCTGTCGAAGCCTGACATAGCCGACGCGCTCATCACGAGCTCGCAGCAGCTCCTGGTACACGGCAAGGCGCCCGGCACCATCTCGCTGCTCGTTTGGGAGCGAAACGGCGCGCTTCGCCGGTTCGAGGTGGACGTCCAGCGAGATCTCACGTCGCTGAAGGAGCAAATGCAGCGATTGTTCCCTGGCGAGCCCATCGCGGTGAGCGTGAGCGGCAAGCACATCGTGATCGCCGGAAACGTGTCGAGCCCCTACGTGATCGAAAAGGCCGCGGCCGTGGCCGCCGGGTACGTCGACAAGGCGGACGACGTGGTGAACCTGCTGCGACAGCAGCAGGGTGTGGTCTCGAATCAGGTGCTCCTGCGGGTGCGATTCGCCGAAGTCAGCCGGAACGCCCTCACCGAGCTCGGCGCGTCGTTTTTCACCGGCTCCGGCGGATACAAGGACTACGTGGCACGCTCCACCACGCAACAGTTCTCGGCGCCCGATTTCGACTCCCAGAAAGGTGGCCTGGTCTTCAGCGACTTCTTGAACCTGCTGCTGTTCAACACGAAGCAGCAGATCGGCACGCTGGTGCGCGCGCTTCAGAACAAGGGACTCTTCCAGACGCTCGCCGAGCCGAACCTGGTCGCCGAGAGCGGCAAGGAAGCCAGCTTCCTGGCCGGTGGCGAGTATCCGTACCCGGTGGCTCAGAGCAGCGGCTCGAATCTCGCCATCGCGATCCATTTCAAGGAGTTCGGCATCAAGTTGAACTTCACGCCGACGATCCTCGGAAACGATCTGGTCCACCTGAAGGTCCGGCCCGAGGTCAGCTCGCTCGACTTCGGCAACGCGGTGTCGCTGGAAGGATTCCGGATTCCTGCCCTGACCACGAGGCGCACCGAGACCGAGATCGAGCTGCGCGACGGCCAGACGTTCGCGATCGCGGGGCTGCTCAACAACACGGTGACCTCGTCTCTCCAGAAGATTCCCGGGATCGGTGACATCCCGGTCCTCGGCCTGCTGTTTCGCAGCAAAGCGGCCCAAAAAGCGCAGACCGAGCTCGTCGTGATGATCACGCCCGAGATCCTCCGCCGCGACGCGGCTGGAGCGGCGTCGGGGCTGCCGGGCCTGGCCGAGCCGTTCCTGCCGCCGCCGTCGAAGATCATTCCGCCGCCCATGCCCCAGACACCGGGGGCTCCACGTCCAAAGGAGCCTGCGAAGGAGGAGTCGAAAAACGTCGGGGTGACACAGCCTGAGAGCGCGGCCACCCCGACGCCAGTGATCGTGCACGTGCCGGAAACGAGCGCGGCAGTGCCGGCGTCCGAGAAGTCCGATGTCTCCCGCCCAAAGGCGGAAGCCACGGCGCCGGCGACCGAGATTCAGTCGGCGACTCCTCTGACGGTCGTGCCTGCTGTCATGCCGGCAGTCGTGCCTGCTGTCATGCCCCCAAAGGAAAGTGCGACACCGCCGATGCCGGCGCCCGCGATGATGCCGGCCGCTGCTGCACCAGCGGCGGTACCCACGCCCGAGCGGCCCACCGGCGACGTGCGAAAGCGGCTGGCAATGGCGCGCAAGCAGCGTGACGCCGAGATCGAGGCCGCCGGGGCTGAACGCAAGCGTGCGGCCAAGGCGCAGAAGGAGCAGGAAGCGCGCGAGGCGGAAGCCAAACGCGCGGCTGAACAAGCGCAAAAGAAACAGCAAGAGGCGGCGAAGAAGGCCGCCGCCGTCGAAGCGAAGCGGGCCGCGGAGGCATCGAAACAAGCCGCGGAGGACGCGAAAAAGAACGAGGAGCTTGCGCGCAAGCAGCAGAAAGCGTTGAACGAAGCCGAGGCGCGGCTCAAGCAAGCCGAGGCGGTGTATCAGAAAGCGGCTCTGCAGGGGACAACAAAGCGATAAGGACGCACATTTGAAAATCTGGTGATTTGAAATCTGGTGATTGATTGATCGATTTGGAAATCTGGTAATTGGCAATCAATTGTCAATCGATCGATTTATCAATCTGCCAATCAATCACCAGATCTCAAATCACACGATTTCTTAAATGCCTATGCTCTCCAAACTCCTCCATGACGAACGCGGCATGTCGTTCGTGTACGTCGGGCTGGGGTTCATGGGACTGCTCGCGGCCACGACGCTCGCGATCGACGTCGGCTTCTTCATGACCGCGCGCTCGCAGGCGCAAAATGCGGCGGACGCGGGCGCGCTGGCGGGTGCGGTCGGGCTCGTCTTCGACAGCTACACCGATCGCTCTCCAAGCGGGCCGGCCGTGCAGAGCGCCCTGGCCGCGGCCAGGGGCAACAGCGTCATGGCCCAGACGGTCTCGGTCGACGCCCCGGACGTCACGTTCCCGAACGATCCACAGGGGCTCCCGAATTGGGTCCGGGTCGAAGTGTTTCGCACTTCCTCGCGATCGAATGCGCTCACGACCGTGATGGGCGGCTTCTTTGGCGTGCCCAAAGCCGACGTCATCGCCGACGCCACGGCGGAGGCCGCGCCGGCCAACGCCGCGACCTGCATGAAACCGTGGGCCGTGCCTGACAAGTGGCTGGAAAAACAGGATCCGCCGTGGGACGACGAAGACACGTTCGACCTGTACGATAAGAAGAACAAACCGCTGAATCCCCAGGACGTCTACGTGCCGGCCGCCGACCCCCAGAACTACACGGGCTACAAGTCAGACCCTGCGGGGCCTGATTACGGACGCGAGATTCTCCTCAAGGCCGGCAATCCCAACCTCGCCATCAGCGCGAGTCACTTCTTTCCGATCGCGTTGCCGCCGAACACCGGGGCGTCGTGGTACGAGGAGAACATTCCGGGTTGCTGGCCGGGCGTGATGGAGATGGGTAACGAGATTCCGGTCGAGCCCGGCAATATGACCGGCCCGACGGTCCAGGGCGTCGAGGATCTGATCGCCAAGGATCCTGGTGCGCAGTGGGACCAGGCCACGCGCCGTGTGATCAGCTCCTTTCATCCCAGCCCGCGCATCATCGTGATTCCCGTCTTCGATCCGGCGGTGTACGAAGAGAGCCGGCAACACGGGCGGCAGACTATCCAGGTGGCGAACCTCGTGGGGTTCTTCATCGAGGATCTCGACGGCAACAGCGTGAAGGGCCGGATCGTTCCGATGACGGGGCTCATTCGCGGCAACGGGCCGGCACCGGGCGGCGCGTTTCTGCGGGCAATTCGATTGGTCCAATAAAGGGGGGTCGGGGGCAGGGGTCAGGGATCGGTAGGTCACGCCAGAACAAGCCGATCCCCGACCCCTACTCGGTTTTTGTCACATGGCGCAACTGGGAGCATTGGTCCTCAGCAACGACGAGGAGTTCCGCCGGCGCGCGAGCGCGGTCTTGCGCGCGGGCGCGGTCCCGATCGGGATCCTCGAAGAGCGGCAGGTCACGACCGGCGCCAGCGAGCCGGATCTGGTGTTCGTCGACGTCCGCGTCGATGCGCCAGCCGGCCTGGCGTCGATCGAGCGGGTGCGGGCCGATCACGCCTCGACCATCATCTTCGCCATCGCCGGCGCGACCGAACCCGACCTAATCCTGCAGGCGATGCGGGCGGGCGCGAACGAGTTCTTCACGTGGCCTCCCGAGGAGGAGGCGTTTCGCGGCGCGATTCGCCGGGCGGCCTCCCGCCGGGAGGGCGCGCTGGCCTCGGCGCGTCAACCGTCGCGGACCACGCTCTTCTTCGGCGCGAAAGGCGGCGCCGGCACGACGACGATCGCGGTGAACTGCGCGGTGGAGCTGGCCCGTCACGGCGGCCGGCCGACCGTCATAGTCGATCTCAAGCCGGGTCTGGGCGAAGCGGCGCTGTTTCTCGGCATCCGCCCGCGCTTCTCGGTGCTCGACGCCATCGAGAACATCCACCGCCTGGATCGGGAGTTCCTGCGGGAGCTGCTGGCCCGGCACAAGTCGGGGTTGGAGGTCCTAGCGGCGTCCGATCAGTTCGACCGGCCCGGCCCGCAGGACGCCGGGGCGGTCGAAGAGCTGTTCCGCATCCTGGCCCGCACGCACGACCACATCATCGTGGACGCCGGCAACTCGATCGGGTCGTGCACGCTGGCGGCCTTGTATGCGGCCGATTCGATTTTCCTCGTGACCAACCCCGACGTGCCGTCGGTGCGCAACGCGCAGCGACTGGTCGAGCGGGTAAGGCAGCTCGGCGCGGGGGCCGAGCGGGTGCAGGTCATCCTCAACCGGACGGCCGATCACCTGCTCATCGGCCCGAAGCAGATTGAGGCGGCGCTCGGGTATCGGATCGAACACACCTTTCCCAGTGATTACGCGGTGGTCTCGGCGGCGCTCAATTCGGGGGTGCCCCTGACCATGACCAACCATTCGGAGCTCGCGGCGCAGTTCTCGCGCTTCACGAGCGCCATTCTCGACGGCCGCGAGCCGCCCGCGCCGGCGGCGCCCGAGAAGAAGCGCGCCTTCCGTGGACCGCTATACGGCGCCTTACGAGGATTGTGTTCTCGTTACCGTATAGCGGTCCTAGGCGCGCACAGCGCGCCTGCGAGGGAGCGGCGCGGGGCGTAGGGGCCCCCGCAAGCGACCGAGCCGGGGTCCGGGGCAGAGCCCCGGCCTAGATTGTTATGAAGATGACGATCGATCAGCCGGTCATGCCGAATGGCGCCGCCGTCCGTGACGGCGCGAGCCGGCGCGACTTGACCGCCGTAGCCTCGGCGAAGGCGGTCGAACGGCTTCGCCCGCAGTACCTCGAGCTTCGGGCCACGGTGCACCGCAAGCTCCTGACGCGGCTCAACCTCGAGGCCCTGGCGTCGGTCGATCGGGCGCGCGCCGAAGGCGACATCCGGAAGGTCATCCTCGAGCTCGTCGGCGAAGAGGCGATGCCCTTGACGATGAGCGAGCGTGACCTCGTGGTCGGGGACGTCGTGGACGAGGTGTTCGGGCTTGGCCCGCTCGAGCCGCTGCTGCGCGATCCGTCCATCAGCGACATCCTGGTCAACACCCACAAGCTGGTGTTTGTCGAGCGCGGCGGCGTGCTCGAGCGGGTGCATGCCGCCTTTCAGGACGACCAGCATCTGCTGCGCGTCATCGATCGGATCGTCAGCGGCGTCGGCCGGCGCGTCGACGACAGCTCGCCGATGGTCGACGCGCGATTGCGAGACGGCTCGCGCGTCAACGCCATCATTCCCCCCCTGGCCGTGGACGGCCCGCTGCTCTCGATCCGCCGGTTCCCGGCGGAGCGGCTGAAAGGGGAGGACCTGGTCATGCTGCGTGCCCTGACGCGACCGATGCTCGATTTCCTCACCCACTGCGTCCGAGCGCGGTTGAACGTCCTCATCAGCGGCGGCACCGGCGCGGGCAAGACGACGGTCCTCAACGTGCTGTCCGGCTTCATCTCCGAGCGCGAGCGCATCGTGACCATCGAAGACGCGGCGGAGCTGCAGCTTCACCAGGAGCACGTCGTTCGGCTCGAGACACGCGGGCCGAACGTCGAGGGCAAAGGCGCCGTGCGCCAGCGTCAGCTCGTGATCAACGCGCTTCGGATGCGCCCGGATCGCATCGTGGTCGGCGAGGTCCGCGGCGAAGAGGCGCTCGACATGCTGCAGGCCATGAACACCGGCCACGACGGGTCGCTGACGACAGTCCACGCCAACTCCGCCCGCGACGCGTTGTCCCGCATCGAAACGATGGTTGCGATGGCCAACATGAATCTGCCGGACCGCGCCGTGCGGCAACAGATCGCGTCGGCCATCCAGATCGTCATCCAGCAGACGCGGTTGAGCGACGGGTCGCGCAAGGTGATCGGCATCTCGGAGATCACGGGCATGGAAGGCGACGTGATCACGATGCAGGAGATCTTCCTCTTCGAAAAAGTCGGGATGACCCAGGACGGCAAGGTCATCGGGCGCTTCCGCGCGACGGGTGTGCGGCCGAAAGTCTGCGATCGTCTGCGGGCCTGTGGCATCCACCTGCCGCCGGACATGTTCGAGGGTGTGACGGAGGTCCGTTGATATGGCGTGGGTGATAGCGGGGTTCGTCTTTTTGGCGGTCACCGGCGCGATCATCGGGGCGGCCGGTCTCGTGGCGAGGCTTCCGGGCGCGCTGATGCGCCGGAAGCTCGACGCCCGGATGCGGGAAGGCGCCACCGACGGCGAGCCCGAGGTCGAGACGTCGGTTCTGCGCCCGCAGACCGCCGGACCGCTGCCCGCGCTCGATCAGCTCGTCGGACGAAGCCGGTACGGATCGACACTGGCTCGCCTGGCGGATCAAGCGGGCGTGAAGATGGGACCAGGGGTCTTCGTCCTGGCCTCGCTCGGCTGCGCGCTCTTCGCGTTCTTCATGACCGCCTTGTGGTATCCGGCGTACGCGGTGCTGAGCGCCGCCGCGGCGCTTTCGGTTCCGCTCCTGTACCTCCGCGTGAGACGCGCGAGACGCTGGCGACGCTTCGAGGAGCGCTTTCCGGAAGCGCTCGACCTTCTGTCCCGCGCCATTCGGGCGGGCCACGGGTTCACGACCGCCATGAGCATGGTCGGCGACGACCTGGAGGATCCCGTCGGACCGGAATTCCGGAAGACGGTCGACGAGCACAATTTCGGCCTGCCGATCAAAGACGCGCTCAACGGCCTCAGCGAGCGCGTTCCGCTGCTCGACGTCCGGTTCTTCGCGACGGCGGTCCTGACGCAGCGCGAGACCGGCGGCAACTTGTCGGAGATTCTCGAGAACCTGGCCCGGGTGGTGCGCGAGCGTTTCAAAATCCTGCGCCAGGTTCGCGTCTACACCGCGCACGGCCGCTTCACGGGCTACGTCCTGCTGGCGCTCCCGGCCGGCCTCCTGTGCGTGCTGTACGTCATCAACCCCGATCACGTCCAGGTGCTCTTCACCGAATCCATCGGCCGGGCCCTCCTCATCGGTGCCGCGGCGATGCAGGCGGTCGGGTACGTGTGGATCAGGCGCATCATCCGGATTGAGGTGTGACGTGACGCTGCTGCTGCCGGTCCTGGCGTTTTTCTTCGCCTCGCTCTCCATCGCCGCCGTCGGCGCGCGGATGCTCCAGTTTCGACACGGGCTGCCAGCGCTCGTCTCTCGCCGACTTCAGGACGGGAGGGTCCAGTCCGTGCCGGTCTCGTCGCCGCCATCGAGACAGGCGGTCCTGAAGGCCCTCAAAGGCCTCGGCGCGCGCGTGCCGCGATCGCCACGGGAGATGGGACGGCTGCAGCTTCGAATGACGCAGGCGGGTTACCGCGGTCCGGAGGCGCTGCCGATCTTTTATGGCGTGCGCGTCGTCCTGGCGATTGGGGCGTTCCTGCTCTTGGCGACGCCGATCCTCGTCCGGCCCGATCTCCTCCTCGCGCTCTCGGCGCTGGGCGTGGCCTACCTGCTGCCGGGCATGTGGGTCGGCCGGCTCGCGAAGCGCCGCCAGCATCGCATCCAGCTCGCGCTCGCCGACGTCCTGGATCTCCTCGTGGTCTGCGTCGAGGCGGGGCTGGGTCTCGATCAGGCCATGGTGAGGGTTGGACAGGAGCTGGAATTCGCGTTTCCCGACCTCGCCGATGAGCTTCGGATCGTCAATCTCGAGCTTCGCGCCGGCAAACCGCGAATCGAGGCGCTCAAGAACCTCGCCGATCGAACCGGGATCGACGACGTGCGATCGCTGGTCTCGATGCTGGTCCAGACCGATCGATTCGGCACGAGCATCGCGCAGTCGCTGCGCGTCCATTCCGAAACGCTCCGCACCAAGCGTCGTCAGCGCGCGGAGGAGGCGGCGGCCAAGACCGGCGTCAAGATGGTGTTTCCGCTTGTCTTCTGCATCTTTCCGGCGATTTGGGTCGTGACCATCGGGCCGGCGGCGATCCAGTTCATGACCGTCCTGATGCCGATCATCAAAAAGTAGAGGTGGAGCCGTGAGTGCGCTCGTCACAGTCGAAGCCGAGCCGGTTGCAGAACCCAGCCGCCAGGTCCGGGTCAAGGCCCCGCTGACGATCGAGCAGGCCGGCCTGTCGGCCGATCTGGTGCTGCAGCTCGTGTTGAAGGCGCTCTATCTCGGCGACGCGACCGGCCTGGACCTGGACCGGAAACTGTGCCTGCCGTTTCCCGCGCTCGAGCCCCTCGTGAGCCATGCCCGGATGGAGCGTCTGATCGAAGTGAAGAACAGCGCGGCGGCGCTGCAGGCCGGCGCGGCCGGCTACCGATACGCCCTCACTGATGCGGGGCGGACGCGCGCGCAGCAGTTTCTCGAGGCCAGTCAGTACGTGGGCCCCGCCCCGGTGCCGCTCCCGCAATACGTGACCGCCGTCGCGGCGCAGGCCATCGAACGCTCCACGATCGATCGCGAGCGCCTGGCGGCCGGATTGTCCCACCTCGTCGTCAACCGACGGATGCTCGATCAGCTCGGCCCGGCGGTCAACGCGGGGAAGGCGCTGTTTCTCTACGGTCCTGCCGGCAATGGCAAGACCGCCATCGCGCGCGCGATTGGCCGAACGCTCGGCGGTACGATCCACGTGCCGCACGCCGTCGAAGTCGATGGCCAGATCATCCTGGTCCATGATCCGGTGAACCATTCCCCGCGCGAGCGCGCCCGGCCGGCAACCGATCAGCTCGTGATGGAAGATACGTGGGACCGCCGATGGGTGGTCATCGAGCGTCCCGTCGTGGTCGTGGGCGGAGAGCTGACGCTCGACCTGCTCGATCTGCGGTTCGATCCGCTCTCGCGGTTCTACGAGGCGCCGCTTCAGATGAAAGCGAACGGCGGCGTCCTCCTCGTCGACGACTTTGGCCGGCAGCGTGTCGCCGCGCGCGACCTGCTCAACAGGTGGATCGTGCCCCTCGAAAGCCGGGTGGACTACCTGACGCTCCACACCGGCCAGAAGTTCGAGGTGCCGTTCGACGTCTTCACGGTCTTTGCCACGAATCTCGATCCCGAGGCGCTGGCCGACGAGGCATTTCTGCGGCGTATCCCGTACAAAATCCACGCGTCGGATCCGACGCCGGAGGAGTACGCGCGGATCTTCGAGCTCGACTGCGCGCGCCGGGGGCTGGCCTACAAGCCCGCGATCGTGGAGTACCTCATGCGCGAGTATTACCAGGGGCGCGGCCTGAAACGCCGGGCGTGTCACCCGCGCGATCTCATCGAACAGGTCGTCGCGCTGGCGCGCTTCCAGGGGAGACAACCCGCGCTGGCCCGCGATCTCGTCGACGCCGCCTGTCAGAGCTACTTCCTGACCGAGGC
>JACOUA010000441.1 GCA_016178075.1 Acidobacteriota bacterium
CTCGGAAAGACGACGCATGATGCGGTGAACCCAGCCGGTTCCCTCGCGGCAGGGAGAGCACTGCCCGCATGACTCGTGGGCGAAGAACTTGGCTGCGGACTGAAGGGCGTCGAGCATGCAGGTGGTCTCATCCATCACGATCACGCCACCGGAGCCGGCCATTGTGCCTGCCGCCATCAGGGAGTCGAAGTCCATGCGGACGTCGATTTCTTCCGCGGTGAGCACTTTCGCCGAGATTCCTCCGGGGATCACAGCCTTGAGCCTCCGGCCGCGACGTACTCCCTCCGCATAGCCGTGAGATTCGACAAGCTCGCGCAGCGTCACGCCCACTGGCGCCTCGTAGAGGCCGGGCCGGTTGACATGCCCGCACACCGAGAACAGCCTGGTGCCGCCCTGCTTGGGGGTTCCCAGGGCAGCGAAACGTTCGGCGCCTTCGCGCAGGATGAAGGGAATGCAGGCCAGGGTCTCGACATTGTTCACAATAGTCGGGCACTGGAAGAGGCCAGAGATTGCCGGGAACGGAGGCTTGAGCCTGGGAAAGCCCTTCCCCCCTTCCAGAGAAGTGAGGAGAGCTGTCTCTTCGCCACAGATATAAGCGCCTGCCCCGCGATGGATCACCACATCCAGGTCAAAGCCGCTCCCCTGGATGTTCTTGCCCAGCCAGCCCCGCGCGTAGGCCTCCTCCACGGCACGTCTGAAGCGCTGCGCTGATCGGAAGTACTCGCCACGAATATAGACATACGCCTTGTGGCTCCCGATCGTATAGGCAGCGATGATCATCCCCTCGAGAAGCGCGTGGGGATCCCGCTCGAGGATGTACCGGTCCTTGAAGGTCCCCGGCTCGCCTTCATCGGCGTTGACGACCAGATACTTGGGCTTCGGGCTCGCCTTTGGGATAAAGGACCACTTTTTCGCGGTCGGAAATCCAGCCCCGCCCAGACCGCGGAGGTTGGCCCGCGCGACCTCGTCGATGATCTGCGCCGGCGTCATCGACATGAGCGCTTTCCCGGCTGCGCGGTATCCTCCATCGGCGACGTACGAATCCAACCACGTCCCCGCTGTGTCCCTGAACCGGGTTGAGAGGACGGGCCCGTCAGTGGACACAAAGGGCTCCACCCCACCGCGCACACTACGCGCGGCGGGGGCCCCGGCCTCCACCCCACCGCGCACATTACGCGCGGCGGGGGCCCCGGAGTGGGGCTCCGAGGTCTGGCTCGAGTCCGTGGGTTCCCTCAGCGCATCGCGTAGGACGGCCTCCAGAGCTTCCCCATGCAGGGGCCCGACGAATTGCTCGTCGAGTTGCGCCATGGGCGCAATCTCGCACGCGCACAGGCACTCGACCTCCGTGAGGGTCAACTCGCCCCCCGGAGTGGTCTCACCCGGGCGAATGTTCAAGCGATCCTCGAGCTGGCCCAGCACATCCCCCGCGCCGCGTAACATGCACGGCAGGCTCGTACACACCCGAAGCTCGTGCCGGCCCGCGTCTCTTGTACGGAACATCGAGTAGAAGGAAACCACTTCACGGATGTGGGAGACAGCCACCCCGACGAGGCGTCCCACCCAGAACTCGGCCTCCGAGGAGATATGGCCGCAGTTCTCCTGAACCAGCCACAAGAGGGGCAACACGGCTGCCCGTGGCTGGTCGTAGTGTTGGAGGATTTCCCGGGCTTGTGCCTCTAGCGAAGCTTCGCCTTCAAACCGGCCAGTGACGCGTGTCAGAGACATGAGGCTCCGCTTCGCTAGGTAGCTTTTCTCAGGGCCCCGCTACGCGGGGGCTAGCCGTGCTTGCGCGCCCCAAGAGTCGACACTTTCGTACACATTTGTACCGCGCAGGCACGGCGAGGTTCACCGATCCAGTTCGCCCCCGATCATGTTGACCGACCCGAATGTCGGAGTGAGGTCTGCCATCATGTCCCCGATGAGGAGTTTGGGCAGAGCCGACATGATGGCGAAGCAAGGTGGACGAACGCGGACACGGTAGGGGCTGTTGGTCCCATCACTCACGACATAGAATCCCAGCTCGCCGTTCGCCCCCTCCACCGGAAAGTACACTTCTCCCTTCGGCGGCCGGACGCCATGGCCGTACATGACGAGTTTGAAGTGCTGCATCAGCCCCTCGATGTTGCCGTAGGTGTCTTCCTTCGGAGGAAGAAACACTCGCTTCTCGTCGGCAGCGATGTTGACGTGCAGTGGCTTGGCCGAGCCTTCGAGCGTCGGATCGGTCACGGCGCGTGTGTCCGCGATGGCGGGGATGTTCCCCATCTTGGCCTGATCCACCATTTCCGACGCCGCAATCGGGCGTCCTGTCTCCGGGTGGACCTGGAACGGACCCGGGGGAATGTCCCGCAGGGCCTGCTCGATGATCCGTATGGACTGTGCCATCTCCTCCATCCGGACCAGATAGCGGTCGAGGTTATCCCCTCGGGTTCCCACGGGTACGTCGAACTCGAGTCGGTCGTAGACGGAGTACGGGCAATCCTTGCGCACGTCGTAGTCCACGCCGGTGGCACGCAGGAACGGCCCGGTAATGCCGTAGGAAACAGCATCCTCCGCGGTGATCTTGCCAGTCCCTGACATGCGGTCGACAAAGATGCGGTTGCGCGTGAGGAGCCCGTCTGATTCCGCGAGTACCTGCCGGGTCTCCTGCAAGGCTTTCCGGCACGACTCATCGAAACCCTCAGGCAGATCGCCTTTCACGCCGCCCACCCGGCAGTAGGACACGGTCAGACGCGCGCCCGTCACCATCTCGACGAGCTCCCACAGGTACTCCCGGGCCTTGATCATGTAGAGAAAGACGGTAAAGGCCCCCAGCTCCATGGCGCTGGCGCCCACGCAGGTGAGGTGATCCGTGATCCGGGAGATCTCCGACATGATGACCCGGATGTAGTGACAGCGCTCGGGAACGGAGATTCCCAGCAGCTTCTCCACGGCCATGCAGTAGCCCATGTTGTTGATGAGGGGCGAGACGTAGTTGAGCCGGTCGGTATAGGGGATGACGCCGTTGTAGTCCACGGTCTCCGACATCTTCTCGAAGCCTCGGTGGAGGTAGCCGATCTCCACATCGGCGTCCACGATCTGCTCGCCATCGAGCTTCGCGATGATTCGGATGATCCCGTGCATGGCCGGATGCGCGGGACCGATGTTGAGGAGCATCTCCCGGGTTTCCAGTTCCCCTGGGGTGCCTTGACGCGTGTGGGACGGATCCATACCTGTTGTAGTTTTCAGTTTTCAGTAATCAGTTTTCAGTATCAGGTTGCTGTTTCTTGGCTTCTTTCCGTCTCCTTCGAACTGATAACTGATAACTGATTACTGATAACTGACAACTGCTTACTGATAACTGACAACCGCGCTAATACACTGGCCCTATCAGTGGCTGCCGCTTGTTGACCGGGTAGTCCTTGCGAAGCGGATGGCCGACGAACTCGTCGTACATCAAGATGCGCTTCAAGTTCGGATGTCCCCGGAAGCGGATCCCGAACATGTCCCAGACCTCCCGCTCGAGCCAGTCGGCACCGGCCCACACGGAAGTCACCGAATCGACTTCCGGATCGGCCTCCTCGACGTCCTCCACAGGCACCTCCAACCGCAGCCGGTGTTTGAGTGGCAGGGAAAAGAGGTGGTACACGACGACAAAGCGCGCCAGCGTGGCACCCGCACCGGGCGGGTGCGCTGGAGGTCCGGGCCAGGGATCCTGGTCTGGAATTTCCGGCGAGGGGCCCACCGCGACGCCGGAAGAGGCAAAAAACGCCGGGGGACGCTTCTTTCCAAAGGAGGAGAAGTCCACGGCCGTGAGGTCCACGAGCATGTTCATCCGAAACACGGCGTCATCCTTCAGTGCGCGCGCAACCTCGAGCAACAGCTCCCGGCAGAGCAGCACGGTGGCATCGCCCCGGTACGAGTGAGCGCCGGTGACGGCCTCCCGGAAGCGGTCCTTCACGGCCTGAATCAGAGAAGCGGCGTTCATGCAACGACCTCCGGCCCTTCGACTCGCTGTCGCTCGCTCAGGACAGGCCTCTGTTCCGGAACAGGACGTTCGCCGCTCGAGTGCTGCGCCTGGATCTTGGCTTGAAGCTTCAGCAGCCCGTCGAGGACGTACTCCGGCCGCGGAGGACAACCCGGGATATAGACATCGACCGGCATGATCGTGTCGATTCCCATGACGGTGGCATAGTTGTCGTAGAAGCCGCCCGTGCAGGTGCAGACGCCGAACGAGACGACCCACTTTGGCTCGGCCATCTGGTCGTAGATCCGCTTCAGCACCGGCGCCATCTTGTGGCTGATGGTGCCGACCACAAAGAGCACGTCCGCCTGGCGCGGCGAGAATCTGGGCAAGCCGGCGCCGAAGCGATCGACGTCGTAATGGGAACAGGCTGTGGCCATGTACTCCATCCCGCAGCAGGCCGTCACGAAGGGATACTGGAAGATCGAGAACTTCCGGGCCCAGCCGATGGCCTCGTCGAGCCGAGTGGTCAAGAACCCTGGTTCGCTGGACATTTTCTTAATCCGCATGGGGCCCCACCCCCATGCGCAGCCGTCGCTTACGCTCCGGATCTTGCTAGCAACGCCGGTTGCTCAAACTGGTGCGCGTGGGGAGTCCACCGCACGCCCCTCACGCGCTTCGCGCCGCGGTTCTCACTGCCAATCCAGGGCGCCATTGTCCCAGGCATAGATGAACCCCACCATGAGGACCCCCAGAAAGATGACCATCTCGGTCAGGCCCAGGACGCCGAGCCCACGATAGACCACCGCCCATGGGTACAGGAAGACCAGCTCCACGTCGAACAGGATAAAGAGAATGGCGGTCAAGTAGAACTTGATCGAGATACGGCCGGTCGGCAGAGACAAGGGAGGCTCTCCGCACTCGAACGGCTCTGATTTCACGCGAGACGGTTTCTTCGGGCCGAGGATGGACGCCAGCACCACGTTCGCCGCGCAGAACGCCCCTGCGAGGATAAAGGCGACGACGAGCCCGAGGTATTCAGTCATCGTTGTAGTTCACAGTTTTCAGTTCTCACTTCTCAGTATCGGGTGGCTGTGCCTTGGCCAATTCTCCTTCAAAACTGATAACTGACGACAGGCGGTTTCATAACCCCGCGGGTGGCCGAGGCCGGGCGCCCACGGGCGCGCAGGGCCGTCAGCCGTGATCATGTTTTTCGGCCTGAGCACCCGTGCGCGGGCCTCGGACAGGACCCGCGCCGGTTAGGAAACCGCTTCTGCTCTACTGACAACTGAAAACTCTTTTACGGTGGCACCGTCCACGCTGCGAAGGTGTTGGGAAAGATCCCCCCGATAATCGTCACAACCGCTGCGACCGCCAGTGCGGCAGATACCGCGGCCGGAACGCGTTCCGGCGCCGATCCCTCCGGCTCCGCCATGTACATCAGGACAGCCACCCGCAAGTAGAAGAACGCCGACACCACACTACAGAGCACAGCCAGGACCGCCAACACCACATAGCCCGCACGCACCGCGCTCAGGATCACCGCGAACTTGGCCGCGAATCCTGCCGTCGGCGGAATTCCGGTCAGGGACAGCAGAAAAAGGAACATCAGGGCGGCGGTCCCAGGAGCGGTCGCCGCCAAGCCTCGATACCCTACCAGATCCTCGCCACGCTGGCCCAGCGCAATGACCACGCCGAAGGCCCCGAGGGTCATGAAGGAATAGACGAAGGCGTAGGTCATCGTGGCTGAGGCCCCGTCCGGTGTTCCGGGAATCAGGCCGAGCAGCGCGTACCCGGCATGCGCGATGGACGAATAGGCCAGCAGGCGCTTCATGTTCGATTGGGACACGGCGACGAGACTCCCCACGACCAGCGACAGGGCCGCAAGCCCCACCAGGATCTCGGACCAGATGTGTTGCTCGAGCGCAAACGCCACCATGCAGACGCGAACGAACGCCGCCAAGCCCGCTGCCTTCGAGCCGGCGGCCAGGAATGCCGCGACTGGGGCGGTGGCACCCTGGTAGGCGTCCGGCGCCCAGGCGTGAAATGGCACCGCCGCGATCTTGAACGCGAGTCCACCGGCCACCAGCGCCACGCCGACCAGGAGCAGCGGGTGCTGCCCCAGACTCCGCTCAGACACAACCGAAGCAATCGTCGCGAAGTCGGTCGCCCCCGTCACACCGTAGACGAAGCCGATGCCGTAGAGAAAAAGGGCGGATGCGAAAGAGCCCAGGAGGAAGTACTTGATCGCCGCCTCATTCGAAGCGGGCCTGTCGCGTGTGATTCCCACCAGGATGTACGAGCACAGCGTCATGAGCTCCAGTCCCAGGTAGAGGATCAACAGGTCGGCGGCCGAGGCGGCGAGCATCATGCCTGTCGAGGCCAGCAGAAGCAGCGCATAGTACTCGGCAGCCGGAACGTGCTCCGAGTCGAGGTGCCTTTCGGAGAGGAGCGTGACCAGGACCAGGTTCGCAGCGAAGAGGACGTTGAAAAACTGAGCGTAGCCGTCGCCGGCGATCGTGCCTCCAAACCCGGTCCTGGGCCCGGTCAAGTTCACGGAGAAGGCCCAGCTACAGGCAATGGCGGCGGCCGTCGCGATGACCACCCAGGCGGCGGCGAACCGGGCGCGCTTGACATGACGCGCGATCAGGATGAGCGCGAGTGCCGCGCCGGCAAGAACCATCTCCGGAAGGAGCGGAATCAGATTCGTCACAGGCGCCCCGCCACATCGCCTGACGCGGCCAGGATCAGCTGCGTCACGGAAGCCCGGAGAACGCCCAGCACGGACTCAGGATAGAGGCCGATGACCAGCGCCAGGACCACCAGCGGGACAAGCGTCGCCACCTCCCGTGCGTTCAGGTCCAGGCGTAACGCTCGCAGTCCGGGCCGTAGGTCGCCCAAAGCCACTCTGGAGTAGAGCCAGAGAATATAGGCGGTACCCAGAGCCACACCCCAGACAGCCAGGACCCCGAACCAGGGCCAGGTCGTGAAGACTCCGCTGATGATGAGGAACTCTCCGACGAAGGAATTCAAGCCGGGGAATCCCACGGCGGCCAGGCAGAAGAACGCCAGGAGCGTGGAGTAGATCGGTGCGACCTTGAACAGCCCTCCGTACTCCGCGATTTCCCGCGTGTGTGTCCGCTCATAGATCATCCCGACGCAGAGGAAGAGGGCGCCGGTGACGATCCCGTGGTTGAGCATCTGGAGGACGGCCCCCTCGAGACCGCTCCGGTTGAGTGTAAAGATCCCCAGAGTCACGAAGCCCATGTGGCTGATGCTCGAGTACGCGATGAGGCGTTTGACATCTGTCTGGGCCAGGGTCACGTACGCGCCGTAGACAATGGCCACCACGGAGAGCCCTAACATGGGCTTGACGAAGAACCGTGTGGCATCGGGCAGGATCGGCAGAGCAATCCGCAAGAGCCCATAGCCACCCATCTTGAGGAGAATCCCTGCCAGGATCACGCTCCCTGCGGTCGGCGCCTCGGTGTGGGCGTCTGGCAGCCAGGTGTGTACCGGGAACATCGGGACCTTGACCGCGAACGCGGCCGAAAAAGCCACGAAGAGCCACGCCTGCCGCTCGAGGCTCAGCCTCGGCGTCGTTTGGGCGAGCGCCTGGAATTCCAATGTGCCGCTCGCGTGAAGGAGCGCGATCAGCCCAACGAGCATCAGCAGGCTCCCAGCGAGCGTGAACAGCAGAAACTTGACCGAGGCGTAGACGCGGCCTGCACTTCCCCACACGCCGATGATGAGAAACATCGGAACGATCATCAGCTCCCAGAACACGTAGAAGAGAAAAAAATTCGTGCACGCGAACAGGCCAATCATCGCGGTCTCCGACACCAGGAGCGCGGCGTAGAAATCCCGTACGCGCAGCTGGATCGCGGTCCACGAGGCGCTCACACACAGCACGCTCACCAACGCTGAAAGCAGGATGAACGGAAGGCTGATTCCATCGACGCCCATTCCGTAGGCCACGTTCCAGGACGGAATCCAGGGGACTCCCTCGACGAATTGCAACGCGCTCGAGGTTTTGTCGAAGCGCAGGTAGAGTGGGACTGAGACAGCCAGGGTGGCCAGCGTCGTCGCCAGGGCGATCCACCGCGCCAGCCGATCGCGGAACAACAGGATCGCGACAGCTCCCAGCAGAGGCAGAAACGTGGTCGCCGTGAGGATTGGGTACGTGGTCACCAGCCGAAAACCGCAAGCGCAATAGCAGCCAGGACACCGGCTGCCATGATGAGCCCATAGTGCTGGGCGTGACCGCTCACCGCCGTGCTCAGGCTCCGGCTCAGGCTCTGCGTCAACCGGCCGACGCCGTCCGCTGTGGCGTCGATCACACGAGCATCGATCTCGCGTAGCTGCGACGCCGCCCCCAGCAGAGGCCCCTGCATGACGATCTCGTAGGTCTGCCCAACGAAGCCCTCGAGTCGCGCAAGCCCACGATCGACCACGGCCAGAGCGGCCGCCAATCCCCGGCGGTAGAACCAATCGGTGTCAAGGCTGACGATGGGTTCGGGATCCAGGTGCCTGAGCATCAGGAAAAACCCCACCGCCGTAAAGGCTAGAAGTCCCAATGTCGCCACGACGTGCCGCGTGGTGTACGGCGCGTACTCCACCGGATACGGGAGCTGCCCGTACAACACCGCGGGGACCGACCCGATGAGAATGCACGCCGCCGCAGCCACACTCATGGCCACGAGCATGTTCGCGGGCGGCTCGTGTCCGCGCAGGCCGGGGTCCCCAACGCGCATGCCTGCGCGTTGGGGTGGGAGACCGGTGTCCCCAACGCCGGGGTCCTTGCCGAAGAACATGTAGTAGGGAAGCTTGAGCCCGGTGTGCAGGAAGGTCCCGGAGGAAGCCAGGGTGAGCAAGAGGAAGATGACGCCCCGGTGGGATTCAGCCGCAGAGGAAACGATCATCGACTTGCTCACGAAGCCGCTGAAGAGCGGTACGGCTGAGATCGCGAAGGCACCCACCATGTAGAGGGCGAGAGTACGCGGCATGGTCTTGTAGAGACCGCCCATGTCGCTCAGCTTTCGCAGGCCAGTCACCTGGAGCACGGCACCCGCTCCCATGAAGAGCAGTGCCTTGTAGAGGATGTGTGCGAAGGCGTGGGCGGCTGCGCCGTTCAAAGCGAGCGTGGTGCCGATCCCCACCCCGCAAACCATGTAGCCCACCTGGCTGATGATGTGGTACGCCAGCAGCCTCCGCGCATCGTTTTCGAGGACGGCGTACACCACGCCATACACCGCCATGCCTGCTCCCCACCACACCAGGATTTCCGTGCCGGCGAATCCTCTGATCAACGCGTAGACCGCAGACTTGGTGGTAAAGGCCGTCAGAAATACAGCTCCCGTGGCCGTGGCCTCCGGGTAGGCGTCTGGAAGCCAGGCCCCCAGCGGCGGCACGGCCGCGTTCAGGAGAAACGCGAGGAGAATCAACGTGAACGCCGCACTCCCGGCATACGGCGACATGTCGCCGAAGGTGAGCGATCCGGTTTGGGACCAGTAGAGAACGATCCCTCCCAGCAAGCACAACCCCCCGAACACATGGACAAGAAGGTAGCGGAATCCGGCCGCCACCGCGCCCGGTTCGCGGCGCAGCCAGACGAGGAGCGCGGCTGACAGGGCCATCAGCTCCCAGAACACGAAAAGGGACAGGAAGTCCCCCGCGAACGTGACTCCAAGCGCACCGCCTGCGTAAGTCAAGGCAGCCACGTGTTGCGCGTCATCGTCCACGTGGAGCGAATACACCATCCCGAGGAGGGTGAGGAAAGAGAAGACGTACGAAAAAACGAGGCTCAGCCGGTCCACGCGCCCGAACACGAGCTCCTGTCCCAGGAAGCGCACCACGCCATGGGTGCCCGGCTCCATGAGAATGCAGCCGACCAGGGCTGAAGCCGGCAGCACAACCATGGCGAGGCGTTTGGTCCTGCCTTTGAGCCATGGCAGGAGCCAGGCGCCAAGGATCAGGAACAGCCCTGGGTGAGCCCATTCAGGAGTCATAGTAGGTTTCCCGACGAATGAGCCACAGCTTTCCCAGGAGCTTTGACACCACGATGATCACGACACAGGAGACCAAACCGTAGAGCGAGCCCCAGGCTGGGAAATCCTCAAACGAGAAGTGGCCGTGCTCCGGATACCACAGAAACGGTGCTGCCACCTCGCCGAGAGCCAGTGCTGCGAGACCTGCATAGAACCACCGCTTCATCCGTTTGAACCGAACCGGATCCTCCAGTTGTCGCTCGAGGAACGTCACGGCAGCACGCTCCTTGCCAGCTTCAGGACAGGATCCGGGTACATACCTAACAGCAAGCTGGTCAGGGCGGTGAGTACCAGTGGGATGACCATCCAGGGCACCTCGACGATCCTGCCCTGCCCGGTGTCAGGCTCTTCGAAGTAAGCCTTGTATACGATGGGACCGAGGTAGGCCGCGCTCAGCAGCGAGCCGGCCAGCAGGACGCCTAGGAGCCACGGACTGCCCCGCTCCACTGAGCCAAGGGCGAGGTACCACTTCGAGACGAACCCGGATGCGGGAGGAATACCCACGAGGCTCAGGGTGGCGACCGCAAACGCGGCCATCGTCCAGGGCATTTGCCTGGCCAGCCCCGACATCTGGCTGACCTCTGTTTTGTGCGTAGACACGTAAATCGACCCGGCGCATAGGAAGAGCGTGATCTTCGATACGGCGTGATTCGTGACATGGGCGATCCCGCCAAGGATCCCGCTCGGCGTGAGCAGCGCCGCTCCGAGGACAATGTAGGAAAGCTGGCTGATCGTCGAGAAGGCCAGCCGCGCCTTCAGGTTGTCCTGGCCGAGGGCCAAGAGCGAGCCGGCCAGAATCGTCACGGAGGCCACTGCCAACGCCAGATTGTCTACACCGAGATGCCGCATGGCCTCGGCGCCGAACACGAACAGAAAGACCCGGAGTGTGGCGAAGACCCCGGTCTTGACGACGGCCACGGCATGCAAGAGCGCGCTGACGGGGGTGGGAGCCACCATGGCGGCCGGGAGCCAGCTGTGGAGCGGCATCACGGCGTTCTTGGCGAAGCCAAACAGAAACAGGCCAAAGACGACCGAGAGCAGCATCGGTTCGGCTGCCACCGCCGAAGCTGGCAGGATTCCGCCCTTGCGGAACTCGAGGGTTCCGGCAATGTTGTAGGTGAGGATGACGGCTGCCAGGAGCAACACCTTGGCGGCACCGAGGAGATAGATGACGTACTTGCGAGCGCCAGCTTTGGCCTCGGGTGTCTCCTTGTGCCCCACGAGCGGGTAGGTGACCAGGGTCAATGCTTCGTAAAAGAGGAACAAGGTAAAGAGGTTGGCAGAGAAGGCCACACCCATGGTGGCCGAGAGGGCCAGGGCGAAGCACGCGAAGTAGCGCGTCTGTGCGTGTTCCCCGAGGGACCGCATGTAGCCGATTGAGTAGAACGAGGTGGCGATCCAGAGAAGCGACGCTCCGAGAGCGAACAGGAGGCCCAGGGCATCGACCCGAAGCGCGAGCTCGATTCCAGGAAGGATTGGCGAAAGCAGATATTGCGGTGTGCGACCCGCGAGGACGTCCGGGATCATCCAGGCCACACACGCGAGCTGCAGCACTCCGGCGGCAACGGACCAGCCTTCTCTCAGGTTGGCGCGGCGTTGGCCCGTACGTGCGATGAGAAGAGCGCCCACCGCCGACACAAGAATCGCGAGGAGAGGCGCCATCACCACTTCAACTGGGTCAGGTTCTCGACGCTAACCCCCGGCCTGTTCCGACTGAGCGCGAGCACCAGCCCCAGGCCGACCGCTGCCTCCGCCGCCGCCACCGCGATGACAAAGAGGGCCAGGATCTGACCGCGCGCGTCCTGCAGATGTTGGCTGAAGGCCGCCAGGCTGACGTTGACGGCATTGAGCATGATCTCGACCGACACGAGCATGAGGATGATGTTGCGTCGGCCGAGAAACCCGACGAGACCAATCCCGAAGAGGATCGCGCTCAGCCCCAGGCACGCGCCAACGGGCACCATCAGGAGTGCGTCTTTCTCCTGCCGACAACGACTGCGCCCACGATGGCGGCCAGAAGGATGAGGGAGGCGATCTCGAAGGGGAGCGCGAACTGCGTGAAGAGTGCCGTGCCGACGGCGGAGAGGCTGCCTCGAGGGGGGCCGCCGGCGACCGGACGCGGCGCGGTCGACCACCCCAGCGCGGGTGCCGCGCTGGGGACCCCGGCCGGCAGGAGCCCCGGTTCACGGGTGTACCAGGCCAGTGCTGCAAACGCGACCCCGGCGGCCGCACCGAGCGGCCAATGAGCGCCGAATCGCAGTCCCGCTTCCTCACGCGGCAGGTCGAGCAGCATGAGAAAAAACAGGTAGAACACCAGAATGGCGCCCGCGTACACGATGACCTGCACGGCGGCCAGGAATTCCGCACTCAGAAGCAGGAAGATCCCTGCGACATGTAAGAAGAGGACGAGCACCCAGAGCATGCTATGAACAGGATTGCGACGAGTGACAGCCAGAATCGCGCTCGCCACGCTCGCGGCCGCGAGATAGTAAAAGGGGATCTGTCCGGCAAGAGTGACCATCGGGCACTCTACCCCGGGTACCTGCCGGTGATGTAGTCCTCGAGCTGATGGATCGTGAAGTCCTGGGTTGTGATGATGTAGTTGACGAGGTCGCCGATCGACACCACTCCGACCACGCTCCCCTCCTCCACGACGGGCAGGTGGCGGCAGCGGTGGTCGGTCATGCAGCGCATGCAGTCATCGATCGTGGTCTTGGGGTTCACGGTGACGGCCGGGCTGGACATGATCTCATCGACCGTCATGTCCTTTGACGAACGCCCTTTGAGGATCACCTTGCGCACGTAGTCGCGCTCGGACATGATCCCGACCAGGTCGGTTCCCTGCATGACGAGCAGAGCGCCGATATCGTGCACCGCGAGTTTCTCGAGCGCTTCGTAGACCGTCGCGTCAGGCGTGATGGCGTAGACCTGCGGGCCTTTGTGCTTGAGGATGACGTCGACGGATTCGTGGAGTTCCACCGCGACTCCCCCCGGATGAGACGCTGAGAAGGCGGGGGCATTCTAGCATACGGGATCGGCCGCTTCAGCTGGTGCAGCCGATCCGGGCTGCATCGACCAGCGGCTGCACGTCCGCCGGGACACTTCCTCCCATTTGCGGCGCGCTTCAGGTTCAGGATGGCGTTGACGACCATCCGATAGAGCCACGTGCGAAAACTGCTTCTGCCTTCGCGCCAGCAGCCATGCGCGGTCGTTCGTGGGAGTGAGGCGGATCGAAGGCTCGATTTCTGCTAGAGTCCCGCCATCCACAGGAGGATCGTCATGGCGAGCCCCCTCACGGGTGGCGCTTCCCGGCGCCAGTTTCTCGGCTCTACCGTCGCCTTTCCGTTCCTGTTCCAGGAGCTTGCCGAGGCGCAGCGCAAGCGCGCGAAGATTCGCGACGTGCAGGTGATGATGTTGCAAGGCGCCAGCCGCACCTACACGCTGGTCCAAATCACCGCGGACGACGGGCTGCATGGTATCGCCGAGGGCTACGGAAGCCCAGGCGTCGGCGTCAAGGAACAGATCCTCTCGCTGAAGCCGTGGCTCGTGGGGAAAGACCCGCTCGAGATCGACGCGCTCTACACCTTCATGGGAGAAGGGACGCGCGATTTGAGCGGCACGCGGACCGACGGCTCGGCGCACAACTTGATGCGGGCGGTCAGCGCGGTCGAGATGGCGCTGTGGGACCTCGCTGGAAACATCCTCGACGTGCCGACCTCGACGCTGCTTGGCGGCAGATTCCGGGAGCGTGTTCGCGTCTACGACCACGCCGCACCTCGTACCATGCTGGACAAGGCATCGGTGAAGGAATGGGCCGACAAGGTGAAGGCGCATCCGAGCGGCTTCACGTGCCACAAGTTCGGATTCCCCCACACGAATCCCGCAACCGACTTCGCGCGCGATCGCTCGAATCGCATGCTGACGACGCGCGAGCTCATCAACACGCGCCAGGGCTTCGAGAACTGCCGGGAAGCCATCGGGTGGGATCGCGACCTGATGGTGCATTGTCACTGGGAGTACGACCTGCGGACGTCGATTCAGATCGCGCAGGCTGTCGAGTCGGTGAGGCCGGTCTGGCTGGAGGATCCGCTCCCGGTCGACTACTCCGATTCCTGGAAGCGGTTATGCGCGAGCTCGAACGTGCCCATCTGCATGGGCGAGAACCTCGCGCGCCGCGAAGGGTTCAGGGACTTTATCGTGGGCCAGGGCTGCGACATTCTGCACCCCGACCTGCGCAATTCCGGTGGCTTCCTCGAGACCAAGCGCATCGCCGACCTCGCCCACATCTACGGTCTGCCCATGGCGACCCACAACACCGGCAGTCAGGTGTATACGTACGCGGCGGCGCAGTGGGCCGCGTCGATCCGCGATTACATCGCGCTCGAGACCATCACCGGCGAGGGCGGATGGATGGACCAGGTGCTGGTACTCGACGGTCCCTATATCAAAGACGGGTTCATTCAGGTGACCGGCAAACCCGGGCTCGGCATCACGCTGAACCCGGACGTCGTGCGCGCACACCTGGCGACCGGCGAAGTCTGGTGGGGGTAGCCGGACAACCCCGGCCCACGGAATTCGCCAGCAAGGCGGGGAGTGGGCACTCCTTGGGCGTGAGCAAGCGCGAGAAGCTCTGATGGTGCGATCTACCTTTCCGCGGACTGTATGAAATACACCTCATAGCCGTTCAAATCGCGAATGCAGAACTGTCGCGCCCCGTAGATGCTCCACCACCTTCTGAATGAGGTCCAGGTCTCCGACGGACATGGCCGAGAAGATGTGGTGGATCGCGCCGCGCTCGAGCAGGAGCGACACCAGGTCTCGCCGTGATCCATCCATCTGCGTTGGGTCGTCACCTGGCGCGCGGTAGAAGGTCGCCCAGCCGATGACGTCGAGCGCGTGGACGTCGCCAATGCCGTGTACGTCGCCGCCCGCATCGAGCAGCGCGCGTACGGTCTCGAGGTGCCCGTGGGCGGCCGCCCAGTGCAGCGCGTAGGTGTTGTCTCCGGCCTCCCGCGCGTTCGGATCCGCGCCGTGATCGAGCAGCAACCGTACGGCATCCACGTGCCCGCGCTGCGCCGCGGAGTGCAGTCCGGTCCAGCCCTGATAGCGCCCCTCGGGGTTGCTTACGCGAGCCAGGCTTGGGTCATGTGCGAGCAAGCCGCGCAACACCGCGACGTCGCCTTTGGCACAGGCCTCGAAGAAGAGGGCGACGTTCTTTTTTTGCCGCTGATCGAGCTCGGCCTTTAGCGACCGCCAGCTGGAGAAGCCGTGGTCTCGCGCGACGGACAGCAGAGCCGTCGCCAACGTGGCACGGGGATCGGCGCGCCGCAGCTCCTGCAGCCGATCCTTCGCTCGCTTCTTCAGATACTCGAGGGAAGCGCGTTCGGGGAGTTTCGAGTTCGACATGGACCCCTTCCTCCCATTGTCGCCCGGCGTCCGCGTCTCTCGGGCTGGAAGTCAGGGTCTCTGATTGTCGTGAGCTCTCAGGGTGGGTTCGACCCTTTACGCGGACCGTAGGCCGCCCTTCGCCCGTACGTGCGCGGACGCCGACGCACACGAGCAGCACGATCGCGAGGAGCGGCTTGGGATGGGGGAGCATCATCGGCCGGCCGTACGGGCCACGACAATCTCCACGCGCCGGTTCTTCTGACGGCCCTCCGGCGTGTCGTTGGACGCGATCGGCCTGGATTTACCAAAGCCGCGTGTGACCACTCGGGCGGCCGTGATGCCTTCCTGCGCGGCGAGCCACGCCTTCACCGATTCGGCGCGCCGCTCCGAGAGGCGCAGGTTGTAGGCTTCGGCACCGACCGAGTCGGTATGCCCCTCGATGCGGACCGCGCCGCCCGGATTCGCGTTGATCACCACGGCGACGTTCTTCAGCGCCGCAGCGGCATCGGGGCGAATATCGGCTTTGTCGAAATCGAACAACACGTCGCTCGAGAGCGAGATCTGGATTTCATTTTGCGTCACCGTGGCGTTCAGATTTTTCAGCGCGCCCTCCAGATCCTTGACCTGCCCGCTAAACGATCGGCCTCCACCGCTCAGGGCGATGCCTTCGCCAGCCATCGCGATCGACTCGAACAGTGGTGGCATGTCGGGCAGGTAGAGGAACACGCTGTTGACGCCGGCCGGCGGAGCCTGAAACGCGACCGACACGGTCGTCT
This sequence comes from Acidobacteriota bacterium, assembly GCA_016178075.1. GTDB lineage: Bacteria > Acidobacteriota > Vicinamibacteria > Vicinamibacterales > JACQTH01 > JACQTH01. Next base: position 16,152 of record JACOUA010000441.1, read on the forward strand.
GGTTGCCCGCACGAATGTAGTTGTCCGAATTCACCGAGTACAAGCCGCCAAACTGATGCCGAGTCTGGCGCGGCTGGTTCATCGGCCGCGCGACGACGGCGCCGCTGGGGTCCTTGACCGGGCCGTACAGCTTCTGGTTTTGCAGATCGAGCAGCACCGCGTCCTCGTATCGCAGGAAGACCTGCTGGAATATCGCGTTGTCGTGGGGAAACGACGGGCCTGTTGTTCGCGCGCGCGAGTTGGCCGGACGGGTGCGTGATCCCGCTCGGCCGCTCGTCGATCGACTGCTCGGCGCAGCCGGCGTGTCGGCGGTGGCCTCGTTCTTGATAACGAGTCTGACTGTGACCTGGTCCCCGGATCGCGTCGCCTCGGCCAGCGTGACCGAGACTCCGGGCATGCCCCACGGCTCGGTGATCGGCGCGCCGGCCGGCTTCTCCACGTTCGTGATCGTGCTGGCCGGTACGTTGGTGAACGTGGCCAGCGTCGGGAGATCGATCGTCAGGTCGCCGGCATCCGCAGGTGGCGCGGGAAAGACGATCCACATCCGCCGGCGCTCGCCCGGCTGGAGGCGCTGGCCGAACGGCCCGCCGAACATCAGCGTGTTCCCGCTGGCCGGTTCCTCCGCCGCGCCGGCCCGGGCGCCGCGGCGCGAGCGGGAAGACCCACCGGGTGCGGAGCGACGCTCCTCGGTCGCCCCCCGCGTGCCGGGCCCGGCCAGCACCCAGCCACCGACCGTCATCGGCTGGTATTTCTTGTTCTGCTTCAGATCGACGATCGTGGCGCGCGCGAACTGCACCGGCAGGACGTCAGCGTTGTTGAAGCCCTCTTCGCTTCGGCTGTTGAACACCGCGAACCGGACAACGACGGCGCCGCCGACGCGATGCAGCGACTCGAGCTGGGCGATCAGGCCGGGGAACTTGGTTTCGACCGCGGCCAACGGTTTGGCGCTGGATTGCGACGCATTACCCGGCGTACGCGCTTGGGTCGCACGGGAACCTGCGTTCGACCATGCCCCTCGAGCGCCAACGCCGAGCGACCCGATGGCCACCACGAGGACGACACCGCAGAATCTGGATGCTGCCTGCATTAGGACCTCCGTGGGCGGGACCGGCAAGGAAGGGTCGCTGGTGGCGCGGGGCCTGACCGGATGCCGCTGTGAGCATGCCCGAATGACTCCGCTTGAAACTGGGACGGCACGTATTCTAGACCCAAGGCGGGCACGTCGGAAGTTGGCGGCGTGTAGCCGGCACCACGTGGACCGGTCGCATCGGCCCGCGCCTACACGCGCGCCTTCGATGGATCGAACGCAGCGGAATAACAGAGAGCGCGCCATGTCGTTGCGAGCATCTCTGTACGCAGGCGGTGTCAAAGCCACAGCTCGGAGGACTCGGGCGTGGCTCGTGAAGGCAGTGGACAATCTCTGCGTGGCTTGCTAACCGAAGCTCACGCCCTCGTTGGCAAGCGTGAGCGAAGGTTGGCGGGGTCGACGGGACTCGAACCCGCGGCCTCCGGCGTGACAGGCAGTCGCTAACGGCGGCAAGTCGCAGCCGACTCCGGAAAATCGGGGTCGGCTGTCCCGCATCATGGCCGTCTGATCCCGATCGTGGACGCGTGTTCCGGAACGGCTTGCAAGTTCTTGCAAGCTGAGTCGGCGACTGACGCACGTGCAGAGACGTTCGAGGCCTACGCGGTGACAGCCGCCAAGGCGCGGCTTGCCTCCTCTGGGCTGGCCTTCGCCTCCACGGTGTCCTCGGCCTGAATGACCAGCGCCGCGCCAAGCACGTGAAGGATCTTCTGGAGCGCCGGCAACGAGAGATCGGCACGGCTGGCGAAGACGCGGCTCAGCTGGCCAGGGTCTATTCCGGCAGCTTCACAAAACTTGTAGCGCGAGCCGAAGCGTTCCTCGATAAGGTCTGCGAGGTAGTCCCGATAGTCGGGTGCCGCGACCTTCCTCTGCGCAATACCCAGGCGTGCCTCAAGGTCCTGGCAGATGCGGCGCACCGCGGAGGACGCTGGCAGTCGCGCCTTCCGGAACCGGCTTACCCACCACGCGGCAAACTCGGTCCACTCCGGCCGAGCACGGAACTTCTGTTCCACGGCAGCGAGGAATTTCCGTTCATCCGCACTCAGCTTGCCAAGCTTCAACCGCCTCCCGGTGATCGTCTGATAGATGGCTTTCACAATCAGCCTCGCAAGTCGTAAACGCTCACTCGCGCAGGAGCGCTCGGTCCGCCAAAGTCACCCCAAGAAGCCGTCTTTCGGCGTTGGAATAATCCGTTCACGTCGTCCACGAACGCTCAAGAGAACCTCCTGTTGATCGAACGAATTTTGCGGCCTTCTTCAGCAGCGAGCGGAGCGCGTCCAGGCTCGCCGGCGGCACGAACACGGTGTACTTTCGGCTTTCGTCGGTGACCGGGTCAGTGGAACCCTCCGGTTTCCAGCCTCCGTGAACCGTGCCGTATTTCCTACCCCACCGCATCGTTTCTGGGCCCGTCCATCCGCCCCATGCGTCGCTCAACGCCTCTTCGCGCAACCTCCACAAAACCGGTTGATGCAACCTGCGGTCTGAATCGCGCACGAGAGGAATCAGAAACCAGCACTCGACCTCCAGCGTCTCACGTTTCACGTCAGTCGCCTTCGGGCTTCATGGTCTTCATCTCCTGTCTCCAGGGTAACCCGTAGTTGACTGACAGTCAACACTGGGCGCGCGTTGGGCACGCGCGTGTGGCTTTGCGCTCGGCGCGAAGCCCTCCGCGCCGCAGTCGAGCTGGGGACGGCCCGGGCGCACGCCAACACTGCCGAGCGGCCCCTTGGGGCCCCTGCCATCTCCTCACTCGTCCTCCTTCTCATCATCATCCTCGGACAGTCCCTTGGCCATCGCGAGCGCTTCCTGCACCGCGTCGATGACGTCCTCGTCGTCAGAATCGAGGAGGTCACCGAGAATCTCCGCAGCATCGTGCGGGTGGATCGTCGGCACAGCCTCAATCGCCGCAAGTAGGAGCGGCTTGTCGGTCGACTCTGGCACGAGCAGGTCGGCAATGTGCGGCCAGGCCGCTTCAATTCCCCAATTCCCTGCCGCGACCACAGCTTCGTAAGAGATGGCGGGGTCCGTGCTGTTCAGAGCTTTCAGAATCTCGTCGTCGAATCCCTTGACGAAGCGCATGCAGAAGACGGCTGTCACCTTCCACGCTTCATCGTCGCTGCCCACCGCGGCCCGAATCGCGTCGCGATGCCAGGTCTGGGGCGCCCGCACTGAGGCCTCAAGAACTCGCCGTCGCACTTCTTTCGGTGCGCGGGTATCCGTGTAGATCCGTCGGAGGGATTCCTGAATCCGATGAAACATGGCCTCGGTAATCGGAAGGTCGTCGCTGTCCTCGAAACTGTCAGTGTCGACCTGCTCGAGCACAGGGCCAAGCGAGATCGCCGCACGTGCGCGAGTCTCCTCGGCCTGCCGACCGTTCTCCACGACGGCGATCAGCGCCGCAGCCAATTCATCACTCATCACCACCAAGTCACCCACCAGTTCCGCCGCAAGGCGCCGGTCGGTTTCAGCAGCCTTCTCATCACGGAGCGTGGCCAGCAGCTGGTTCCCCGTGTCGTCGGGCCACTCCCACGGTGGTGTGCTCTTTAAGTCGTGTAGATTCATATCCGTCCCGCTCCCTCTCCGTCCACGAACTCCATACCGCTATGCGCCGGTACGCCTTGCGCCAACACGCCCACCCACTCGCAGCCCACATGGACGTCGCCGTGACGCGGAAACTGGAAGTGCCAGAGGTCGCGTAGATACTCATCGCCGCCGGCGTTGCCTGCCTCTGAGGCGCCGAACTGCCGGCCGCGACGTGGATTTGTGGCGGCGGCGCCGTACAAGCCGGAGACGTTCTCTATACGCCGTGTCGCCGAGAAGCTTTTCACGAAGGCGCGACTCCGATCGCCCGTAGCCGAACAGTGCGCGACCTGCCTCCACATCGTTGGGGAACCGCGCCGAGTAACGCTTCACATCTCGGCCGGACTCTTCGGACTCGATCGCAGCCTCCGCCGGTCGCAAGAGCGCCTTTTCGGGGAAGTCGATCCCGACCTGTAACCGCTCATCGTCTTCAGAACCGCACGTCAGGGTATAGAAATGGACTCGGCGTTTGTTGCGGCGAAGAAACACCTCGAAGTGCCGACGCGGACCGAATCTCCTCGACCGGCCCTTCGGTCGTCGGACGAAGATAAACCCGTCATCGAACTCGCGTGCTTCGACGAAGATTTCGTGACGAAACGCGCAGTCCCGGAGCGCAATCATCACCGCCTTCGAAGGCTTCTCGAACATATCGACGACGATGCCATCGTCGGAACGGATTCGTCAACGCCTGGAACACGCCTGGAACAAGCAAGTACGCCACTGCGACAAACGGGCGAAGACAGAAGCGGCGACCACGAAGCCGATGCTGCGCTCCCCCAAAAGCGCCGCCCTCGGTGGACACTTCAAAACCGGCCATTTCCGCGTAGCGGCCCGAGACGAGGACTAAGGTTGGTATTTTATCTTTGACAAGACCTGGCGGGCCGCTATCCCGACACCACTTTTGGTCCAGCGCCTGGCGCTGCCCACCGTTTTGCTACGCGCATAAGGGCACTCAGGATGAATGATGCGACCGCCACGAGGAATCTGATAACCGCTCGCATCTTCGTCATCGAACCTCCAACGGGCCGAAATCGGCCGACTGACTCACCGCTTCTTCGCCGCCTTCCGCTTCGTCTCAAGTCAAGGTTTATCTCACGCTCTCCCCTAGGGGTGGACAACCGAGAGCTGCAGAAACTTTTCGAACGGATCGAAATCTCGATCGCGATGCAGCAGCGAGTGCTGCTCGCGTATACAAAACGTCGCGATCAGACAATCGGTTGTCTTTTGTACGGTGTGGCCATGGCCGCGAAGCGTCCGATAATTTCGCGCTGCTTCTCTCGCCAAGTCGACGCCGCCTGTCTCGAACACTTCCAGCTTGAGCAGTCGGCGCTCGACGTCCAGTGCAACAGTGTCATCGCGGACGCCCTGCAATACTTCACACAGGATGACATCCGTCAGACCGAGGCGCTGCCGGTCGAGTTCGGCCTCCAGCCAACCCGTTTCCGAATTGGTGACACCTTGGAAGTAGTCAATCCAGACGGTCGTGTCGACGATCACCACGACGGGTACGGCTACTTCGCCACTCGGCCGAGACGGGATTCCTCGAGATCGCCTTCCCAAGCGATCTTGCCCCGCAAGTGGCGGACTGTCCGCTGACCTCGCGTCTGGATCAGCAGACGCAGTCCTTCTTCGACCACCGCTCGCTTCGTCCGCGCCCCGCTGCTGCGCATGGCTTGGCGCATCAGTTTGTCGTTAATCTCGATATTGGTTCGCATCAGAGTTGTCGCCTCTGATGTGTAACAATGAAGTATTTTTGTGTATCAGTCAAATCGGCCCTTGCAGCGTTTGCAGCTTTCCTGGAACGGCTTGCAAGTGCGTTGCATTCTGCACCGCGGCTCGCGGTCACGAACATAGTCGCCCGCAACCGCAATCCATTGATTTTGTTGGTGAAGACTGAGGACGAGGGCTGTCGGCGCAACCGCCGCGACCACCGGC
>JACOUA010000442.1 GCA_016178075.1 Acidobacteriota bacterium
CCCCGCCCTCGTCCTCGAGCTGGTCGAAGGGCCGACGCTGGCCGATCGGATCGGCCACGGGCCGCTCCCGCTCGAAAAAGCGGTATCGATTGCGCGGCAGATCGCCGAGGCGCTGGAAGCGGCCCACGATCACGGCATCGCCCATCGTGACCTGAAGCCCGCGAATATCAAGCTGACGTCCAACGGGATCGTGAAGGTGCTCGATTTCGGTCTCGCGAAGGCGCTCGGTGACGAGGGCGCGGCGAGCGACATTTCGATGTCGCCGACGATGACGGCGGCGGCGACGCGGGCGGGGGTGATCCTCGGAACCGCGGCGTATATGAGCCCGGAACAAGCGCGCGGCAAGACGGTCGACAAGCGCACGGACATCTGGGCGTTCGGCTGCGTCCTGTACGAGATGCTCACGGGCCGCCGGGCGTTCGCCGGAGACGATGTGTCCGATACGCTCGCGGCGATTCTACGCGGCGAGCCGGATTGGAAGCTGTTGGCGCGCTCGCCGGCTGGAATGGTGACGCTGCTGCGCCGCTGTCTCGAGAAGGATCCCCAGCGGCGGCTGCGCGACATCGCGGATGTTCGCGTGTGGATCGACGAGGCGGTCGCATCGCCGGCCGCTGAAGATTCATCGACCGCATCACTCGCGCGGCGCCGCGAGCGCATGGCGTGGACGCTGTGCGCCGTCGCTGCGACGGGTTTGGCGGCGCTGGCTGTGCCCGCAACCTTGTATCTGCGCGCGTCGGCACCCGAGCCGTTCGTCACGCGGTTCGACGTCGTCACGCCACCGACAACATGATCTTCGACGCGTCCGTCACACGATTCACCGAGACCGAGGCAAACATCGAAACGGATCGTCGTGAGCTCTCGCCGTTGACGAACATGTTGAGCCGCGGCCGAAAGACCCAGTAGTTCCAGCGATCCAGGGCGGCGGTCGTCTGGGCGGTGGTCGATGCCCGATGCTGTATCTGCAGCTCGTCGCCCGCAGGCGTGTCGGCGACATAAGGGACCAGCCCGAGCTTGATGGCTTGCAGCACGCGTTGACGCACCTGGTCTTCGGTGGCGTCCACGGCCGTGACGCGTCGGAGCGTCTGCTCCTGAGCGGCACCGATGAAGCGAAACGTAATGTCACGCCCTCCGGAGCCCGTAGGCTCGCTGGTAATCAAGATGTGCACGTCGGCCTCGCGGCGATCGCGGACGTAGTCGACGAAGCTGAGCTCTTTCCGGAAGTAGTCCAGATCGCAGCGCACATTCACACAATCGATGAACACCCGCAGGGGACGAGCGGCCGGCTGACTCTGGCCCTGGGATTGCAACCCGACGGAAAAGCCGAGCCAAAGAAAAAGGAGGGGGAGCCGCCGGCGGGTCACGAACGCCAGCCTGATGAGGTTGATCCTCGACGGCACAGCTGAGGGCGCAAATCCAGCGGATCATATCTGGAGCCAGACTCAATCCGATACATATAGATGAGCAGGTGTCTTGGAGTTCGTATGCACGCAGGTTCACGCAGTTTCCGGCGCGTTCTCGTCTTGCTGGCACTCGCCGCCACCGTGGCTGGCGTCAGGCCCTCCGCCATCAGGGCACAGTCCGGCGACCTGAGCTCGGACGACTTTTTCAGCACGGACACGCTGCAGGACATCCAACTCGTCCTCAACTCCAGGGACTGGCAGCAACTGAAACAGCACTACAGCGAGAACACCTACTATCCGGCCGATCTGCGGTGGCGCGACATGATCGTCCGCAACGTCGGGATCCGTTCGCGCGGAAATGGAAGCCGCAACCCCTTCAAGCCGGGCCTGAAGGTCGACATCAATCGGTACCTGCCGAACCAGGAGTTTCTCGGCCTGAAGTCGTTCGTGCTTGACAACCTCGCGCAGGACCCGTCGATGCTGCACGAACGACTCAGCATGCGGTTCTTCCAGAGGATGGGGATTCCGGCCCCGCGGGTGACGCACGCGCGCCTGTCCATCAACAACGAGTACGCGGGCCTGTACGGGATTACCGAGTCGATCGACAAGGATTTTCTCAGGCGGGTGTTCGGGCCCGACGCGCACGGCGGCGTCGAGAACGACGGGTACCTGTTCGAGTACCGCTACATCGAGCAGGAGGAGCCGTTTCTCTTCTCGTATCTCGGACCGGACCTCGCGCCCTATGCGCGGCGATTCTCGCCACGCACCCACGAGAACGCCGATCCCGAAACGCTCTATCGCCCGATCGAACAAATGTTCAGCGCGGTCGAAGCGTCCTCCCGTTTCGAGTTCGAAGGGGCGATGTCGAGGTATCTCGATCTGCCCACGTTCATGCGCCAGCTCGCGATCGAGAACTTCCTAGCCGACTGGGATGGCATCCTGGGTTATGCGGGCGCAAATAATTTCTACCTGTACCGCTTCGAAGGCACGATGCTCTCGCGCTTCATTCCCTGGGACAAGGACTTCACGTTCTACTCGCCGCTCTATTCGGTGATGGCGGGAATACCGCAGAACCGGTTGGCACGGGCGGCGATGGACCTTCCCGCGCCGTACGAGACGTATATGCGGACGCTTCTGGAAGCCGCCGACTCGGCGGAAGCCCCGGCGGGCGAGGGTAACGGAGACACGCCGCCGGCAAGCTGGCTGCAACGAGAGATCGCCGTCGCCTTCGAGCAGATCCGGGACGCAGGGCTCGCGGATTCGAGCAAGAGCTGGTCGAACGACGAGTTCCTCAAGGCTGTCGAAGGTCTAATCGACTTCGCGAGAATCCGGAGCGTGTTCGTCAGGTGCGAGGTGTACCGTTCGGTCGATCCGGGTCGTGTCGGCCCCGAATGCCGTTTTTAGACCGCTATGCGGCGCCTTACGAGAATTTTGTTCTCGTTGCCGTAGAGCGGTCCTGGGCGCGCACAGCGCGCCTGTGAGCCGGGGTCCGGGGCAAAGCCCCGGTCTACAGCGTTTTTCACTTCGCTGTAGCGTAGTTCTCAGTTATCAGTCATCAGTTTTCAGTTATTTGCGGGCGAGATCCGAACTGAAAACTGACTAC
>JACOUA010000447.1 GCA_016178075.1 Acidobacteriota bacterium
ATTTCTTCGGTCGCGATGCCACGTGACAACAGCCCTCCCCGCCGGAAATGAAAATGGGGCGGCCGCTTGCCGCCCCACTATCATTTCAGTATATGACTATTTTCCTAGTTGTCAACAGAAAAGTGACGGCCGTAGCGCAACGCGTCCAATCCCGTTCGAATGGCCTGCAGCTGCCGGGCGCCGTGCCGGTGATCGGCGCGACGGCCGTGCTCATCGGCGCCGCGGTCGTGGCGTCGCTGATGCCGGCCGCGCGCGTCGCGCGTGGACGTGGTACAAGCGCTCAGATCGGAGTAACTGATGGAACAGCTTGTCGAAGCGTCGCCGCGTGTGAAGGCCAAGATGGCCGGCGTCTTCTATCTGATCACCTTTGTCAAGCGCTACACTCGTGGTGAGGCTCCGCCTCGGCCAATCCTTACCGGCCGAGCGGCTCCACTCGAACGATCGAGGCGGCCAGGTTGTTGCCAACCCAAAACGTCGGCGGGCTCGTTGAATTGTCGACATTCACTCGCCGGATATTAGTCGCCACGGGAAGCAAGTACTCGACGATCTCACCGGTCTCGACGTTGAGCCGGACCACGTGGTCGTTGTTCATGCCGCCGGCCCACGCATAGCCGGACGTGTCGACAACCGCGTCGTAGACGTTCGTCCACCGCGTCGGGACCGCCCATTCGCGAAACGTTCCGGTCTTCGTGTCGAACATCCCGATCTTGTTGGCGCGGAATTCGGCGAACCAGAGGCGGTCCTGTGCGTCCATGTGCCCGCGCCGCGGGCCGGAATTGGGCGTCGGCGTCGGATACGGCGTCACCTGCTTCGTCTTCGCATCGACCTTGATGATGTAGGTGCCGTTCAGGTTCATGCCGTAGAAGTTGTTCTTCGAGTCGGAGGCCACGCCGTACGAGCTGAGCTCCCGACTGATGGGAGGGTCTTTCGGCAGGCCGACTGAATAATCGACCACCCGCCATTCGCCGGTCTTGACGTCAACCTGGTATTCGTTGTCGCCGCCGATCCAGACCTGGCCGTCGACGTCGTGGTTGACGGGCATCACCATCGCGATCCGCGCTTCATCGCGATCGAGCAACGTCGGCGCGCCCCATGTCTTGAACGTCTTCGTGGCGCGGTCGAACTTCGCGAGGCTGCCCTGATACATCGTCCCCATCCAGATGTCGTCGTGCTTGTCGAACACGAGATCGAGCGACCCGACCGGCGCCCCAGGCTTCGTCGTGGGCAGCGGGTATTCGACGACGACGCCGGTTTTCGGATCCAGCATCCCGAGCACGTGCGATCCGAAATCGCTGTACCAGATCGTGCCGCTGCGGTCGGCGGCGGCGTCGTGAGGCAGCGCCTCGGCCCTCGGCAGGTCGTACTCCGTGATGATGACTCGGGTGGCTTTGCCCGTGGGCCTGGCGAGCGTCTTGAGGGGATACGGCCAGAGGGAACCGGCGCTCAGGTTGATCGTCGACAGGTATTGGGCCGCGATCGCGGATCGAGACGGCTGCACCGGCCGATCGCCCTCGCGGCCGCTCGTGGTGCTGTCGCGCATGATCGGATTCGAGAACCCGCCTCCGTGCGCGTTGGGCCGAAACTGCGGGCGCTTCAGCGTACTGCCCTGCGCGTAGCGGCCCATGCGCTCGATCACGGGAGCGAATTCGGCGGCGGTGTAGCGGGACCTCGCAATCGGCGCGAGACCGTGGCACTGCGTGCAATTCAGAAAACCGTGCTTCACGTCGTCATTCCCCGGCCAGCTCATGAACCACTCGCCGTTCGAGAGCTGTGAGGCGAGATCCTGCGTCTTGCGAAGTTTCAGCGCGAGCTCGGATGTCGCGCCGGCCGTGACGTCGACCGTGGTCGGGCGGTCGAGCTCGTACCCGATCGCCCTGATCCGAAGGGAGTACGCCCCGGGCTCCAGCCGAGTCCGCGGAAAGCTGTAGCGTCCGCGCTCGTTGCTGACGACGGTGATCGTGATCGTCGAGCCCTGGCGCCTGGCGCTGACGAGCACCCCCTCCATCGCGCGCTCGTCCTCTGAGCTCACGACCCCCGTCAGCGCGATTGGCGACGACTGCGCCGCCGTCAAAGCGGCCAGGGCACACAGTAGCGATGCAAGGGGGATGACGGTGGGAACGGCGGAGCGATGTTTCGGACGCACGCCGACAGCCTACACGAAGTGGTTGGCGTGGCTTGAAGAATCGTGGACCACGTTATCGAGGTTCGAATCCCTGGCTCCCAGCCACGCTCCAACCGACGACGTGTGAGCGCCGGCGGGATTCGGCTAGAATCGCCATTGGCCGATACGGGCGGCCCACGGTCCGCGTCAAGGGTCGAACCCACACGTTCAGACGTTCGTGAACCGTCAGAGACCCTGACTTCCAGCCCGAGAGCTGCGGACACCGGGCGCGCATGGAAGGAAGGTGTCCATGTCCCGGAATCTCCCCGAACGCCCGTCATACGAGTACCTGAAGAAGCTCGCGAAGGAGCGGCTGGCCGCGCTGCGCAGCAGGAATCCGGCGACGAGGCTGAGCGACGCCCAACTCGCGATTGCACGTGAGTACGGCTTCGCCAGCTGGCGAGCGTTGAAGGCGGAGATCGATCGCCGGCGAGCCCCCAACGTCTGCGAGTTCATGCGGGCGTGTACGACCGGAGACGTGGAGGCTCTGCGGGGGTTGTTGAAGATCTTCTGGCAGCCCGAATGGCTCTCGCCAAGTGCATCACCAGTCACGTAAGGGAGACAACACGATGCGCGCGATGCTCGGCCTGCCGCACTCCCTTGTTTTTCCCCGCGCGCTCGTTGCCGTCGCGGTCCTGGTGACGGTCTCCTTGTCGCCCGCAGGCGCCCCTCCGTCAACGAGCGGCGTCACGCAGGGAGAGTGGCGCGTCTACGGTGGAGACCCGGGCGGCTCGAGGTTCTCCTCGCTGGATCAGATCAACCGCCGGAACGTCGCCACATTAGCGCCCGCGTGGACCTATCACACCGGAGAAGTCAGTCCGGACGCGAAGAGCACTCCAGCGCGGCGCCTGTCGGCGTTCGAATCGACACCGCTGATGGTCGATGGCGCGCTGTTTCTGTCGACGCCCTCCGACCGGATCGTGGCGTTGGATCCAGAGACGGGCAAGGAGATCTGGACGTTCGACCCGAAGACGCCGGGCAGGACCGTGAGGTCTCACCAGCATCGCGGCGTCGCGTACTGGGAGGGTCCAGCGACCAAACGCAGCGGCGTGGACAAGCGGATTCTCTTCGGCACCGATGATGGGCGGCTGGTGGCGCTCGATGCGACGACCGGTCGCCCGGTGGCCGGTTTCGGCACGGGTGGGACCGTCGACCTTCGACAAGGCGTGGCCGAGCGGATTGAAGGCGCCTACGGCATCACCTCGCCGCCCGCCATCTACAAAGATCTCGTGATCGTCGGCTCGCAGGTGCCCGAGGCCAGTCCCCGCGGGCCGAGCGGCGACGTGAGGGCGTTCGACGTGAGGACCGGCCGACTCGTGTGGCAGTTCCACACGGTTCCGCGTCCCGGCGAGGTCGGTCACGACACCTGGGCGGGCGACTCGTGGCGCGAGCGCAGCGGGACCAACGTGTGGTCGATGATGAGCGTCGACGTCGATCGCGGGCTGGTCTTTCTGCCCATCGGCTCTCCGTCCTCTGATTTCTACGGCGGCGATCGCCCCGGCCAGAATCTGTTCGGCAATTCCCTTGTGGCGCTGAACGCGGCGACAGGGAAGCGCCTCTGGCACTATCAGATGGTGCACCACGACATCTGGGACTACGACCTCCCCGCGCAGCCGGTCCTCAGCACTGTCCGCCGGGACGGGCGTGAGATCCCGGCGGTGACCCAGGTGACCAAGATGGGATTCGTCTTCGTGCTGGATCGGCTGACGGGCCAGCCGCTCTTTCCCGTTGAAGAACGCCCAGTACCGAAGAGCCACGTCCCTGGCGAAGCGGCCTGGCCGACACAGCCTTTTCCCCTCAAGCCTCCGCCCCTGGCGCGGCTCTCCATCACACGGGACGACATTACGGATGTGACGCCGGAAACGAAGAAATACTGTACGGAGTTGTTCGAGTCGCTCGTCGGCGGGACGATCTTCACGCCGTACGGCTCCAGTCTCACCCTGACGATGCCCGGCACGCTGGGTGGGGCCAACTGGTCGGGCGCGTCCTACGATCCGTCGTCGCGCCATCTCTACGTCAATGTGAATGAAGTGGGCGGCGTGGGGCGGATGCAGCCGCAGCCGGCCGGTTCACCGGTTCCGTATCGGCGGACCAGCCAGTGGGGCGAGTACGCCCGCTTTTGGGATCCAAACGGCTATCCGTGCCAGCGCCCGCCCTGGGGAACGCTCAATGCGATTGATCTGAACACCGGGGAGATCGCGTGGACATTCACACTGGGGGTCGTGGACGCGCTCGCCGCCAACGGCGTCAACCCGACTGGCACGCCGAATCTTGGTGGATCGATCGTGACGGCTGGCGGGCTGGTGTTCATCGCGGCCACGAGCGACCGTCGCTTCCGCGCCTTCGATGCGCGCACCGGCACCGAGCTCTGGGTCGCGCGGCTTCCCGCCAGCGGCTACGCCACACCCATGACGTATCTCGGCAAGAGAAGCGGGAAACAGTTTGTGGTGATTGCGGCAGGCGGCGGCGGGTACTTCAGCGAAGAAGTGTCCGACAGCCTGGTGGCGTATGCGTTGCCGAATTAGCCATTTTGCTTGTGCCTGTTTCCTTCCTCTCCTGCTCCTCCCGCTGTCGGCGGCCCCAAACGACCGACGCGAGGCGCGATGGCGGGCCACGATCCGGGACGTCCTGCTGATTCCGAATCCGCTGCCGCCGCTGGCCGCGCGGACGCACGGTCGCTTCGAGCCGGCGCCGGGCGTCACCGCTGAACGGGTGACGTACGGCACGCAATTCGGGATGCTGGTGCCCGCCGTGCTCTACTTGCCCCGTCACGCAGCCGGTTGCCGCCTGGCTCGAGCGTCAACTCG
>JACOUA010000448.1 GCA_016178075.1 Acidobacteriota bacterium
CTCGCTCGGGGGCGGTGGCATCCGGGCCAATAACTACCTCCTCGACGGCGTGCCCATCGGCGAGATGTCGGGCCGCGCGGTGCTCAACCCCACGATCGAAGCAGTCGAGGAGATCAAGGTGCAGGTGCACACCTACGACGCCGACATGGGGCGCACAGGTGGCGGCGTGTTCAACACGACCGCCAAAGCGGGTACCAACGAGTTCCGCGGCACCGGCTTCTACCAGACCCGCCCGGTGTGGGGCCAGGAGCTGAACTTCTTCAACAAGGTTGCCGGCAGGACCAAAGAAGAGACAGGGCTGGCCGACTCCTACTACCGGCTCTGGGGCGGCGGTTTCGGCGGTCCGATCTGGCGGAACCGGACGTTCTTCTGGACGTCGACCGAGGGCTACCGATCCCAGACGACGCGCAACTTGCAGGAGGTGTGGCCGGGTCCGCGGCAGCGAGAGGGCGACTTCTCGCGGTCGACGATCGGCGGACGGCCGGTGCGACTCTTCAACCCGTGGTGCCGAGGCGGCGTCGCGAACGCGCGGTGCCCGGCGACGGGAACCGGGTCGCTGGCGACAGGCGGCGAGTTCACCAACGCCGTCATCCCGCGAAGCCACCCGGCGGCCAGCGCGCTCGGCTTCGCGCTGATCAATCAATGGCCGACCCAGACGAACCTGGGTCAGTCGATCCGGGACAACGAGAACAACGAGCCCAACGCCATCACGACCGCGAACATCGTCGACGAGGCCGACATGTGGACGCTCAAGGTCGAGCACAAGTTCACCGACCGATGGTCGTTGAGCGGCTTCTACGTCTACAACAACACCGACGAGCCGGGCAGCGAATCGGTGCCCAAGTCGCACGCCTTCCTCGACGGAGCCTACTCGATTCTGCGGCGCCGCCCCCAGGTGCTGGTCTTCAATAACACGCACATTCTCAACGACACGACGGTCCTCACCCTGCGCTACGGCTGGACCACCTTCCAGGATCAAAGCGACAAGGTGCCGTTTTCACCCGGGCTCGCGTCCCTGGGCTTCAGCTCGACCTTCGTCAACGCCGTCCATCAGGACGGCCGCGACGTCTTCCCGGCGCTGAGCTTCGAACAGGTCGACGACGTCGGCGGTCTGGGAGGGAACCGGCAGCGGTGGCTCGGTCCCTACGCGATCAACGGCGCGCTGTCGAAGTTGTGGGGGACGCACAGCATCAAGGTCGGCGCGGACCTGCGGCGGCTCGGCATCACCACGACGACGGCGAGCGCGATGAGCGGAAGCTTTTCGTTCAATCGTCTGTTCACCAGCTCGGCTGGCGCGACAGGCAGCGGTCACGAGCTGGCCAGCCTGCTGCTCGGGCTCCCGGCCTCGGGGTCTGTGCCGTTCAACCGCGGGGACGGCGAGTGGTTCACGCGCTACTACGGCGGCTATGTGCAGGACGACTGGCGCGTGAGCCCGCGCTTCACCTTGAACTTCGGCGTGCGCTTCGAGCACGAGGATGGGCTGCGGGAGGTCGAAAACCGGCAGACCGTGGGCTTTGATCGCAACGCAGTCAGTCCGCTCGACGCGCTGGTGCGCAAGCAGGGAACGCTGCTCGACGGCCGCCCGATCACCGGTGGCCTGATCTTCGCCGGGGTCAACGGCGCTCCGGAGGAGCAGGGCAACCCCCCGGCGGTCAAGGTCTCGCCTCGCGTCGGCGCAACGCTGGCGCTTGGTACCCGCACGGTTCTTCGGGGCGGCTACGGGTTGTTTTACGCGCCGTGGCAATACTCGTCGACCTCACACGGTCAGATCGGTTTCGCCAGGACGACCCTCTTGAGCCAGTCGACGCCCGAGCGGGAAATGCCGATTACCACGCTGGAGAACCCATTTCCGGCGGGACTGCAGGAGCCGGTCGGGAGCTCGCTCGGCCTGCTCACGGGCGTCGGCGGCAACGTCGACTTCATCAACGAGGAGAAGGGCGCGCCTCGAGTGCATCAGTACTCCGCCGACGTGCAGCGCGAGCTGCCGGGCAGCATGGCGGTGACGATCGGCTACACCGGCGCCACCGGGCGGGACATCGGTTTCGGCGGCACGGGCCAGGTCGCGCTCAACATCAATCAAATCGATCCCGACGTGGCGCGGAGATTGTTTCCAGCGCCGGGCGGAGGGTGGGATGCGGCGGCGCTGCGGCAGTCGGTGCCCAATCCATTCTTCGGGATCGCCGCGGCTGGAGAGTTCGGCACGCGCGCAACCATTATGCGGGGACAGCTTCTGCGTCCGTTCCCGCAGTTCAACAACGTCAACATGCGGGAGACGACCGAAGGCGGGCGCCGGCAGTATCACGCGGTGATCGTGAAGCTCGACAAGCGCACGGGCCAGAGCTGGTGGGGCGGCCGCTACAGCTACACCTGGAGCAGTACCAGGGACAACCAGTTCGGCGAGAGCAGCACGTTCCAGGGAAGCGCGGCCACGCCGCAGAACCTTTATGATCTCGACGCCGAGTACGGGGTGAGCAACTTCGACTCGCCGCACCGGATCGTTCTGGCGCCGATCGTGCGCATCCCGGGCCCCGCCAACCGGAATACGATCGCCTCTGCGCTGCTCGGTGGGTGGTCGGCCTCGGCGGTCGTCGAGCTCGTGAGCGGCTCACCATTGAACGCGGTGCTCAGCTCGAGCACCTCGGATCGGAACCTCGGCCTCTTCGGCGGTTTGCAGCGGCCCAACCGGATCGGCGACCCGTCAACGCCGGGCGGCGACACCGACCGCGTCGCGACCAATGTCGATCCAAACGCTCGATGGTTCGATCGAAACGCGTTCGAGAATCCAGGACCAGGACGCTTCGGCACCTCGTCGCGCACGCACGGCGACGCGCGCTATCAGTTCCGGAAGAACCTCGATTTGGCGTTGGCGAAGGACACCCGGTTCGCCGGTGGGCAGGTGGGCGAGATCCGCTTCGAGATCCTCAACCTGACGAACACGCCGAAGTTCGGCCCCGCGTCGTCGTCGACCGATCTCTCGAGCTTCGGCCGCATCACGAGCCAACGCGGGTTCTCGCGGATCTGGCAATTGAGCTTCCGGTACCGTTTCTGACGCAGACGGGATTTGGGAGTCGGGCTTCGGGATTCGTAGGTTTGGCGCGCGGCGTTTCTCCCCCGCGGACGCACGAACCCCGAATCCCGAACTCCGGATCCCGTCTTAGATCACCTTCCGCGGCCGCTCGCCCAGCCGCGAGCAACGACTGGGCTCCGCGGCAGCTTATTGTTGATCCGGGGACCCCTGGGATCCCCGTTGGCCCCGCGAGCCGCCGCCTGCCCGCCGACCAGCCTCCGCCAAGGCTTCGGCGGTCCGCCATCGCTTCAGCGAAGGCGGAAGCTCGAAAAGCGTAGGCGGGTCGCTCACGTTCTTGATCCATCCAGCCGAATTCCGACCTGGCTAAATCCATGTATTCGGAGCGTGCGCGCAGGTTGTCACGTCCTGTCACCCCGCGGATTTGGGCCGCAATTTTTCCTTGCGTCAGGCTCGTCTCCCTCACTAAGATTCCCGCAAGCCTCAGTCCAGAAGGTCCATCCACTGGATTCTTGCCGTGTTGTCTTCAAGCGTGTTCCTTAACTCACTAGCGAGGACGATTATGAGAGGCAGGACCTGCACGATCGTGTGCGCGCTTCTGTTGATCACAGGAGCCAGCGCAGTCAGCGCCCAGCAGTTCACGGGCGGTTTGCGAGGGGCCGTACGCGACGCGAACGGCGTCATCCCGGGTGTCACGGTCATCCTGATGAACGAGGCGACGAACATCGCCCGCGAGGTCGTCAGCAACGACGTCGGGGAATACAACTTCCCCGCGGTGCCGCCTGCGACGTACTCGCTGAAGACGCAGCTCACCGGATACAAGACGTTCGAACGGAAGGGCATCCGGATCGGCACCCAGCAGTTCATCACCCTGGACGTCATGCTCGAAGTCGGTGCGATTCAGGAGTCCATCACCGTGACGGCTGACGTGCCGCTCGTCGAGACGTCGAACGCCTCGACCGGCGGGAATCTCAACCGCGAGATCCTGGAAACGCTGCCGGCTCCCGGCCGCAATGCGTTCCTCATCGGCGTCACGGTCCCAACCGTGATGCCCGTGGGCGACCCGCAGTTCAACCGGCAGCAGGATCAGACCAACGCGTCGCGCCTCTCGCTCGGCGGCGGCGGCATCCGCGCCAACAACTACATCATCGACGGCGTGCCCACCACGGAGATGAGTGGCCGCTCCGTGCTGAACCCGACCATCGAGGCGCTCGAAGAAGTCAAGGTGCAGGTGCACACCTACGACGCCGAGATGGGGCGGACCGGCGGCGGCGTCTTGAACGTCACGGCCAAGTC
>JACOUA010000183.1 GCA_016178075.1 Acidobacteriota bacterium
ATGTTCGACCGGCTCTTTGGGGTACCGGTCACCACGCGCAACTGGAATACCATGACCGCGATCGCCAGGGTCTTGGGTAAGGGAGGAGCCTGATCGACCGGGTCTCCAAGATCGAGGGGCGGGAGCTGCTGCCCAAGCGCTTGCAGCCGTCGGCGCTTGGTGCGATTGTGAAGCGCCGCGGCTGAAGCGCGGACGGTTATGCCTCGGAATCCACCGAGAAACTTGACGCGAAGAAGACAAAATGGGACTCTGATTTCGTGACGCAAGCCACGCAGAAACTGCTCGACGAATTTGAGGCGCTCCCGGATCGGGATCGGTCGGAGCTCGTCGCGGAACTCGCGCGGCGGGTGGCCTTGGCCCCTCACGACTTGCCGCAAGACGACGATTTGGTGGCGGCCGCCGATCGTCTGTTTACCGAACTCGATCGTCGCGAGCAGCCTGAATGACCTCGCCGCGCCGGGGCGAGGTCTGGTTGGTGGACCTCGGCATGGCAGCGAAGGTGCGGCCCGCGCTGGTCATCAGCATCCCCGCTGAGGCCGCCGATCGTGCTCTTGTCACGCTCATTCCGCACACCACGAGTCCACGCCAGTCCCGATTCGAGGCGGCCGTGTCCGTCTCCTTCCTGCGCGTGGGCGTGTTCGACGCGCAGAATCTCGTTACCATTCCGCACGCCAAGTTGATTCGTTTGTTGGGAAAACTCGGCGGTGCTCAATTGGCGTCCGTTGAACGAACCATGTGTTTGTGGCTCGGCTTGCCCACAACCAGCTCTGAGGCATAACACGCAAATGGAGCCGACGCGCCCGACGATCTGTGCGATCCTGGCAGCGCGGCGCGCGGCTCATTTGCAACGTTATGCCGATGAGAACTAATGCCTGAACTCTCCCGATTTCTCGGCATCGTGATCGGCATGTTCTACCGGGAGCACGGAGTACCGCATTTTCATGCTGTGTACGGGGAACATGAAATCTCTGTTGAAATCCAAACATCCACGATCCACGGCCACTTTCCGCCCAGGGCGTTGAAGCTCGTGCTTGAATGGACGAACCTTCACAAGCCCAGAATTGCTGGAGAACTGGCAACTCGCAAGGCTGGGTCAACCGCTCAAGCGAATTGCACCGCTGGAGTAACTGTTGAACTACCATGTCGTCGAGGCGCGCTACGTCTCCGCTCACGTCGTGTGGCTCCGCTTCCGTGACGGTACGAGTGGCGAGATCGATTTACAGGCCGCGCTGGAAGGACCGATCTTCGAACCACTGCGCGATCCAGTCGTCTTTCAGCAGTTCCAAATTCATTCTGAATTCCACACGCTGGTCTGGCCCAACGGCGCAGACATTGCACCAGAGTTCTTGCACGACAACATCCGACTGACGGCATAACATCCAAATGGAGCCGATGCCCGAGGCCGTTGAACAAGGAAATTATCTCTCAGTCGCGTCCATGAGCTGACGGCATCCGGCGATGCGTAAGAACCTGGCCTGTTTTGTCGTCGCCGGCGCGGGTTTGCTCGCCCCGATGACGATACTTCATGCCCAGGCACCCGAACCTGGGCGACATCCTGGGCCGGTCGCGGGACGGGATGTCACCCCCAGCCACGAACTCGGGGTTGCGGAACAGGGCAACTTGGAGCTACGAGCAAGCTTCACCGATCTAACAGCGGCGGCGGTGAGGCTGGTCCTTGAATGGACAGACCTGCTTTTCTTCGCCGCCTTCCGTCGCATTCGAACTGATACCTGACTACAGACAACCGAGAACTGCTCTATTGGCCCGCCGGCAGGTCGATCACCTTCCAATCTCCCGAGGCCAGCTCCCGCGCCGCGACCTGGAAGATCACGACCCGTTTCCCACGCAGGCGATCGACCCCGCGCGCCAGCTCCTGCCGCAGCTGCATGCGGGTCGACCAGGCGCCGTCGGCGTTCTGCACGATCCGATCGATCGGACGCCGGAGCGCGTGGCTCAGATGCTCGACGAATCCGGCCGAATCACCCCACTCCATCGACCCAAGCGAGTAGATGTTGCTGAAGCTGTCGCCGAGCACCAGAACGTCGGCCGATCGCTGAGGCCGCCAGGGCCCGCCGTCCGCCGACAGGATCCGTCCGATCGACACCGTTTCGGGACGAAGGAGCGTCTGGTCGTCCGGAAGGTCGAGCATGCGGGCGATGTCGCCCAGGGTCGTCACCTCGACGCGCGCCAAGGCGTATCCCGGATCGGGTGCCGGCGGCAGCGGGACGCGCTCGTCCACGAACGCCGCAAGATCTCGTGCCGCGCGCTCCATCGCCTCTGGCCGCCAGTGCGTGTCGGTGGTCAGATACTGAGGACGACCGGACCGCAGGCGCTCGTCGACGAGCGCCTGAGAGAGGTCGAAGACCGGCACGCCGTTCTGTCTCAGATTGGCGACGAGCTCGTCGTATGACGGGTTGTTCACGGGTTTCCGCCAACCGTCGTAGACGCGCGCCATCTTTTCCGGATGCACCATCGGCTTGATGGGCGCCGGGACGACGACGAGCACGATCCCGCGCGCGCGGAGCTGACGCTGAAAATCCAGGATGGCGGGGCGCGGATCGGACTCGGGCGGCGTCGTCCACTCGCTCGCGATCGCACGCCGGCGCTTCATCTCGGCCGGCGCCAGAAAGCCGGGCCCGGTCAGGTAATCGACGTCGGGCCGAAAGAACAGCCAACCCTCGCGCGCGGTGTACGCCTGCTCGTTCCCAACACCGAAGGCGCGCGTCAGGACGTACTGACCCGGAGGCCGGACCGTCCGTCCGAGCAGGGATGCATCGTCGAGGTACTCCTCGAACCGCGTGATCCACTCGAGCAGCGTGCGATTGAGTGCCAGGACCTGACCCACGAATCCAGGCGCATCCGCTCGCGCGGCCTCCCGGTTCGCGAGGTATCGGGCCACGAGCATCGAGGTCGTCGGCTCCGGCACACGCGCGGTCGCCGATCGCGCGGTCGGCTCGAGCGAGGTCGACGTCCATCGGTCGTACGCGGATTGCGCGAGGGGCACGACACACACGAGCGAGAGAAACGTCGCCGTCGTCGCACGCGCCAGCGCGGCCGACACATCGGTGTGCCCGATCTCGGCTTTGGCGATGTCTTCACGGCTTCGAGCCGGCGATCGGGTGAGCACGGGCTCCGGTGGCATCAGAAGATGTAGTAGATGAACGGGTTGAAGGCCTGCGTCAGAAGCGCCACGACCGACAGGCCGAAGATCAACAGGATCGCGAGGCTCCGGCGCCAGGTCAGCGTGCGGGTCCAGTCCCAGGTTTGCGGACAGGTCCAGGTGACGAGGGCCGCGATCGCGAACGTGCCGACATAGTACGGCCGGTAGATAAGCCCGCCCAGGAGACCCGCTCCTTCCTGGGGGACGCCCATTCCGAACATGGCGCCGAGATACCGGGCGGCGGTGACGACATCCGGCGCACGGAAGAACACCCAGGTCACGAGCACGAGCGTGAACGTCAGAGACGTTCTGACGAGGGAGGGCAGCGCGTGATACAGCGGCATCCCACCACGCGCGCGCTCGAAAGCCAGCAGCAGCCCGTGCAGGCCGCCCCAGATGACGAAGGTCCACGCGGCGCCGTGCCACAAGCCGCCCAGCAGCATGACGATGGCCAGATTCACGTACGTGCGGCGAGGGCCCTTGCGGCTACCGCCGAGCGGGATGTAGAGATAATCGCGCAGCCAGGTCGAAAGCGAAATGTGCCAGCGCCGCCAGAATTCGGTGATCGACTGCGACACGTACGGAGAATCGAAGTTCTTCGCGAACATGAACCCGAGCATCAGGCCCAGGCCGATCGCCATATCCGAATACCCGCTGAAATCGAAGTAGATCTGAAACGCGTACGCGGTGACGCCGTACCACGCGTCGATCGCGTAGAGCGATCCGGCCCCGAACGCCTCGTCCGCGATCTTGCCGCACGGGTTGGCGATCAGGACTTTCTTCGCGAGCCCCAGGCTGAGGAACGCCGCGCCGCGCGCAAACTTCTGGATGGTGTGGGTTCGGTGCGCGAGCTGGTCCGCCACTTCCTGAAAGCGGATGATCGGGCCGGCCACGAGCTGCGGATACATCGTCTCGAAACAGGCGAAGTCGATGAAGCTCTTGATGGCCGTCGCCTGCCCTCGATATACGTCGATGGCATAGCTCATCGATTGGAACGTATAGAAGCTGATGCCGACCGGGAGCGTCACACGGATGACGGAGTCCAAGCCGAGCTCTGGCAGCCCCAGCCAGCTGACGACGCCGTTGACGCTGTCGACCGCGAAGTTGAAGTACTTGAAGAAGCCGAGCATCGCGACGTTGGCGCACATCGATACGACGAGCGCGATCCGCTGTCGTCTCGTGCGTCGCCCCTCGGGATCGAGCCGCTGAATCGGCTGTCGCCAGGCGCGCGGCCCGCCCAGAACCATCACCAGGCCGGCGAGGTAATCGATGAGCGTCGACAGCAGGAGCAGAAGTGAGAACAGCGGATTCGCCCAGCCGTAGAACACGTAGCTGACCAACGTCAGGACCAGGTGTTTCACGCGGCGAGGGACGAGGTAATAGAAGAGCAGGGCCGTGGGAAGGAAGTAGAAGAGGAAGAGATACGAGCTGAAGACCATCGGAAAAGTCGTCAGTCATCAGTTCTCAGTTTTCAGTCGGAACTACTGAAACTGATACCCAAAAACTGATAACTGATAACTGAGAGCTGATAACTACTTCACATGATAGTACAGCGGCAGATTCGATTCGAACGACATCACGAGTCGCTCGCCTTCGAGCTCCGGATGCGCGTCGTAGGGCTCGAGTGTCAGGCGAGCGGTCATCCCGACAGCCTTACGGGCGTCCGGCAGGATTCGTCCGTCGCGGATCGCCCACTCGGCCACCAGGATCTCGCGAGCCGCGTACCGGCCGTCCACCTTCGAGACGATTTCGTAGCGGTTGACGACGAGGGCGTGGCGGTACGGGGCAATCGATCGCGGCGATGGGATGGTCCCCGCTTCCGAGAGGCGTACCTCCAGCACCAGCCGCTCGGCTGTCGGCGCGGACGAACGAGACGTGGACTGCTCAAGCCCGGCACCGGCGCGGGGCGATGCCGGCCGAGGCGCGCGCTGACCGGGCGGTCTTCCCGAATCAACCCAGACGTCGGGGTACGCGTCCCCTGCTTCGTTCGCCGTGACCCTTGCCCACGCAGCCACCATCGAATAGTCCGCGCTGAAGCGGCCCAGATAGACTTCGACCTGCCGTCCGCCACCTCGTACCTTGTTTCCGAACTGGCCTTCGTGGATGTACGGACCCGTGATCGTCAGAAAACGGGGGTCGCGCGTCCAGCGCGGGTGGTACACCTCGTTGCCGTTGAAGCCAGCCACTTTGTTGATCGGGACACGCCACCGGTTGCCGGTCTCGATCTCGACGAAGGTGAGGTTCCGGTGCCCACCGTCGAAATACCACAGGAGCGTCTTGTCGGGACTGGCCAGGGCGGTCCAGCAGCCCTCGCCGAGCTTCTTCCATCCGCGATTGGGAAGCTCGGCCACGCCGGCCTCCGGCCAGGGAAAGAGACCCCCTGCCTGCCGGCCATCGGCCGACACATGGAACGTGTCTTCACTGACTGGCGTCTTGTTCCACACGAGCTCGGATTGGTCCGGCCGATCGATGCGAAAACGCACGACCCTGCCGAACGTATTCCGATCCTTGTCGAAGTCGCGGCCAGCGTAGATCCACTCGGCGTCATCGGCGGGATCGGCCCAGACCGCGAGGGCGTAACCAGGGGCCAGCCGCCTCAAATTCGACCCGTCCCAATTGACGATGGAGATGTGCAGCTCGCGGCGGCTGGAGAAGACCACGCGGTCGCCGCGTGGGGTAAGGAGCGGTTTCGCATAGTTCTGCGCACGGCCGAGAATCGTGCGCTCGCCCTTCTTGTCATCGGTATCGAGTCCCTTGAGGACCAGCGCCTCGCCTTGGGCGAAGGGATCGGTGCCATCACCCTGGACCCACACAACCCGGGTGCGGGCGCCAGTCAGATCCCACACCTCCGCAGCCGCCCCTTCGCGCTGCACCTCGCCCCGCGACGAGCAGGCCACCAGCGCCAGGGGTATCACGAGCCAAGCTGATCGGTCGATCATCCCGGGCCCAGTGTAACGAGTTTTCAGTGGCTGGTGTCGAAACAGGGATCAGGGGTCGGGGATCAGGGATCGGTCAACCGGCCCCGGATCTATGCTAACTTTCCGATCCCTCCCCACACCGCAGTCGTGGTGCCCGGCTTTCGCCGGGGCTGACAAGGATCAGCCCCGGTAGTTGCCGAACTGCAGAGCTATGCCGAAGTCCTGATCGCGTAGGAGGTGCATCACCTGCTGCAGCTCGTCCTTGGAAGGTGACGACACCCGGAGCTGATCAGCCTGGACGGCGACCTGCACCTTCTTCAGCTTCTGGTCTTTGACGAACTTGACGATTTGACGCGCGGCGTCGGTGGGCACCCCCTGCTGCAAGGTCACGACGCGGCGGACCGTGCCGCCGCCGGCCTGCTGGATCTCGCCCTGCTTCAGGTTCTTGACCGGCACGCCGCGGCGGACCAGCCGGGTCAACAGCACCTCCCAGAGCGCGTGCATCTTGTAGTCGTCATCCGCCGTGAGGGTGATGGTGTTCTCCGCGCGCCTGAAGTCGATGGCGGCCTTCGAGCCCTTGAAGTCGTAGCGCTGCGCGATTTCCTTCAGCGCCTGGTTGACCGCGTTGTCGACCTCCTGCAGATCGACGGTCGAGGTGATGTCGAAGGAGGCGTTCATGAGGGCATAGGGCTCAGGGCTTACGGCTCATGGCTCAAGGAACGCTCCTGCCTAAGCCCTGAGCCTTGAGTCGTGAGCCTCTTCGGTCTGCGGATGGCGCCAGAAATCCATCGCGGACACCCGGTGCACGCAGCCGATGGTGCAGTAGGGGGCGCACCATTTCGGCCGGTTGAACTCACGGCGGATGTGGTCGAGCGTGTAGTGCTCGAGCGGAATCCCCGGGTCGCCGCGCTGCTGGGAGCAATAGTGGACGAGGCCGTTCTCGCAGACATACAGGTACCGGGCGCCCGCTCGACAACGCCACTCGTTCGGCCTTCCCTCGACGAGGTTGTCCTCGAAGCGCCGGATGCCCGAATAGAGATTCTTGAACACCTGCCGGACGCCGTGGATCTCGCGCGAGACCTCGTCGTAGACCTGCCGCTCGGGAGGGTCGAGGGGCTTCAGCAGCCCGGATCCATCGTGGATGATCCCGATGGAGGTGGAAAAGCCGAGCTCGCGCGCGCGCCGGTTGATGGTCCGGGCATCTTCCGGATGCTTGATGCCGCCGCCCAGCACCGAGTTGATGTTCACGTCGAACTCCGCGTGCTGGGCCAGCCACTGCAGCTTCTTCTCCAGGAGCCGGAGGCTCTTCTTCGAAATCTCGTCCGGCTCGACGTTGTCGATGCTGATCTGAAGAAAGTCGAGACCGGCCTCGTTGAGGGCCTCGATGCGCTTGGGCGACAGCAGGTAGCCGTTCGTGATGAGGCCGGCCATCATGCCGCGTGCCCGGATGGTCGTGATGATGGTGTCCAGATCGGGATGGAGCATCGGTTCGCCGCCGCTGCAGGCCACAACGGAGGCCCGCATCGCCGCCAGCCGATCGATCCGGGCGGTCATCGTTTCGATCGGCACCGGCTCCGAGACCTTGTCGTACTCGTTGCAGTATCCGCAGTCGATGTTGCACCGGCGGATCGGGATGATGTGGACGAGGAGCGGGTGGTCGACGTCCCGGAGGCCGCGCGCGAACTCACGCAGCACTCGCAGCTTTCGATGCGTCTTGCGAACGAGGCCCATGGCCAGGCCTACGCCGGCCCCGCGCTCGGAACCGGCTTCGGTTCCGGACTGGTGGCGCGCCGGAGCGATCGCGCCATCTCGCCCACGCGAAACGAGGCGTTGAAGACGGCGTCGATCGGAATGCCGCCTGGCAGCCGGTGACGTCCGACGGCGGCCAACCCGGCCGACGCGATGCAGCCGCAACTCGTGCAGTCCGGATCGCCGCCGAACTGACACGGCGTGATGCGCCGATCGAGATCGGCGGTGACGGACCGTGTGACGCGGGCGAAGATACATTCGTCCGGCGACCCGGGCGGACGTGCCAAAGCCGCGATGAGTCCCTCGCCCATGTCGAGCTTCGGGTAGATCGTCCGCAGACGCAGCAGGTCCTCCACGACCGTGAGTCGATCGTCCGCCGTCAGGCGCTCGTCCGAGGCCTCACCCTTCTGCGGCGTATACAAGCTGACCCAGATCTGGTGCGCGTGCGGCTGGTCGGACCACAGCCGCACGAACTCTTCGAGGTACCCCGGCCGGCGGACCTGCTGACGGGTGACGGTGCAGTGGACCGTAATCTTGTGGCCCTCGATGTGCTTCAGGATCCGATCGTAGGTGGCCGGCTTGCGCCGCTCGTCGTGTTCCGGCGCCAACCCGTCAATTGACACGACCACCTTCAGACGAGGCAGGGTCGACCAGCCGGCGGGAATCGGCCGAACCGCGCTCGTGACGACCTGCACCCATCGTCCTTGTGCCGCGAGGATGGGCAGCAGCCGATCGAGCTCGCGGTATCGCACGAGGGGCTCGCCGCCCACGATGGAGATGTGCAGCGGCTTGTACCGGCGAACGAGCTGCAGGACGCCGTCGACGAGCGCGTCGCCCCTGAGGTCGCGAACGTCCCGCAGCGTCACGTCGCCGCCGAGATGATCGCTGCCGTACGCGTAACACCCCGGGCAGCGCAGCGGGCATTCACGGGTGATTTCGATCGAGAGCGACGGCGTGTAGCCGGCCAGGATGAGCCCCCACGAGTGGATGATGCCTCTCATGCGGACTCCAACGCGCGCGCGACAAACATCTGGCTACTTTATCACGAGGGGTGTCGGTGGCCTTGCGGGTCGGCGCTTGTTAGGGGCCTACGCGATGTGATCGCGACACATCACACGAGAAACTGGTGGCCGACAGCGGCGGCCTGGGCGGCTCGCGCCTAGAATGACGCGGGCATCCGGGAACCGAGGCCGAACCGCCACTGGTGCGAGTCAGCCCGTTTGTGAGCGTGGCCCGGGGAGTTGCGGCCACATCACTGGTGACACGCGACTGGTGACACGCGCGGTCACACGCGCGTGATCCCGTTTGGGAGAATGTCCTCGATGCCGCCTCCCTGTTCCCGGATGCTCCGTGTGCAGTATGGAGGAGCCTCCGATGAAACACCATCAACACCGTCGCCCTGGGAACCCCCGCGTGTCTCCGTCCGTTCTGGAACGCATCAACCTGAATGCCGCCGGGATCGATTGCGGATCCGCGGAGCCCTTCGTCGCCGTCCCGCCCGATCGTGACCCGTCTCCCGTTCGACGGCATCGCGCCGTACACCGCGCTGAAATTGATCTCGAAGATCGGCACCGACATGCACCGGTGGCCCACCGAGGACCACTTCACCTCCTGGCTCACGCTCGCGCCCAAGAACAAGATCACCGGCGGCCGCCTGATCAGCTCGCGCACCCAGCCGTCCGCCAACCGTGCCGCCGCCATCTTGCGTATGGCCGCGATGAGCCTCGGCCGAACACGCCTCCTCCGTTCGGCGACTGTAGTGCCGGAGATGAACTGCCTTCCCGTACCCGATCGACCGATGCGCGCAGCAGCTCGAAG
>JACOUA010000449.1 GCA_016178075.1 Acidobacteriota bacterium
CGGGGCTGACCATCTTGACGAGGCCCAGCTCCCGGAGAGCGTCCGCGTCGGCCTCTTTCAGGATGATGCGGCGCCCGGCGCGCTCCCCGCCCGCCTGGCGGCTCGTCTGGCCGCCGCGAATCAGGACCGTCCCGTCGGAGAACGCGTTACGGAAGCCGTAGATGAGCGCGCGATGAAAGCCGTTCCCGTACGCCATCAGGAGCACGACCGTGACGATGCCCCACGCAATCCCCAGCATGGTGAGGGCGGCGCGGAAGCGATGCGTTACCAGGGCGCTTACTGCCTGGAGTACTACTTCACGAAACAAGCGCATACAGACTTTTCATCTGGTGGTCTGGTAATTGGTAGTCTGGTAATTGATTTGGTCATTTCGATATTGGGTAATCTGGCAATCTATTGGTGATTTGACCGTCCCAATCCCAAATACTTCACCAGATCACCAGGTCAACCAATCCCACAATCAATTACCAAACTCCCAATCACCAAATCACCAGATATCACATGTCGTACCGTAGCGCTTCCATGGGCGGCAGCAACGCGGCGCGCCGAGCGGGGTAGGTCGATGCCGCCACGCCGACGATCGCGAGCGCCACCACCGCGAAGACCCCTGTGTTCCAGGTGATCATCATGCCGGCGAAGCGGGCGGGCATCGGCGCCAGGTTGACGAGGCCACACAGTCCGGCGCCGACGAGAAAGCCCAGCACGCCGCTCGCGAGCGTGATCATCAGACCCTCGCTGAAAAACTGCCGCTGGATGCGCCGCGCGGTCGCGCCGATCGCCTTCCTCACGCCAATCTCGCGCGTCCGCTCCTTGACGGCGACCAGCATGATGTTCATGACGCCGATCCCGCCGAGCGTCAGCGTGACGAGGCTGACCGCCAGGAAGAACTGGCTCATCGCCCGCATCATCTTCGAGAACATCGCCGACTCGAGCGCCGTGTTCCAGAACGACAGCGCCTCGACATCCCTGGGATCGAACTCGTGGCGGCGGCTCAGGATCTGCCGGATCTCCATCTCGAGCGGCGTCCGCCCATCGAGGCCAAAGATCCCGACGTTCAGCCGCTCGAAGTCGCGAATCATGGCGGTCGTGACCGAGTCGAACGGCGCCGCGATGATGGTCGACAGCGAATCCGGGCTGTCGTTCGGGCCGGGCAACGGAAACTCCTTCCGCATGGTTTCGTACGGCACAAACAGACGCTCGTCGTCGCGGCCGGTGTAGTTCGAGTCCTGGTTCTTCTTCCGGATCCTGCCAACCACGGTGTAGGGCAGGCCGTTCAGCCTGATCTCGGCGCCGACCGGATCGCGCTCCGCGAAAAGCTGCTTCGAGGCTTCGTAGCCGATGACCACGACCCGCCGCGCCTCCGCGCCGTCGACCTCGGACAACAGCCGCCCGCGATCGACTTCGATCGTCCGCATGGATTGGTAGACGGGCCACACACCGCTCATCTGGAGCGTGCTGGTGTTGTAGGCGCTCTTGGTCTTGATCGCGCCCCTCATCAGCTCGGGGCTGATGTGCTCAATGAGGCGCGACTTCTCCTTGAGCTCCAGCACGTCGTCGTAGGTGAGCCGGATGACCCGCCCGGCCCTGGCGCCGCCCGCCTGCAGGCTGGTTCGACCATTCCGGATGATGATGATGTTCCGGCCCAGCTCCTCGAGCACCTGTTGATTGCCGGCCTGAAAGCCCGTGCCCATCGCCGAGAGCACGACGATCGAGATCACGCCCCACATGATCCCGAACATCGTGAGGAAGCTGCGCAGCTTGTTCGCCCGCAGGTTGGTCCAGGTTTCGGAGAGGATTTCGCGCATGAAGACTCGCTTGCCACGATCCCTGAGCCGTTCACTGCAGCACAACCCGTTGTCCCTCGCCCAGACCGGAGACCACCTCGGTCCGTGTGCCGTTGCTGATGCCGATCGTGATCGCGACCCGCCGCTTGCCGCTGTCGCTTCTCGGGTCGACCACGTCGGCCCAGGGCTTGCGGCCGGCGTCGTAGAAGATCGCCATCTCCGGAATCACGAGCGCACGCTTGTGCTCGTCGAGCACGATTTCCGCGTTCGCCGTCATGTTGGCCAGCAGCTCGCCCGTCGGGTTGTCGATCGACACCTTGACGTCGAAGGCGACGACGTTGTCGGCCTTCGTGCCCATCGGTGAGATCTGCGTCACGCGGCCTTCGAAGAGGCGGTCCTTGAATGTTTCGACCCGGATGCGCGCGCGCTGTCCGAGCTTCACGGTACCGATGTCCGTCTCGTCGACCTCGCCTTTCACGTAGACCTGGCTGATGTCTCCGAGCACCATGACCAGCGTCGCGTTCGCGCCCATATTGAGGATGGACGACACGGGGCTCCCGACTTCCACGGGCCTCGCCAGGACAATTCCGTCGATGGGTGACTTGATCGTGGCGTTGTCGAGCTCTTCCTGCGCGCGTTCGAACGCCGCGCGCGCCTGCGCGACCTCGGCTCCGGCGCGTCCGACGCGCGCCTCGGTCACGCCGAGCTGCGTGGAGGCCACGTGCTGCCGGTTTTCCGCCACGCTCAACTGGGTGCGGGCTTCCTCGAGGTTCTGCTGCGAGATGAGCTTGTCGGCGTGGAGCTTGTCGGCGCGCTCGAGATTCCGGCGCGCCAGGTCGACGTCGGGCCCTTCGGCCTCCACCTTGTTCTTTTCGTGCTCGGCCTGTGCGGCGCGGACATTGGCCTCGGCACCCATGAGCGCCGCACGCGCCTCGCGGAGACGCGCCGACAGGTTCTCCTTGTCGAGCTCCGCCAGCATCTGCCCGGTGCGCACGCGATCACCGACGTCCACGCGCAGCTTCTCGATGATGCCGTTCGCTTTCGATTTGATGTCGACCTTCGAGATCGGCTCGATTCGCCCCGTCGCGACGACCGATCGCGCCAGGTCGCCGCGTTCCACCGTGGCCAGGCGGCTGGCGTCGATGGAGACCGCCGACCTCGCCAGCGTCGAATACCCGGCAACGCCGAGCGTCACGATGGACAAGACGGCAATCGAAATGGCGAGGGTCTTTCGCGATTTCCTGACAGGCATGGGTGTCCTCTCTGCACACGAAGAGGGTTCGGGCGTCTTGTATTCAGACGGAAAAGGCCGGGCTCGTGTTCCTGACGAGCGGGTCACCGGGGCAAAACCCGCAACACCGTGGTGGTATCGCAATGAGACCCGAGGTCACCAGCACGGCCGCGACCTCGACGACTGGCTGCAGGCGGAAGACGAGCTGAGGAAAAAGCCAGAGCGCAACGAGCGATCAGGGACCAGCTGAGCCGGCGTCACGCTGATCCCCGTGTCTTCAGGCCATCATTGCTTGAGCTCGTCGTAGATGGCCTGAACCGCCGCCCGGTATCGCTGATTCTGATAATCCTTGTACTTCGCGTTCAGGTTGATCGCCCCCGTGGCCTCCTCCGCGCTCTTGCCCGCCTTCATCGCGTCCCACACTGCCGCCACGAAGTCGGTCATGAACTGCTGATACTCCTTGAGCTCTGACGGTTTTCTGAGCGGGCTGTGGCCGACGATGAGGGTGTCCACATCCTGACGGCATCGATTATCGCTGGGCTCGAAGACGTGTCAAGGCGGCGGAATGGGAGGCGGAGTGGGCCAAGAGGTCGAACGTTGCGGAACGGGCAAAATTGATGGTTGGCATGGGCGCCAATGGGGTGCAAAATGATTGACGCTGAATTCAGCGCTCGGGGTATCGGTTTTCCCAAGGAAGAACGAGCGATGACAAAAGACCCGAGAAAGCCCACCACTCTGATTCACTCGCTTCCCACGCGCCAACGGACAGAGACCGCGCCGCGACAGGACGGCCGGGTGGTAAAGCGGTCCGCGGCGTCACAACCTGGCGCGCACCTGCAGCCGTCAGCGGAAGAGATTGGCCGCCGGGCCTATGAGATCTTCCTGCGCCGGGGGGGCCATCACGGCAGGGACATGGACGACTGGCTCCAGGCCGAAGCCGAGCTGCGGACCCAAGGCCAGCGGACGCTGAGACCCTCCACGACGAGATGATCGGATCGTGAGCCCGAGCTCAGCACGACGCGCTCGATTCTGAGCGCAGACCGGCGCACCCTCGTCGACCTCCGGTCGTTCATCCGTTCACCATCCCCGCGCTACAGTTGCGTCGACGCATGTCCACCTGGGCCACCGTCTCCACCGTCCGGCCGATGCTCGCCACGCTGAGCGAGTCGCCCGCAGAGCAGCTCGCCCAGCTTGCCCTTCCGGGGTTCGTCTACGAGCCGAAGTACGACGGTATCCGCGCGCTCGTCGAGATCCAGCCCTTCGGCGTGGCTCAGGGCAGGCCCTTCGACGCCGCTCAGGGCAGGCCCTTCGACGCCGCTCAGGGCAGGCCCTTCGACTCTGCTCACGGCAGGCCTTTCGACTCTGCTCAGGGCAGGCCCTTCGGCGTGGCTCAGGGCAGGCCCTTCGACGCCGCTCAGGACAGGCCTTTCGGCGTGGCTCAGGGCAGGCCAGTGGGTCGCGACGCGAAGGTCCGGATCTGGTCGCGCCTGGGCAACGAGAAGACCGCGCAGTTTCCGGAAGTCGTTCAGGCCCTGTCGCGATTCGGCCGGCGCCTGCGGGCGCCCGTCCTGGTCGACGGCGAGCTGGTGGGGATCGACGATGGAGGGGAGCCCGCCGGGTTTCAACGGCTGCAGGGACGCATACACCTCACACGTGGCTCGGACATCGAGCGCGTTCGGGGCGGTCAGCCGGTCGCCTTCATCGCCTTCGATTTGCTCTGGCACGGCGAC
>JACOUA010000409.1 GCA_016178075.1 Acidobacteriota bacterium
GCCGCGCCGCCCTGCTGATTGTCGAACGATTCCTGGTCGATGTAGCGCTGGAGGTTGCGGAGCGCCCGCCCCAAGCCTCCCGGCGCCGCCCCTCTGCCCTCTGTGTTGGGCATCTTGAGCGCGCTGTTCGAGGACTCGGGAAGGGGCCGCCGCTCGGGCGGTGTCGACGCGGCATCCGCTCCGCGATTGCCGTTGGCGTTGCCGCGTCCGGCGTCCTCCGCGCGGCGGTCCCGTGATCGATCGGTTTCGTTCGGAGGCGCTTCGACGCGCTCGGGTGTGTTGCCTCGTGCGAACGGCAGCGCGTTGGCGTTCGGTATCTGAAGCGGCGTCCGGGCAACCCGGTCCTGGTCGGACGCGTCGACATCGGGCTTTGGTTGAGGCGCCGGAACATCCAGCCGCGGCTGCACGAACGCAAACCGTTGCACCCGGTCTTGCGCGCGCCGGGCCAGAGCCAGCTCACGCGCTCGAGCGGCCGCCGCGCTTTCCGGCATGAAGGGCATCAGGATAAGGGCCAGCACCGCGACGAGATGAAAGATGATCGAGAGCAGGACGCCTTCGCGCCAGGATATGGCCCTCCCGACAGGGGCGATGTCGGGATGTCCGTCCTCGAAGTCGAAGTACATCAGTAGGTTAGAGAATTATAGCGCAGTTCGTCGTCTGTCTGCCGTGAGTCGTTCGAGCTGTGGGGCCGGCTCGGTGGATCCCGAGCCTACGAATCCCCAATCCCGATCCCCGAATCCCGACATGCGTCATTTCCGCGCGCTATAGAGATAGACGATCCCGAGCGTCAGTGGGTCGGCGTGCGCCTCGGAAAAGCCCGCGGCGCGGATCTGAGCGAGGAAGGCGGCAGGCAACGGAAAGCTTCCCACTGAAGCGGGCAGGTAGGAGTATGCGCTCCGGTGGCGGGACACCAGCGCCCCGACCCTCGGCAGAACGAAGCGGAAATACCACCGATAAAGCTCCCGCAGGCCCGGCACGTACGGGTCACCAAATTCCAGCACCGCCAACCTCCCGCCCGGCTTCAGAACGCGTGCGATCTCACGAAGCGCGCGTGACGGCTCCTGCACGTTCCGGATGCCGAACGCGATGGTGGCGAGATCGACCGAGCGATCGGAAAGCGGGATCAGGCTCGCGTCACCGCGTACGAGCCAGATCGACGGCGCGCCGTTCGCGTCTCTGATCTTACGCTGACCGATCCTCAGCATCTCGACGGCGAAGTCGACGCCAATGGTTCTCCGAACACGCGGCCCTGATGTGCCGCCCCCTGATGCCGCCAGTGCCACGTCGGCGGTTCCGGTACAGACATCGAGGAGCGTTTCGTGGCCGGCGATCCGCAGCGACTGAATGGCTCGCCGCCGCCACGACCGATCCAGCCCCGCGCTCAAAAGGTGATTGAGCAGATCGTACCGGCGCGCGATCGCGTCGAACATGCCGGCGATCCGCGCGGGGTCCTTGCTGACCGGTTCGGCCATGCGTGATGACGTTCAGGGGACGTATATCGAGACGGCCGTGATGAGCAGATACAGGATGCCGACGTAGCCGTTCAGATCGAACGCACGCTCGATCTGCGAGAGGTCGTGCTCGCTGACGAGCGACTGCTCGTACGCCAGCAGAATCGCGATCAACCCCACGCCGGGCAAATACAACCGGCCGAGAGGAACCGCCCAGTACAAGCTGGCAAGCGACGCGATCGTGGCGACGTGCAGCAGCCTGGAGATCCCGAGCGCGTGCCGCACACCGAACCGCTCGGGAATCGAACGCAGGCCATGGTCGCGATCGAACCCCAGGTCCTGGCAGGCGTACAGCACATCGAAGCCCGCGACCCAGCTGCCGATGGCCAGGCCGAGCAGGAACGGCTCCAGCCCCCAGGCGCCACCGGCCGCCAGCCACCCGCCGACCGGCGCGACGGCCATCGCCAGGCCCAAAAAGGCCTGCGTGTATGGCGTGTACCTCTTCGCAAGCGAATACCAAAAGACGATCGCCAGCGCCACAGGCGACAAGGCCAGGCACAACAGACTGAGCCTGGACGCGGCCCAGACGAAGGCCACGGCCGATACGGTCACGAACAGCGACGCCCCCCGCCGGCTTACCAGTCCACGGGGGATCTCGCGGCCCGAGGTCCTCGGATTGAGCGCATCGAGACGCGCATCGATCAGTCGGTTGAACCCCATCGCCGCGCTTCGCGCCGCCACCATGGCCACCACGATCCAAAAGACCCGATCCCAGCCGACCGGATGCCGCCGCGCCGCGAGCAGCGCGCCAATCAGCGCGAACGGCAACGCGAAGACCGAGTGGCTGAAGCGGACGAACGAGGCGTAGGTTTTGATACGGGCGAGCATGAACCCAACTAGGCCGGGGCTCTGCCCCGGACCCCGGCTCGGTCGCTTGCGGGGGCCCCTGCGCCCCGCGCCGCTCCCTCACAGGCGCGCTGTGCGCGCCTAGGACCGCTCTACGGCAACGAGAACAAAATTCTCGTAAGGCGCCGTATAGCGGTCCAATTAGACGTCCGAGTATTCAGTCACCCACCTGACCTGGCTCGAAGTGACGCCGCTGACGAGGTATTCTTCCACATCCTCACCCGCGGGCGGCCCGTCGACCGCGATCAAGGCCGCGCGTTTGCCGGGCTCGATCGAGCCGTGCTCCGTGCCAAATCCCAGCGCCTGCGCCCCGTTCAGCGTCGCGGCTCGCAGCAGGTCCCTGGCCGTTACCCCAGGCGCAAGACGACGCGCCTCCGCCAGCTCCGAGAACAGATTCAGATCGGGCGCGCTGGCCAGGCTGTCGGTGCCGATGGCGACGCGGACGCCTGCCTCGAAGAAGGAGTGCAGTGGCGGCGTCCCCGCACCGGTCCACAGGTTGCTCCGCGGGCAGGTGACGAGGGTGACCTCCCGCCTCTTGAGCGTCGCCAGGTCATCGTGGGTCGTCTGAACACCGTGAACCGCGAGCGTGCCGGGCCGTAGATATCCAAGGCGATCGACGTACTCGACGGGCCCGCAGCGAGGCGTCTCCCACGACGGATCCCACACGTTTAGCTCCTCGAGAAGGACCTTCCAGGGTCCGTCCCCCGTCCGCACGAATTCCACCTCCTCGGCCGACTCCGCGAGGTGAACGCTCGTGATACCCACATGGTCTTTTACGAACGATCGGACGATCGATTGGAAAAGCGGGGCCGACACCGAATAGGGTGCGTGTGCGGCCAAGCCACCGCGTAGCGAGGTCGTCCACGCAGCCGCGTCAAGATCGGCCACCGCCTGCCTAAAGACCTCGTCCGCACGCGAACGCTGAAACCCGATCACCTCGCGAAAGACGACGCCGCCGATCCTGGAATCGAGGAGCGGCTTGACGGACGCGAGCGTGTTGCTGATGTCGCCGACCAGCGCCGTTCCGCTCGAGCGGACCTCGGCCAGCGCCCCGCTCATCGCCTCCCGCACGGCCGAGGGGGCTTCGTCCCGACGAAGGCGGACGAGGTCCCTGACCCAGTCGATGAATCTGGCGCGCGGGGCCACGCGGCCGCGCAGCCACGAGAGCTCGAGATGCGTGTGAGCGTTGACGAGCCCGGGAAGAAGGGCCGCGTGACCGAGATCCAGGACCTTCGCGCTCGCCGGAAAAGGGGCTTTATGAATACCGACGATCCGATCGGCGTCGACGCTGACGCCCGCATCGGAAATCGGAGGTCCGGTGATCGGAAGGACCCACGCGGCGCGGTAGACTATCACTTGCGTACGCCGGATGCGCGTCTCGCAAGTACCAGCCAGGCAGCCAAGGCCGCCGCCTTCTGCTCCGCCCGCCACGAACCCGCGATCCCGCGACCAAGGGCCGCGACCGCGCCTCGGATTTGCTCCTCCGGCTGACTGAAACGCCCGGCCGCCAACGCGTAGAGATCCCGTTCGCGCCAGATAGAGCACGCCAGTCCACTTCGGGCCGCCGCACCCTGCACGACACCTCGAAACAGTCGGCCCTCGAGCGCATGGATCCGAATGTGGTCGTTCGCAATGGTCTCCGGATCGATCAGACTGCCCACGACGACGCCGGCACCCGAGAGCCGGTGCCCGTCGGTTTTGTAGCGCCGGATCAAGTCACTGACGGACCGTCGTCCGAACCGTTTCACCGAGGCGAGGAGCCGCAAGAGCGTCGGACCGCTGCTTCGCGCCGTGCCGAAGCCCGCATGATAGGGCTGGCGCGAGTCCGGGATCGCCGGATCA
>JACOUA010000410.1 GCA_016178075.1 Acidobacteriota bacterium
CAGTTTTCAGTTCTCAGTAGTCAGTTTTCAGTTCGAATCCCGCGCGCAATAACTGAAAACTGATGACTGATAACTGAGAACTACGCCACAGCGAAGTGAAAAACGCTGTAATGGGACAGTTCCGATTCGCCTGGGAGGATCTGTCGATCTGTTGATTTGTTGATCTGTTGATGTGTCGCCCACCCTATTCAACAGATCACCAAGTCAACAAATCAACAAATCTCACTGGCCAGGAGGTGGCAGATGACTGGAGTGACCCGCGCCTGGCGAACCCGCATCGGTATCGCGCTGCTGATATTGGGGTTCTCGGGCCTGCCGGGGTCGGGCACGGTCGCTGCCCCTGATGCCCCGGCTCTCGCGGCCATCCTTCGGTCGGAGCTGGACCGCAACTTCCAGGCTCTCAAGACCCAGCCGGTTGCTCCGTACTTTCTTTCGTACACCGTCCACGACATCCACAGCGCCTCGGTGGAAGCGTCGTTCGGCTCGCTCGGATCGAGCTCGGAGAGCCGCGATCGCATCCTTGCCGTCGATCTCCGGGTGGGCGGCTACGAGTTGGACAACACCCACCCGATGCGCGGCGGCATGATGGGCGGCGCTTTTCTCTTCAATCGTGCCTCGCTTCCACTCACCGACGACGAGCTGGCGCTGAAGACGACGATCTGGCGCGTGACCGACCGCCGCTTCAAGCAGGCGGTCGAGCAGCTCACGCGCGTGAGGACCAACGTGGCGACGAAAGTCGCGGAAGAAAATCCCGCGCCGGACTTCTCGCGCGAACTGCCGGAAAAATACGAAGGCCCGGCGGTGTCCCTCACGGTCGACCGCCGGCCGTGGGAGGAGCGGCTGCGGCGCGTCTCCGCGCCGTTTGCCGACGATCCGCTCGTCTATCGTGGAGACGCCCGCCTCACGATCGAGGCCGAGTCGCGGTATTTCGTCAACAGCGAGGGCGCCGATATCCGATCGGGCCAAGTGCGCTGGCGCATCTTCATCTCAGCGATGACGAAGGCCGACGACGGCATGGAGCTGCCGCTGTACCAGAGCTACTTTGCCCAGAGCGCGGCCGGGCTTCCCACCGAGGCGCAGCTCGTGTCGGATGTGCGGAAGATGGTCGCGACCCTCAAGCAGCTGCGCGCCGCGCCTCTCGTCGATCCGTTCACCGGCCCCGCCATCCTCTCTGGACGCGCGGCCGGCGTCTTCTTCCACGAGACCTTCGGCCACCGCATCGAGGCCCATCGTCAGAAGCGCGCCGAGGACGCCCAGACGTTCGCGAAGAAGATCAACCAGGGCGTGATGCCCGCGTTCATCACCGTCGTGTTCGATCCCACGCTGCGTGAAGCGAGCGGGACCGAGCTCGTCGGCCACTACCTGTACGACGACGAGGGCGTGAAGGCGAGGCCTGTGACCGTGGTCGACCATGGACTCCTCAAGAACTTCCTCCTCAGTCGATCGCCGCTCGCCGACGTCCCCCGCTCGAACGGCCACGGCCGGGCCCAGGCGGGGTATCTGCCGGTGTCCCGCCAGTCGAATCTGATCGTGAAATCCGAGCACATGGTGGCGGATGCCGACCTGGTGCGGCTGTTGAAAGAGGAGATCAACAAGCAGGGCAGGCCGTTTGGCTTGTTGTTCGAGAACATCGAGGGCGGATTCACCTTTACCGGGCGGACGGTCCCGAACGCGTTCAACGTGTTGCCGAACCTCGTCTACCGCGTGTATCCGGACGATCGGCCGCCCGAGCTCATTCGCGGCGTGGATTTGATTGGGACCCCCCTCTCCGCGCTCGAGCGGATCCTCGCGAGCGGCACCCGTCCGGACACCTTCAACGGCGTCTGCGGCGCCGAAAGCGGCGGGGTGCCGGTCTCGGCCTCGTCGCCGGCGCTGCTCATCGGCCAGGTCGAGGTGCAGAAGAAGGCGAAGTCGCAGGAAACGAAACCGATCCTGGGCGCGCCCGAGAAGAGCAAGAAGAAGACTTAAGAGACCGGGATTCGGGATTCGGGACTCGGGATTCGGGGGGACGGGATAAGGATCCGATATGCGGCGCTTGAAGATTGCCGTCATGCTCCTGCTGGCGTTCGTCGGTTCCACGTCGGCGCAGGAGAGCGTCATCGTGCGCGCGCTCGAAGACGAGCTGGCGCGATCGATGGCCAGTCTCCGGCTACCTGACGAACCGCCGCCGTACTACATCGCCTACACGCTCGAAGACCTTCAGATCGACACCGTGCGGGCCATGCAGGGAGCGCTCGTGCGCGAGAGCCGCTCACGCCTTCGGATGCTGGCGGTCGAGGTCCGTGTCGGCAGCCACGAGTTCGACAGCTCGCGCTTCGTGAGCTTCGACGCTCAGGCGGGGCTGCAGTCCGGATTCGCCGCGGGCCTTGCCCGTTGCCCCTTGGACGATGACTACGACGAGATCCGCAGGCAAGCGTGGATCGCCACAGACGCCGCCTACAAGCGCGCGGTCAACAACCTCTCCGGGAAGAAGGCGGCGTTCCAGAATCGCGTCGAGAAAGACCCGATTCCGGATTTCTCCAAGGAGGATCCGTTTCAGTCGGTCCGCACGGGAGCCGCTCCGGCGGCGCCAGGGCGCGCCTGGACCGATCTGACGCAGCAGCTTTCAGCCGTCTTCCTGAAGGCACCCGACATCTCCTCGTCGGCCGTCCAGGGCTCCAGCATCCGCGGCACGCACCATTTCCTCACGAGCGCAGGCACGAGGGTCGTGACACCGATCTCGCGCGTCACGCTTCGAATCGCGGCGGAGACACAGGCCGACGACGGCATGTTCCTGAGAGACTTCGTCGTGGAGGTCGGCCGGACGGTCGACGATCTGCCCGCCGGGCCGGCTCTTCTGGCCCGCACCCGCGCGTTGGCCGATCGGTTGACGACGCTCCGGCGCGCGAGCGTCGGCGAGGAGTTCACCGGTCCCGTGCTCGTGGAAGATCAGGCGGCGCGTGAGCTGCTCGCGCAGAAGCTCGTCCCGCTGTTCCTCGCGCTGCGGGCGCCGGAAACGGGCGGCAACATGCCGTTCATGATGCCGGACTCGCTGATCACCCCGTTTCTGACGCGGATTGGGAGCCGCGTGCTGCCCGACTCGATGACCGTCAGGGACACGCCGTCGCTCGCGAGACACGGCACGGCCGCGGTGGCCGGAGCGTACGCCGTCGATGACGAAGGCATCCCGGCGAAAGACGTCCTGCTCGTGAAGGACGGGATGCTCGCGACGCTGCTGACAAGCCGGACGCCGCAGAAAAATCTCCTGCGCTCGAACGGCCACGGCCGCGCCGGGGTCGCGCAGGCCGGCGTGTTCGAGGTGGAGGCGCGCAACGGCGTCCCGGCTGCCGCCTTGAAGCAGCGGTATCTGGAGCTGCTGAAGCAGCAAGGCCGCGCGTTCGGCTACATCGTCCGTCGCGTGTCGAATCCAATCGGCCTGCAGGTCCTGACGGAGGGCGAGAGCGGAGTCCCCCAGCTTTCCGGGCCTGGCGGCCGCGCCGGTGGCCTGGCGATTCTCAGCGCCGTACGGGTGACGCCGGACGGCAAGGAAGAGGACGTGCGCGGCCTGACGTTCGGCAACATCACGCACACGAGCTTCCGGGAGATTCCGGGTGCCTCGAGCGACCGCGTCGCCTACAACTATCTGGCGCGGCCGAGCCTCACGATCGGCATGCCAACGTTCAGCGCGGACCTCCTTTCGGGCGGGACGCCGGTGACCATCATCGGTCCGGATCTTCTCTTCGATGAGCTGGACGTGCAGCCGGCGACAGACGTCCTGCAGAAGCCGCCGATTGTCCCGTCTCCGCTCAAGCGATAGCGCGACAGCCGTACACGCGGCTGCTCTACTTCGGCTCGAACTTCAGCGCGGCCCCGTTGACGCAGTAGCGCTGGCCGGTCGGCTTCGGGCCGTCGGGAAACACGTGGCCCAGATGCCCTCCACAGCGGCTGCAGTGCACCTCAGTTCGCTCCATGAACAGGCTGCGATCGCTCGACGTGTCGATCGACCCTGAAACCGGCGCGAAAAAGCTCGGCCAGCCGCTGCCGCTCTCGAACTTCGTGTCCGACGAGAAAAGCTCCGTGCCGCACGCTGCGCACAGGAACATGCCGTCCCGATGTTCTTTGTTCAGCGGACTCGTCCAGGGGCGCTCCGTTCCATGCTCGCGCAGCACCTGATACTGCTCGGGCGTCAGGCTCTTCCGCCAGTCGTCGTCGCTCTTCGTCACTTCCGGCTTCTTGTCGACCATTGTGGCATTGCCGCGTCGCTTTGCGCCGCAGCCCTCCGGCTCAAGTAACAGTACAGCTTCATGAGGTGTGCCGCCAGCGAGACCTCCGGCTGCCATGATCGTTCGGCTCCCCGTGACTCGATCTCCTCTCGCCTTCCGCGTGTTGATGGTGGTGTGGCTCGCGCCTGCGGTGGTCATCGCCCAGCAGTCCTCCGGGGACAGCGTCACGCCCGCCATCGACGGGCCGCCGCCGCCCGTTGCCCCGGCCGTCGTGTCGCGCGACGAGAAAGGCGGCGTGACGATTCGGGCCGGCGAAACGTGACGTGTGGCTGCCAGCAGCCCGCCCGCGACGCCCCACGCGCGTGCTTGACAGAGACCCGATGGGTAGATATCTTTTGGTATATATCGTCCCGGAGAGCGGAGGGGACCGTGCAGACAGCCAAGGTCTTTCAAAACGGCAGA
>JACOUA010000411.1 GCA_016178075.1 Acidobacteriota bacterium
AAGGTCGAGCGCACGACGAGGAGGCGTGGAGGAACGCGAAGAAGATCTGTCGGTTCAATGCGCGGCAGATCGAAATGGCGCGCGCGCTCGGCATGAATCCAAAGAAGCTCCCTGGCCTGCGCCCGAGTCCGCCGCAGCACTGGAAGCTCCCGGTGGGC
The DNA here is from genome assembly GCA_016178075.1 of Acidobacteriota bacterium. Classification (GTDB taxonomy): domain Bacteria; phylum Acidobacteriota; class Vicinamibacteria; order Vicinamibacterales; family JACQTH01; genus JACQTH01. The sequence continues at coordinate 159 of JACOUA010000411.1, forward strand.
GAGTTTATCGAACAGCGCTGCTGCAAGCGGTTCGGCGGCCATCCCCTCGTGCAGAACCCACATGTACCGGAGCCACAATCGCGCACGCCTTCCACGGGGGTCCACGTCGCGGACTATGCGACGTGGGGTCGTAGCCCTGCACCGGGACGCACCCGCGCCGGAACGCGTCGGGGATGCGGCGTCGCAGGCGGCGGATCTGGTCTGCTACCTCATGAATCTTGCCGACGATCTGCAGAAGTGGCTCACAGGGGGCACGATCGCCCCGGACGTGCTGCCACAGGTGTCGCGGCGAGGCGATCAGGAACGCACGTTCGACGAGGAGATCCCGTTCTGATCGGCCTTCTGAGCCGATCACTGCAGACGCAGAGCCCTGCTTTCCCTCGCGTGCGGCGGCCTCCGCGTGAGGGTGCGCGACGCTGAGGTCCGTGCGGGCGGCGGTTTCACGACCGAGGGCGGCTCGATAGTCGCCGAAGCTCTTCGATGATTTGTTCTCGATTAACCAGTACGATTTCTGGCTCCGGCGCAACATCCCGGAAGACGACCACGTTGCTGCCATTCAATCCAGGAACGGCACACGGGTAAAGGATGCCTTGGACGCCGTGCTGCCGCCAGCACTCGCCGATTTCCTGCGAATCAGCCAAATCGCGATCGAGGCAGGCCGGTAGAACAGCCAAGACGTCATCGTCCGTCAGCGTGAGATCGATGTGAATGGCCAGTTTCACGGCAACCACGTACGTAATTCTCGGGTAGTTCGCTATCGGGATTCCGGGCCCACCCGCCAAACGTTCTCTACGAGCGGCCGCCTCACGGATCGCCGTGTATTCGTCCGTCGACCCGTAGATGGCGGCGACGCCAGGTCTCACGAACCGCCCGCCATACAGGCGAGCCCCTTCTCCGCTAATGACATCGTCGGGATGTGCATAGGAAAGTTCAACGGATCGGAAGTACTCACGTTCAAGTGATCCGCTGCGCTCCAGCAGCGCCAGCGCGTGCTGCTGCCGCTGTCGCGGCAGCGTCACGCCGGTTCGCCGACCTGCATCCGGCGGAACTCCCAGAGGAGATCCCGCGCGCGGCCGTCGATGATCCAGTCTCTAGGCGCATCGCCCAAGAATGCCTCGCTTGGTGAGATCAGCCATTGCTGCATGGCATCAGGAGCGATGTACCTGTCGAGCACTTCCTTCAGGTCGGCGAGATCGCGGAGGCGCCTCTCCGTCCCAACTGACACACGGCCTGCCTCCCAGTTCTGCACGGTCCGCTCCGACACGCCAATGGCCATGGCCAGCTGTGCCTGCGTCAACCCGAGAGCTACTCTGAGTACTCCGACATCCACATGTCGCACCGTTCCGTGGCGCCCACTGCGCGAACCGCTTCTGGATCGGAGTTTGAGCACACGAGCCACCTCTGGCGCGCTGAAACAGAATTCGGTGTGACGCGGCAGGACGCGTTCGGCGACGCGTGCCCAGTCCACGACCTTTCGGTGATCGACTTTCCGCGCAAAGAGCACGACAGTGTGAGCGCGGCGCTTCCCGCGCGCCAACGCTCTGAGCGACTTGGATAGTTGCTCGTCGTCCTCGTGCCCGGACAAGTACAGGAGGCACCTGTCGCCCCGAAACCGCTCATCCTGGACGGTGCGCATGGAACTGACAATGGAGTTCACCCGAAAAGGGGCGAGGAATCGCCTGGCCTCTCCCGCCAACTCTGCTGATGCAAATACCTGCAAATCCATACCTGCCATTGTCGCATGACACGCAACTTTTCGTCCAGCCACAATTCTTCGTGCAACGCCCCGAAGCAAGACAATCCGAAGCTATCTACGGGCTCAAGAGTCGCGAACTGCACTTGGCGGGATGAATCGGCGAGGAATGACTGGCACACAGACCGGCACAGGATCGCACCAAGGTCGACTGCAGCAGCCGTACGATCTGGACGCTCTCGATTTCCTGGGGAAATCGCGACAACACGAACGCCGAGCCGACAGAATGGCGTTCAGACCTCCGGCGTGCCCGCCAGAGGTCCAGCGAAAATCTGCTCCTCCTAAGTTATTGGCTTACAAGTAGTTGGCGGGGTCGACGGGACTCGAACCCGCGGCCTCCGGCGTGACAGGCAGCAGCCACCGACAGTCCAACGCAGCCGACCCCGGAAAATCGGGGTCGGCTGTCCCGCCGCTTGGCCGTTCGATGCCGATCGTGGACGCCTGTTCCGGAAAATCTTGCAAATTCTTGCAAGCCGAGTCGGCGACTGACACGCGGGGAACGCGCGTTGCGACGCCTACGCGGTGGCCGCGGCCAAGGCGCGGCTGGCTTCCTCAGGGCTTGCCTTCGCCTCCACCGTCGCCTCGGCCTGAATGACGAGCGCCGCACCAAGCACATGGAGAATCTTCTGGAGCGCCGGCAATGAGAGCTCGGCACGGCTGGCAAACACGCGGCTCAGTTGGCCAGGATCGATTCCAGCCGCCTCACAAAACTTGTAACGCGAGCCGAAGCGCTCCTCGATGAGGTCCGCCAAGTAGTCCCGGTAGTCAACACGTCCACCCGCTCGCAGCCCACATAGGCGTCGGCGTGACGCGGAAACTGGAGGTGCCAGAGAGTCGCGTAGATACTCATCGGCGCCGTTGCCTGTCCCTGAGGTGCCGATTCGCCGGCCGCAACCGCGACTTGCGGCCGTGACGTCGTACGAGGCGGAGGAGTTCTCTATAAGCGGTGTCGCCAAGAAGCTTGTCAAGAAGGCGTGACTCCGATCGCACATAACCGAACAGTGCGCGACCTGCCTCCAGATCCTTCGGGAACCGCATCGAGTAGCGCTTTAAGTCTCGGCCGCACTCTTCGTAGTCAATCGCAGCCTCCGCCGGCCGCAAGAGCGCCTTCTCGGGGAAGTCGATCCCGACCTGCAGCTGCTTGTCGTCTTCAGAGCTGCACGTCAGCGTATAGAAATGGACTCGTCGTTTGTTGCGGCGAAGAAACACCTTGAAGTGCCGACGGGGACCGAACCTCTCCGACCGGCCCCTCGGTCGTCGCACGAAGATCAACCCGTCGTCGAACTCGCGGGCTTCAACGAAGATGTCGTACCGAAACACAAAGTTCCGGAGCGCGGTCATCAACGCTGTCGAAGGTTTCTTGAACACATCGACGACGATGCCATCGTCGGAACTGATTCGTCAATGCCGGCCACATGCTTGGAGGGCCATTCGCCCCCCGTCTGGGGCCGCGTGCAACACCGGACAGTCGTCCATCACCGCGCGGTCGCCGGCGGGCTGACGAGTGCGCATGCTACCGTATCGAATCTCTCAGGAGGCAGCACGTGCGCTACGCTGAGTTCCGTGACCGACTCGAAGATGTTCTTCAGGAGGCGGGGCTCTTCTTCCATGACGCCGATCGGCGTGCCAAGACGATCGATCTCGCCGACACCGTGCGGAGTTGGAAGGCCTCTGTCTGGAGAGCCCCACCTCGGAGCGCCGAGCCCTTCCACGTCTCGGCTGTGATCGGCTTCGAGTGGGGCCCCGTCGAGGCGGCTCGCGCGTACACCTGCGAAGAAGACCTCCTCACGGAACTCGTTGGCCGAAGGAGACGACCGATCAGGACAGAGCGTCGGTGGACGCGGATAGACCTTTCGCTTCACGCGAGTCTCCCCTATGGTTCGACGACGTCGATGCCGGAGCCCCACGTGTTCGGCGCCTGGACTGCTGCTGTTGTGGAGAAGGCTGATGCCACCTTCACCGAAATCGAGGAGAAGCGGGGGCGCATCGTGGCCGTCCTGGGCGGGCACGGGGATGTCGAGGTGCACGCGCACGGCAAACCCGATGGCGTGGTCTCTCTGAAGGCCGTGGCGATCTCTGGATTCCGGATGGTTCGCGTGCCCCGAGTTTGGGACAACCTCGAGCGTCGCGAGACGGAGAGGGACCCGCGTGACGAGCTTGGTCGACTGGCGCGGAGGTTCAAGACTGCGCTCGATGAGTGGACGAAGAGTGTTTCGGAACTCGCAACCTGGATCCGGTACTCGCCGCCACCACCGGGAGCCAAGCCCGTCGAGCCTTGGTTCGATGATCAATCCGAGGACGATGATGATGACGGCGGGCCAGAGACGACGCACTGACGGGCCGCGCGCCGATGACCGTGTCCTCGGCGGTAGGTAGCCGTTGCGGGGCAGCCTCGTCTCGGCGGGGATGCGCCGACCTTCTGCTGCGCCATGGACTGCTGCTACCATGACTCCATCGACCACCAGATCGGCCACCTCGAGCAGCAGCAGGGACGACGCCTCAATTCACTTGAGCGCGGCGCGAATGTCCTTTAGCAAGAGGAAGAGGTGGTGAGGATCCGTGGGCGACGGCGCGAACCCGAACCGCTCGTAGAACGCGCGCGCCTCGTCGTCTTTGGCATGCACCGCCATGGCCCGGATCCCGGCGATGTCGGCCGCCTGTAGCGTTCGAAGCATCGCGTCTTTCAGGAGACCCGCGCCGAGTCCTCTGCCGTGCCACGCGGTGGCGACCGCGAGACGCGCGAGCACCATCAGCGGAATCGGATGACGGGCGAGGCCTTTGGCGAGCCGCGCAGGCGCGCCCTCGTACTCCACCGATCCCACGACGAGTGTGTAATACCCAACGATCTCCGTATTGACGATCGCCACGTACGTCTGGGAAGCCTGGGCGTGTTGGTTCTGAAGTGCGTACCGCTGGAGGAACCGGTTCAACGCCTCGCGGCCGCAATCGAACCGGCTCACATCATGGTCGGAACGGAGCTTCTCGATCCGCGGGGATGTGTTCACTTGCGCCGGCGTTCGAAGACGCTGGGCTCTCTCAGGAGCTTCTTCAGTCGCGTCCCCGCGCGCGGCGGGGCATCGAGCGCGGCCTGAAAGGCTGCCCACTCCTCGGCGTCGAGCCCGAACCGACGTCGATCGGGCAGAGTCTCTTCCGCGCGGGAGAGGGCGCTCTCAAGGACGAACTCGCTCACCGACCGGTGCGCCGCAGCCGCGGCTGTTTGCAGCGTCCGCTTTGCCGACGGGGTCAGCCGCAGGTCGAGTTTCTCTGTTCGGGTCGCGGTGGGCATGCAGATCCTCTTTAGCAAGGATACCACTGACGCCAGACATTGTCATGACAAGATAGCCGAGGGCTCAGCAGCGGATCACGTCCAGCGTGCTTTCGCTCGCTGGAGGAACGACGGCCTCCGGCTCGGCCCTGAACCCGCCACGACTTCTTCGAATCCCGCCATGAACCCCATCTTGCGCTGGTGATCGGATCGCACCTTGTTCACGACGCGCTGCCACTCGACGGCGAGGCCTGCCCGCTCGAAACAACGCCGAGCCCGCTCGAAGTTGGAGAGGGCGGCGTCGTAGTACTTGCTCTTTTTAGCCTTGACGATGCGCATACCCTGAGCGCACCACAGCCGTGCTGCGACATCTGGATGAATCTTCTCCAGCTTCTTCGCGGCAGGCTCGGTGACGTAGTGACTGATACTTTCGAGCGCGTTGCCCGGATTCACGCGCACGACGTCCGCGAGGCGCTCCAGCTCCTTCGTCTCGAGGAGCAACTCGATCAACGAGCCGAGATCCGAGCCCGTGGCCGCTTCGATCGCCTTCTTGTGCCATGCGGCGCGCTCCGCCTTCGGCACGTACTTCATGAGATCGGCGTAGGAGTACTTGTCCGGGTGCTCACGGTACTCGCCCCACGCGGCGGCCAGGGCCTCGCCACAACGTCCCTGCTTCGCGAGCAGAACGCGCTTCAACTTCGAGAGCGCATACCCCGCCATTGAGCTGTTCGGCACCTGCTTGCCGAGCGTGATCCCACGCTCCACCCAGGCCAATCCGTCTTCGATCTTCCGACGAGCAACGAGCATCGTCGCGAGCGCATGACAATCTGCTGCCGTCAGGCCCGTCTCTTCGGCCAGCGCGAGATACGCGTCGACGCGCTTCTGCGCCAGGTACAGCGTCCGTAGGGCTTCGCCCCAACGCCGCCGGGCACAAGCAGCATCGCGCAGGGACGGGCCGCCTGGAGCCCCCTTGGTCGTCCCTGCCACGTCGAAGCGTTCGCGAACGTGCGTGATGAGCGCTGCGAGGCCGGCCTTGTTGAGTACTTTCGTCGCGCCCTTCTCCAGGTCGTGGCAAAAGCCGTAGGGGTCTGCCTCCATCCAGACGACCAGCTTCGTCGCGATGTCGTTCGGGTCGGCGCCCGCCGCCTGGCAGGCCTTGATCCACCTGCAGTGAAGCTGGCCGACAAAATCGCCGAAAATGCCGCTCGAGTCGTCGATCTCCTCGGCTTTCTCGTAGCAGCCCGCCAGAAGTGTCTCGTAGAGGGCAACGGCTTGCGGCGGATCCGTGGAGTGAGCCGTCGCGAGGCGTCGCTCGACGGCTTCGAGGTCGCGGACGAAGGAGAAGCTGGCGTCGTACGAGACGAAGCGTCCTGGGATCAGTGCCGTTTCGATCACGCGCTCGAACTGCTTCGTTAATGCGCGGGGCTTCCTGGTCATCGTGAGCCTCGGGTTCTGGTCGCGCAGGCTCTTCGCGTCGGCTTGTCGTCCAGATCGACCGGAGTTGCCTTGAAGCCGGAGTCGTCGCCGTGGTGGAAATAGATGTGACCGGCCAGAGAGCCATCCTGCTGCAGTGTCACCCAGCCCCGCCCGCTGGCGGGATCGCACTCATCGTTGCCTTCCCACGTGAAGTCAATGGAGGGCCGACCGTTGCGCTGCCCATGCCGGCAATCCATCCACCCCTCGACCGCGATGAAGCGGAACTGGCCCTCTTGGCCTTTGAATTCGATGAACGCCGGCCCAAGGAGATCGATCGCGTCCTGGTCCCAGAGGTCCATCTTCGTAATGCGCCATTTCCCGGCGATCCTCATCTCCGTCGCTCACCTCCCTGACGTCGATGGTGGTTTTGGCGTGCGTCGTCGGACGGCGCAGATTCTGGCTCACTTCCGTCCGGCTCGACCACGCTCACGAGCGCGCCGCGGGATCACGACTGGCGACAGGGTGATCGAAGCCGTTTGGGTCTTACCGTCTGTTGCGCTTGCGGGACTGTTGGGCCATCTTTCGACGCTGCTTCCGAGTCGCAGCGTCCCGACTTGCGCGCGCCCGAAGCGCCCGCGAGTCGACATGAAGCTGATTGTCCGTTGCCAAATCCATCACCTGTCCATCTTCGTCGAGAATGTAGATGGACTCCCGACCATTCCACGTCTTGAAGAAGTCGGGCTGCTTCTCTCCGGCGTAATCGACGCCCACGACCGCGCGAAATCGATAACCCTCCTTCACGCCTCCCGCGATGAGATCCTCGTCGATGACGACCGTCGGGCAAGCGGTGCAAAAGTGGCCGGCCGGGGCGAACATAACGCGGGGCGCAATGTCGGTGGCGTAGATGAAGTGCGCCATTTGCTGTCGCGTGCCGGCGTGGCAACGGGGGCACTGACGTTGGGATCCGACGGACCCCATCGCATAGCCATGCTCCACGGTTCCTTCAAAGATTGGCAGTCCGGAACTGTGGGCCAGTTCCTCAAGGAGCAACGGTCGCGATGCGGATCCGAATTCGTCCAGATCGACGGTGACCATTGCAGTATCGCCCCTGACCTCGGTTCGAATTCCCGGTACCGATCCTGGCACGTCGGCCTCCGATTGCCTGGCGCGAGGGCGTTCGACAGTTCGCTTGGGGTAGGCGTGTTCAGCCAACCTACGAAAGAAGCTCACTCGGCCTCCTCATCGCGCGGCATCGGGGCGTCAGCGGGACGTCTCGACGCCGTTGTGAAGCCATAGACAGAGCGCTCGCGCACACGCCGTTCGCGCCGGTGGCCATGTTGTTCTACACACTGCGAAAGAAGAAAGCGTCCCGCACGGTGATGGGCTCGCCGACAATGATGTCTTTGCTCGCCCGCAACCTGCGAACCCGCCGGTCCAGGTCTCCCTGGGGAATAGCGACAACCGCAAATTGTTCCAGAACACGGACGATCTCGGCCCGAAGGGCTCCGAGCGCTGCGAATGCAGCGCCATCGACGAGTTCGCGATAGTGATCCTCGGGATCCAGCTTGCGTCCGTCCAAGCCGAAGATGTGGGGCTCAACATCGGGTTCCGATCGGCTTCCGTTCTCGAAGACCTCCATCTGGTCCAGCGTCACTACCGCAAACGGAGCGACTAGGGAAACGGCGACTACGTAGCCGATCCTCCCCTCGCCCTGAAAGTGCCGCTCGACGCCTTCTTCGTCGGGTTCGATCGTATCAGTCGCAAACTTGAATCGATCACCCGTGGACGAGACGAAGAACAGGCAGTACGAACATGATTCGTCGTGCCAATCTGGTGGATCCTCGTCCGGATTCGAGGTTTCGCTCCATCTCGGTCCCCCTTCAGGTGCTTGCTCGTAGAAGATGGCGCTTCGCGGAATGTGAGACAAAGCGGCTTTCAGTTTCGGATACACCGCCCAGAAGGGAGCATCGTCCCAATCAACCGACCCGTTGATCACGCCGTCGGGCCACGCATCGCGAATGGCGTCAGCGAGGTGCTTTGGCAGGTCTGTCTGACGTTGCCGCGCCTTCGTCACGGGTGGCTCTCCACGGCTCCGAGCGTCTCAGCGGACGGCAACCCACCGAGCCAGCACGGCACGTCGTTGCCCTCCACCTTCACTCGTCCATGTGACCTCGCCCATGATAGACGAGTGCCTGACCGGCTCGAAGTCCTCGCGACGTCGCGTCACCGATTCATCGAATAGGTTTCCGGGAGGCTGTGACGAACGTGGTCAATCAGCTCATTGACACAAGCCGCGCGCGGAACGCGTTCGGCGCTTCTTCGGGACTGCTGGAGTGGTCACCGTGCTTACTGGATCACCAGACTTGCAAGAACGAATCCGGAATATCTTGCACGTTCGTTGCAATCCGCGCCGCCGCTCGCGGTCACAATGCCATTCGACGTGACGGCGAAGGATTGATTTCGTTGAGGAAGCTTGACGGCAAGACCATTCACGCGACTCCGCGGCCACCGGCGCAAAAGGCCGGAGACCAACGGGGTCACTCAGGCATATAAATCACGTATTTCCAGGATGGTTGGCGGGGTCGACGGGACTCGAACCCGATTCGCGGGGTTTTTCCAAGTTGGTGATGCCGCGCGACTTCTGGTCTCAATGGGTTGAGTCTCAAGGGTTTAGCCGGGTCCAAATTATCTCCTCCAGTCCACTGGAATGCCCGGGGATCGACCTCGATCTTGGAGACAATTTGGAGACGAGTAACGCGGCCGGTCACGCCGATTGCGGCCGATGATGAAGTATCAGAAGCTGGTCGGGCTGAAGCGCCAGCTCCGCGTGGGTTCTTTCCCTCGTGGGAGAATTCAAGGTGGTAGGCCCCGTCCAGAAGTTCGACACCAGTACCCACCTGGCAGCGCGAGAGACCGTCCGTGTGGGAATATCCGAGACGAGAGCGACGACGAACTGGAAGCGGAGCAAGCCGGGGACGCGCTCGCGCCGCGACTGGCGCGAATGGCGCGAGGCGGAGCCGCGCTGGGAAGGCGATCACATCGTCCCCGTCGCGGATGGCGGCCGGGAGTGTGGCCTCGCGAATCTGCGTCTCCTGTGCCGTCCGTGTCACGTTGCCGTCACGACCGCGTGGAGTCACCGGCGTCGGTCTGCTGACGCGTCACCGACCGGCGCAACACAACCCCCCCTTGTGAATCCTGGGGACGGGCGACTAAGCTTGATCGTTCCCATGTATCCACGACTCCGTCCACGTCATCTCGCTGTCGTCATCACCCTGACATTCGCCATGGCGAGTGTCGTTGCGGCCCAGAGCCGCGCGACCACAGCCGATCTCATCGCCGGCGTCGTCGATGACTCCGGCGGCGTGCTGCCCGGCGCTCTGATCACTGTCACGAGTCCGGACACGGGCCTGTCCCGCACCGGCACCACCGGATCGGACGGCCGTCTCACGGTGCCGGCGCTGCCGCCCGGCCGCTACGCCGTGGACGTGGAGCTCGCCGGCTTCGCCGCCGAGAATCGGGATGTCGTCATCAGCCTTGGCACCGTCACAGATCTCGATGTGACGCTGCATCTCGCCTCCATCACGACCCAGATCAACGTGGCGGAAGCGGCGCCGCTCGTCGATGTTCGACGTTCGGTGGTCGCCGGCGCTATCGGCGATCGCCAGATTGCGGAGCTGCCGGTCGATCGGCGCAATTACATCTCGTTCGCCGCGATCGTGCCGGGCGTGTCATTCGATCGCACGCCGAACCAGGGATCCGCGGAGAGCTCGGGGCTGACGTTCGCCGGTCAGGGTGCCCGCGCCAACAACATCACCGTCGACGGTCTCGACAACAACGACGATGCGGTCGGCGGCGTGCGCGCGGTGTTCAATCAGGACGCCGTGCGCGAGTTCCAGGTTCTGGTCAGTTCGTATTCCGCGGAATTCGGCAAGGCGGCCGGTGGAGTCGTCAACATCGTGACGAAGAGCGGCAGCAACCACGTCGAAGGCACCGTCTTCGGGTTCTATCGTGATCGTTCACTCAACGCTCGAGGATACTTCGACGACTTCGACGCGGCCGGGCGCCGAATCGACGCGCCCAAGTCGCCCTTCAGTCAGGGGCAGTTTGGCGCAACGCTCGGCGGCCCGATTCGGCGAAATCAGACGTTCGCGTTCGGCTCGGTGGAGCGCCTCGCGATCGACGACAGCAACGCCGTGACGATCGACGACCGAACCACCGTCCTCCACCCGTTTCTCGGGATACCCCTCGGCACGCCGGCCGGCATCCTGCGGCAAGCGGGCTTCCCCGTCGAGGTCGGGGCCGTGCCGTTCGCGGTCCGCTCGACGACGGCGCTCGGCAAGGTCGATCATCGCGTGAGCGACGGCACGTCGTTGGCGGTTCGATTCAATGTCGCAGACGGCGTCAACGAAAACAGCCAGCCGTTCGGCGGGATCGTCGCGCGCAGCCGCGGCGGGTTGCTCGACACGCGCGATCACATGATCGCCGGGCTGTTGTCGTCGGTTCGCGGTTCACGCATCGTGAACGAGTTCCGCGTGCAGATCGCTCGACGCGACCAGGTCCTGCAGTCGCTCGATCCCGCGTGCGGCGGGCCGTGTGTGACGGAGAACCTCGGAGGGCCGGGGCTCGACGTCACCGGTGTCGCGAACGTCGGGCGCCACCAGCTCACGCCGCAGTCGCGCCGCAACACGCGGTATCAGGTGCTCGACACGTTCTCTTACGAGATGGGGCGTCACCGCCTCAAGACAGGCATCGACATCAACGCGGTCGACAACCGCGAAACCGCCGTGCCGCTGCAATTCGGCGGGACGTTCGTGTTCGTGAACATTCCGGCGGCTTTGGCGTCCAGCCTCGGTCTGCCCGGACCGGTGTCCGCGATTCAGGCCGTCGCTCTCGGGTTGCCCGTCTCGTACGTCCAGGGATATGGCCGATCCACCGAGCGCCCGTCCTTTCGGGATGTTTCGACCTTCGTGCAGGACGACTGGCGCGCCACGGGGCGCCTGACGCTGCGACTCGGCGCGCGGTATCAGAAACAGTCCTGGCCGAAGGGGCCGTACACGTCGCCGGGATATCCCGGCAGCTATGAAATCGCCTCAGGAAGCGATTATCCGGCACCACGGCTCGGAGTGGCCTGGGACCCGGCCGGTGACGGGCGCATGGCGATCAACGCCGCGTACGGCCTGTTCTTCGCCAACCAGTTTCATGCGCCGGTCGGCACAACCGGGATCGTCGATGGCCAGGCGCTGCACGTCGTCATGATGCAAGGGTCGCCCGCCATCGCCGCGTGGCGGATGCCCGGCCATCGTGTGCCGACGACGACGCTGGCCGCGTTGCCGAGCATCACGGTCGCCACCGATCCGGCGTTCGCCACGCCCCGCACGCACCATGCCTCGGTCGGAGTCAACCGCCAGATCGGTCGCGACGTGTCGATCTCGATCTCCGGCGTCTTCCTGAAGGGGAGCGGCGAGGTTGGCGTCATCGACTACAACCCGATCATCCCGAGCCTCGGCGCGGGCCGCCGGCCGCTGGATGTGAATGGCATGGCGGGAACGTCCGCGAGCGTTGGCCAGTACACGCCATGGGGTGAACGATGGTACCGCGGGCTGCTCGTGTCGATCGGGAAGCGCTTTTCACGCGGGTCGCAGGCGCTCCTCGCGTACACGCTGTCCAGCGCGGAAGATTCCATCGCCGACTTCTTCGGCAATCCCCCGCAGGAGCAAGGGCGCGGCAGGAATCCGGCCGATCCAGACGGGCTGCCGCTCGGCTTCGATCCCAGCCTCGAGCGCGGGCCGTCGCTGCAGGATCAGCGGCATCGGCTCGTCCTGAGCGGTCTCTACGAACTTCCCTGGCAGTTGCAGGTCACGGGCATTTTGACGGCCGGATCGGCACGGCCGTACAACATTCTTGCCGGCATCGACTTGAACGGCGACGGCAACGCGAACGCCACGTCGCCCGATCGTCCTCGCGCGGTTCCCTCCGACCCGTCGACGAGCGTCGGCCGCAACGCGGGCCGGCTGCCGGGTGACGCGCGGCTCGACGTGCGGCTCTCGAAACGGTTCCCGATCGGCGGCCATGCGACGGTTTCGGCGATCGTCGATGTGCTCAACGCGCTCAACGCGACCAACTACACGGACGTCAATCGCGTCTTCGGGTCAGGCGCGTATCCGTCGCAGCCGCTGCCGACATTTGGTCAGTTCACGCAGGCTGGCCCGCCCCGGCAGATACAGCTTGGAGCACGTGTCACGTTTTGACCTTCTGATCGTGCTGCGACGTTTCTGTTCGCGACGCATGACGAGGCCGCTGTGACGTTTCTACTGGTGCCTTTCTGCCGTTGCCTTTCTGCTTGATTCCTCGCTCCGACGATGCCATCGTCCTTGCAGATTCTGCGTACGTCCATCGCGCCGAGTACGCAGTTTCTGCAACGGCCCGTGGTCATCGCCACTGCGTCAACGAACGTCACCCAATTATCGCGACTGCGGGCACGAAACGAAGTGGTACATCGGCTGCATGGGTACCAGTGCATGCCGAGGGACGATGACATGAGACTCGACGAACTGGATCCGCGATTCGACGCCCTCGAGACGAGGATCGACAACGTTGAAACGGGGCTCACTGCAAGGATCGACGACGTTGAAACGAGGCTCACTGCAAGGATCGACGACGTTGAAACGAGGCTCAATTCGAGAATCGATGGCGTGGAAACGAGACTCACCGCAAGGATCGACGGCGTTGAAACCAGGCTCGAGGCCAAGATCGATTATGTCGACCGTCGCCATATGGTGCTGATCGAAGACCTCCGCTCGCAGATCCGTCTGGTCGCCGAAGTCCAGGTCGCGCACGGGGAAAAGCTCGATCGCGTGGCCGCAGATGTCGAGGTGCTCAAGGTTCTTCCGGGCCAGGTGCAGGACCTGACCGTGTTCGTCAAAGGTATCGCCGGCGACGTGCGGGATCTCACCAGCTTCGTGAAACGAATGGTGGAGCACCACGAATAGCGTCGTTGGACGTACCTTCAGCTATGCAAAGGCACATCTGGGACGGGGCCTAGACGGAGTCCTGGCCCCGCCAGCCGCGTGGCGGGCCGCGATCGTGGCATCGGCGGCGTCTACGGATGCCGCGGGTGTGCATCCCCCGACGGCTGACAACGTGGATCACGCCGCCAGCGAGGCGCGCCGTGGCGGTCCATCTCGATCCGGTGCGCGAGTCAAAATTGCTGCGCAACGTGCTGCAGCCGGCCGCCAAAAGGGCGGGACTCGGTCGAGTGACGTGGCACCAGTTCCGCCACATTCATTCGTCGCTGCTCAACGATCTGCGCGTGCCGGCGAAGATCGCGCAAGAGCAACTCGGGCACGCGAGCATCCAGACGACGCTCATGCCAATCGATCGCGCGCAACTGCTCGATCTGCTGCGCCATGACGGCGGTCGCCGACGTGCGTCGAGGTGACCTGCAGGAATTGCGATTTGGCCGGCTCACGCCGGCGTTTTCGTCGCCCGCCAGCCGCCCGACGGGATAGAATTCGCCAGGCTCATCAGGATGGAGTCGCCTGCTTCGATCGTCCGCGTAGAGCGGTTTCGTGAGTTGGCACCGAGCGGGAACGCCGCGGTCCTTCAGCTGGTCGAGCTCTTTCTCGGGCAGATGCGCGAACAGCTCGAGAAGCTGCGCGAGGCCATCGGGCGCGAGTCGCTGCCGGATGTCGAACTGCTCGCACATCGCTTGGCGGGAACGAGCGCCACGTGCGGAGCCGACAGCGTCTCGCGGCCGCTCGTCGAGCTCGAGCGGGCCGCCAAGAGCGGCACGCTGGCCGGTGCAGCGCAGCATCTCGCAGCAGCCGTGACGGCCTTCGCGCGCACGGAGGATTTTCTCCTCGGATATGTCGCGGGCCTGTCGGAGCGGCAGCATGGATAGGCCGCTTCGCGCCGTTCTCGAGCGCGCCGGCGTGCTGCCGCCGGAGGCGCTGGCGCAAGCCGCCGCCGACGCGCAGGCGAGCCGCGTTCCGCTGCTCGACCATCTCGTCGTGTCCGGGCACCTCTCGGAGGAAACGCTCGCCGACACGCTGTCGGACGCCCTCAAGCTTCCGCGGCTGCACCTGGCCAACGTCGTTGCCGACACCGATGCGCTGATGAAGGTCGGCGATCGCCTCGCGCGGCGTCATGGCGTGCTGCCGCTCCGAATCGAGTCGGGCATCCTGGTGATGGCGATGGCGAATCCCACGGCATTGCCCGCCATTCAGGACGTTGAATTCGCGTCGAATCTGAAAGTGAAGCCGGTGGTGGCGACGCGAACCGAGATCGCCGACGGCATCCGTCAGTACTATGCGGCTGAAGACACGCTGCGCGAGTTCGTCTCGAACATCGCAGACGTCCACGACTTCACGATCATCCGAAACACCCAGCCTGAAGCCGATCCCGCGACGCCCGTTGCGGCCGCCGAGAACACGCCGGTGGTGAAGCTGTGCAGCGTCATGCTGTACGACGCAATCAAGACCGGCACCAGCGACGTGCACGTCGAGCCCGCGCTGAACGAAGTGAAGATCCGGATGCGCCGCGATGGAGTGTTGCGGCCGTACACAACGTTCCCCAAGTGGCTGCACGACGCCGTTGTGTCGCGAATCAAAATCCTCGCCCAGCTCGACATTGCCGAACGACGGCTGCCGCAGGACGGGCGTATCAAGATCGCGTATCGCAGCGAGTCGGTCGACGTGCGCGTCTCGACGCTCCCGACACACTTCGGCGAGAAGGTCGTCATGCGCCTGCTCGGCGGCGGGCGAGCCCCGCGGCTCGAGGCGATCGGACTGCGCGACGAACAACGCGCGTTCATCGAGAACGCGATCGGACAGCCGCAGGGTCTGGTGATCGTCACCGGGCCAACCGGCTCCGGAAAGACCACGACGCTCTACGCGATGCTGGCCGCGCGTCAATCGCCGCAAGTGAACATCGTCACGATCGAGGATCCAATCGAGTATCAGCTGCCCAACGTGACGCAGGTGCAGGTGCATACGAAGGCTGGCCTCACGTTTGCGAGTGCCTTGCGGTCCATTCTTCGGCAGGATCCCGACATCATCCTGCTCGGCGAGGTGCGCGATGCCGAGACGGCCGGCATTGCGTTTCACGCGGCGGCCACCGGACACCTCGTGCTCACAACGCTGCACACGAACAGCTCGACGGCTGCGATTGGGCGGCTGTTCGACCTCGGCATCGAGCCGCTGCTCATCACGTCGTCGGTCAATGCGATCGTCGCGCAGCGCCTTCTGCGCCGCATCTGCGAGTCGTGCAAGACGGCGGACGTCCCGGCGGCGGACGTGCTCGACAAACTGAAGCTGTCCCCCAGCTCGGGTCCGTATTATCAGGGACGTGGCTGCGCGCAGTGCGGCCACACGGGCTACATCGGCCGCTTCGGCGTCTACGAACTGCTGGCGATGACGCCGCGCTTCAGGGAGCTCGTTCACCAGCGCGCGAGCGACGCCGATCTGCGCCGAGCGGCCGCAACCGATGGCACGCAGTTCCTGATGACGCAGGCGGTCGCGGCGGTGCGCGCGGGGATTACGTCCGTGACCGAAGTGCTCCGCGTCGTGCAGATCGAAGCCGAGGAGAAGATGCGCTGCCCGCAGTGCAAGGCCTTCCTCGAAGAGGATTTCGCGACCTGCCCGTACTGCCTGTTCCGTCTCGGTCACTCGTGCCCTTCCTGCGGACAGGAGCTCAAGCCTGATTGGAAGGGCTGCCCGTACTGTCACGAAAAGGCCCCAGGTGACCAGATCGCCGTCCGCGACGCGCCGTACGCGCTGGCGGCTGCCATCTCGGGGGCTCCGGCGGTCAAGACGCCGCGCATTCTGATCGTCGACGACGATCCCGTGATGCAGCTGGCGATTCAAGGCGCGCTGAGCGGGATGGAGACGCGGGTCGAGCTGCGGACCGCATCGGACGGTGAGGAGGCGCTCGAAACGATCGCGCGTGACGTGCCGGACGCCGTCATCCTGGACGTGAAGATGCCGCGGCGCGACGGCTTCTCGGTCTGCGAAGCCCTGCGTCGGGACGTGCGGACGGCGTTTGTCCCCATCCTGATGTTGACCAGCGCCGGCGACGAAGAGCACCGCACGCGCGGGTACATCGTCGGGACCGACGATTACATGCTGAAGCCGTTTTCGGCGAAGGAGCTCAACGCACGCGTCGGCCGGTTGCTGCGCCGGACCTACGGCGTGTAGCAGGCAGCGGTAATTCGGGGTCGGGTAGGAATTAATTTCCTACCCGACCCCGAATTACGACGGCGCGCCGCCGACGAGCGCCTCCACGCGGTCGCACTTCTCGAACAGACGCGTCTGCGCGGTCAAAAGGAGAGCTTTAGGGCGAGCTGCACCTGCCGCGGTGGAAGGGTCAGCGTGTACCTGCCGTAAGTTGGGAGCGGACTTCTCGGGTAGGCCCCCGTACCGAAGATGACGAACGACGACTGATTCGTATCTTCGATGAAGTTCGCGCGGTTGAAGAGATTGAAGGCGTCCAGCATGGCCTCTATCGCACCGTTCTTTCCAACGG
>JACOUA010000412.1 GCA_016178075.1 Acidobacteriota bacterium
CCCCAGCGCGGCTGCCGCGCTGGGGACCCCGGCCGGCAAGGCGCGACGAGTAAAGATATCGGGCTATATCTGGGCGAGGAGCAACGCAGCCCCGGGGCCCCCGACGCGCGTTTCCCAGCGCGTTGGGGTGGGAGCCGGGCGAGATGCATCGGCGGCCGAATGCCGCCGTATTTATGAGATGGGGCACTTAGCCGGACCTCACTTCATCCGCTCGTACGCCGCCTTGTCGAACCCGAAGATCACCTGCGATCCTTTGACGAAGATCGGCCGCTTGATGAGGTTGGGCTGCTGCATCATCAGATCGATCGCTTCTTTCTTCGACTTCGGCAGCGGCCGCTGCTTAAAGACCGGGCTGCGGGTACTGACGTAGTCCAGGAATCGGTCCTTGTCGATCTGCTTTTCCAGGAACTCGCGTGACGGCGGGTCGTGGTTGATGTCGCGCTCCTCGACGGCGACGCCCTTCTTGCCTAGATGACCTCTGGCATTGCGGCAGGTGGTTCAAGTGGGCTTCCAGTAAAATGTTGGTTTGGCCATACACAGCTCTCAGCTGTCAGCGCTCAGCTGTCAGCCAGGACATCGGACCAGGTCAGCCGTCGAACTCGCACGCGAGCATCATAACTGAGAACTGAGAGCTGAAAGCTGAAAGCTGAGCGCTGAAAGCTGAGAGCAACTGTCCGTGCTCGTCATCAACGAGATCTTCTACTCGATTCAGGGTGAATCGACGTATGCGGGCTGCCCGTGCGTTTTCGTGCGGCTGACCGCCTGCGACCTCCGCTGCCGCTGGTGTGACACGCCTTATGCCTTCACGGAAGGCCGGAAGCGCACGCTGGACGACGTGGTGCAGGCGGTGCTGGCCCATGACTGCTCGCTGGTCGAGATTACCGGGGGTGAGCCGCTGCTGCAGGCTGACGTGTATCCCCTGATGGAACGGCTCATCGGGTCCGGCCGCACCGTGCTGCTCGAGACCGGCGGGCACGTCAGCCTCACCGACGTACCGGGCCCGGTGGTCAAGATCATGGACGTCAAGTGCCCGGGCAGCGGGGAAGCGGCGCACAACGAGTGGAGCAACATGGACCGCCTCTCGGCCCGCGACCAGGTGAAGTTCGTGATCCTCGATCGCGCCGACTACGAGTTTGCGCGTCAGACGATGCGGGACTACGATCTCCCGCGGCGCGTCGCGGCCGTTCTGTTCTCGCCGGTGCATGGGGAGCTGGATCCGAAGGCGCTTACCGCGTGGGTGCTCGAGGATGCGCTGCCGGTGCGGGTGCAGCTTCAGATTCATAAGTACATCTGGGGATCGGACGCAAAAGGCGTATGAGAATTGTCGATGGAAGATTGGCGATTGACGATTGATTGTCGAATGGCGAATGGGAGGAATTGGCAGGAATGAAGGGCGATTAATGGTCAATCCCCAATCGACCATGCTGGACTGCTGGACTGTATGAAGGCGGTCGTGCTTCTGAGCGGCGGTCTCGATTCCTACACCGCCGCCGCGATTACGAAGGCAGAAGGCTACGACATCCATGCCCTGACGGTGCGCTACGGGCAGCGGCACAAGGCCGAGATCGAGGCCGCACGGGCGGTGGCCGGGGCGCTGGGCGTCGGGATGCATCGGGAGATCGACATCGATCTGGCGGCGTTCGGCGGGTCGGCACTCACGACCGATGCGCCGGTGCCCAAAGATCGGCTGCCGGTGGTGGGCGACGACATCCCGGCGACCTACGTTCCGGCGCGCAACACGGTCTTTCTCGCGCTGGCGCTCGCGTGGGCGGAGCCGCTCGGCGCGCGTGACCTCGTCATCGGCGTGAATGCCCTCGATTATTCCGGCTATCCCGACTGTCGTCCTCAGTATCTCGCGGCCTTCGAACGTCTCGCGCGACTGGCGACCAAAGCCGGGGTCGACGGGGCGAAGTTCCGGATCCACGCGCCACTGCTTCATCTGACGAAGGGCCGGATTATCAGCAAGGGAATCGAGCTTGGGCTGGACTACGGGTTGACCCACAGTTGTTACGATCCCGCGCCGCGCGGGGAACCGTGCGGACACTGCGACAGCTGCCGGCTTCGGGCAAAAGGGTTTGCGGAAGCTGGTGTCCAGGATCCGCTGCTGGAGAAGTTCGTATAGTCGATAGTCATTAGTCGGTAGTCGATAGTCACGACTAGCGACTCACGATGTGACCGACCGTCTCTACTACACCGACTCGTACCTGACGGAGTTCGAGGCCACCGTGCAGTCGGTCGGTGAGATCGACGGCCGGCGCGCCGTCGTCCTCGATCGCACGGCGTTCTATCCGACATCCGGCGGTCAGCCGTTCGACGTCGGCAGCCTGAATGGCGTCCGGGTGACCGACGTCATTGACCAGGAGAGCGACGGGATCGCCCACATCATTGAGGACAGGGAGGACAGCGAGGACAGGGAGGGCGAGCTGCACGTCGGCGACCGTGTTCGGGGGATGATCGACTGGCCGCGGCGATTCGAGCACATGCAGCAGCACACGGGCCAACACGTGCTGTCGGCGGCCTTCGAGCGTGTTGCGTCGGCCCGGACGGTCAGTTTTCATCTGGGGGCCGATGTCTCGACCATCGACCTGCATCGCGACGTGGCGCTTCCGGAGATTCATGATGCCGAGGAGGCGGCCAACCAGGTGGTCTGGGAAGACCGGCCGGTGATCATCCGGTTCACCGAGGCCGAGGAGGCGAAGACGCTGCCGCTGCGCAAGGAGCCGCTCCGAACCGGCACCCTCCGGATCATCGAGATCCCGGATGTCGATGTGTCGGCGTGCGGCGGCACCCACGTGGCCCGCACCGGCGCGATCGGGCTCGTCAGCGTGCTCGGGCACGAGCGGTTCCGCGGGGGGATGCGCGTGTCGTTCGTGTGCGGCGTGCGGGCGCTGCGATCGCTCCGCACGTTCTCCGACGCCGTGACGGCCAGCCTGCGGTTCCTGTCGGTCGATCCTGCGGAGCTCCCGTCTGCCATCGAGCGCGCACAGGCGGAGAACAAAGGGTTGAAGCGGGAGATCAAGCACCTGCAGGAACGGCTCGCACCGTACGAGGCAGCGGAGCTGGCCGCGAGCGGCCAGCGGATAGGGGAGTGGACGATCGTGGCGCGGGTGCTGGAGGGGTGCGATGCGCCGGCACTCAAGGCGCTGGCGAGAGCCGTCGCCTCGCGTGCGGGTTATGGCGTCGCGCTGTTCTCCGCGACGCCTCCGTATCTGGTCGTCGTGGCCCGTTCGGCGGACGTCAAGGTCGATGCGGCGGCCGTGCTGAAGTCGCTGATGACGCGCTTCGGCGGTCGGGGCGGCGGCCGGCCGGATCTGGCCCAGGGAGGTGGGCTGCAAGGACCGCTCCCGGAGATCCTGCACGCGGCGACCGATGCTCTGACCGTCGGATCATAGGGCCCGACGGGAGCACCTCGCTCAGCGAGTGGGATTGAGCGTCGGGACATCGTACTTGGCGATCTTCGGGTCGGTCGTCACGATCGTCAGGCCGTCGAGTTGCGCCTGGGCCACGAGCAGCCGATCGAACGGATCACGATGGTGGGACGGGAGGCTGCCCGCCCGCAAGGCGTGCTCCAAGCTGACAGGGAGCGGGCGGAATCCGCTACGCTTCGCCTCGCGTGGCAAGCACACCTCTGGTGGCTCCCCCAGGTCGAGGCGCCGGAGGGCGACCTTGATGGCGATTTCCCATGCGCTCGCGGCACTGACCCATACAATGGCGTCGGCCCGGCCGATGGCGGCGCGCGTCTGCGGTCCAAGCTGCCTATCGTCGTCCAGCCACCAGAGCCAGACGTGCGTGTCGAGGAGGAGCACTACGGCTTGATCCCGAACGCGCGGGCGAGGTCGGCCGGGAGCGGCGCGTCGAAATCGCCGCGAATCCGTACGCGACCCTTCAGGGCGCCCAGACCCCGCCGGCGCGCGCGGGCCGGTGCCACCGCGACCAGTTTGGCGACGGGTCGTCCGGCTCGTGCGATGACAATCTCCTCCCCCTCCCCGACCTCTTCGATGAGCCGCGACAGATGGGTCTTCGCCGCGTGGATATTGACGGTCTTCACCGCTCAAGTTTAGCTAAGTTTAGTCCAGTCCGTCAAGCCACGGCCGTCTCAGCGCCGCCCATCCGGGGGCGCCGCCCCCTCGCCATAGCCCCGGGCTTCCGGGTCTCTCGCGACGCAAGTATTTTGATTTGACACGTGACTACGCGGCGGCCCTCGGCCGGCGGCTCGGTGCGGACGCGGTGCCGGTGTCGTAGGCATCTGTGGACAGTCCACGAGCAAGGTCAGCGCGGGCGCTGAGCAGGACGGGCCGCTCTTGAGAAATTCGCCAGGCGCTCGACCAGGCGATCGATCACGCCTTCGATCTGCGACGCCGGCAGCGTGAAATGGTTGGCCAGCATCGAGAACACCAGCCGGTCGCCGTCCAGCGTGGTCACGTACCCTGAGAGCGCACGCGCGTTGTCGATCGATCCGGTTTTGGCCCGGACGTTGCCCTGCGCGCGCGTGCTCTTGAACCGCTGCCGCAGCGTCCCCTCCTCGCCGGCCAGCGGGAGCGTGCCGGGAAAGATGCTGGCGTGCTTCGGGTCCGTCCCCATCCTCGTCAAGATCCGAACGATCGCCTCGGCACTGACATAGTTGTAGCGGGAAAGGCCCGACCCATCGACGTAGACGAAGCTATCGACCGGAATGCCCCATGCCTCGAGCACCCCTCGACCGACCCGGCGCCCGGCCGCCGCCGTGGCCGGCTCGCGTTCCGTCGTCGCGAGCGCGCGGATGAGTGTCTCCGCATACAGATTCTGGCTGACGGTCATCATCACCTTGCCGATGTCCGAGAGCGGAGGAGAGCGATGAACGAACAGCGTCCGGACCACGGCGGCTTCGGGGCCGATGGCCTGTGACGGCAGGTCGTCGATGTCCGCCGCGTCGCCGTGCACGGCGATGCCGCGGGCGATGAGCGCCGCCTTCAGGGTCCGGACGAAGTACTCGGTGGGGTTGTCGACGGATGCCGTGCGGGTGAGCTCCGAGGGCCCCACAGGAATCGTTCCCGAGACCTGCAGCACCCGCCCGCGCGGCCAGCGGCGGATGTCGATGGCGAGCGTCTCGCCCGCCGCGACGGTCGTCAGACGATTCTCGATCACCAGTCCGCTGTCGGCCTGGGCGAACTCGACCGTGACGGGTGCGCCCGGCGCGTCTCCGGGGCGCAGGCGCAGCTGGACCTCATCCTCGTGGATCTGAAGGGCCCCCACCGGCGCGGCAAAACCGAAGGGCAGATTGTCGAGCGTCCACCCCGCCCCGAATGTCTCATCGTCGAACCGGTTGTCGTCGCCGACAAGTCGCCCGTCGATCGTCTCGATGCCGAGCGCGCGCAGCCTGGCGGCCCAGTCGTCGAAGAGCGCGTCGACGTTCGTGCGGGTGTTGATTGTCGGATCACCGCCGCCAACCACGATCAGGTCACCGCTCAGATGACCGGACTCGATCGAGGCGGCCGTCTGCAGGCGGGTCTCGAACCGATACTCCCAGCCGAGCCGCTCGGCGGCTGCGGCCATGGTCAGGATTTTCATGTTGGACGCCGGCATCATCAGCTTGCCGGCGTTGACCTGATACAGGACCTCGTCCTGGTCGAGCGACCGGACCAGAACGGCCCACGTCAGGCGCTGCAACTCGGGGGCGGCGAGGATCGAGTCGAGATCGCGGTGGAGCTCTGCGAGCGCAGCCCGCGAAGAGGGACTTACGCCAGGGGTTGCGGGGCGCGGCGCGCGGGCGCACGCCGACGCCACCACGAGGAGGATGAGGACAACGGACCCTGATGTGACAACCGGCTTTGGGCCTGGGGCTTTAGGCTTTTGGCCTGTCACGCGTGAGCCGGACTGTCTCACGGTGATCAGGGTTTCTTGGGGGTCTCGGGAGCGGGCGCGGCATTCAGGTCGTCCAGCGCCTTGTTCGAGTCGGTGAAATCGCTCGCCTCGATCTGGGCGGCGCCGGGATCGCCGCCGCGCGACGCGTAGACGTTATCGCCGGATCGTCCGAACATCACGCGTTCTTCCTTGCCGTCGAACCTCGCCTTGACGGTCAGCACGGGACTGTCGAGGCCCGTCTTGACCTTGGCGTCGGGGAACGACTTCGCGCGCAGGTTGGAGAGCTTCATCAAGAGCGTGTCCATCTTCGCGGTGTCGACGTCCTTTGGTGCCGGCGCCACCTGCTTCCACTTCTCCTCACCGCCCGCGCCCTTACTCTTTTCGAAGACCCATGTGTCCTTCGCGCGCGTGAGCTCCAGGCGCTCGGCGTTGAAGGAGCGGAACTTGAACAGGTCCTTGTCCCGGAAATCGACGACGGGCTTCTTGATGTCGTCCACAATCGACTTGTCGACCGTGAAGACCATCGGCCGGCTGGCCTCTCGCGCGTAGACCGCGCTCTCGGGCGCCTCCTTGCCGATCGTCAGTTGATGGCGCGCGCTGGCCGCCCCGATCGTGACCGTGAGGGCGGGCTTGTCCAGCCCGTACTCCGATGGCTTCGCGGCCTCGGACGCCGCAATCGATTTCATCTGCGCCGACTGCAGCCGGCCGATCACGCCCTCGACCGCCGGGACATCGGCGCGCGCGGCGACCGGGCGGGCCATGGTCCAGTCCTCGCCGGCCTTTTTCCCGAACCGCATGTGCGATCCGTTGGGATCCGCAGCGTCGATCTCGAGGGCGTCGACCTTCTCGCGCTCGAACTTGAGGATGCTTTTGTCGCGCAGGTTGAACGGCGTCTTGTTGAAAGTGCCGTCGAGAAAGCCGCTGATGAGAAACACTCGCCTTTCGTCCGGGAGCTTCGCATAGAGGTCGCCGCCGGTGGCCGTCTTGTCGCCAATCAGGAGCCGCTTGGCGTCGCCGCTCTCGGTCTTGTAGCCGACCTCCAGCCGGGCTTCCGCGAGCCCGTACTGTTTGAGGTCGGTCGGGTTGTCTTCGAGGACGCGCTGGATTTCGAGATTTGCCAGGCTGCTCGTGATCGACGACAGCTCGGACTCGTCGACCCCGGTCGGCTCGGGCTTCACGAGCGTCCACTTGCCGCCGCTCTTTTTCAGCTCCGACCGCTCGCCGGACGCGGCCTTCACGGACAGCTCCGCGATCTTGTCGGACTCGACGGTGAAGACCTTCGCCTTGGTCTCAGGCGCGCCGCCCGCCGGACGCTTCGATTCGTAGAAATAGATGTAGGCGAGCAGCCCCAGGAAGATGACGAGGAGGATCAGAGTAGATCGAAAGCCCCGCATGCAGCGCACCTCAATGCCATCGTCGGTTCCCTACCTTCTCCGCCACCAGGTGTACACACCGCCCGCCAACACGGCGCCCGGGATGATCACGAGCGACAGCCAGAAGATGCGCCGCTGCTGATCGGCCGTCAGCGTGATGCGGCGATCCTCGGGCTCCTTGGGTCTGATCGAGATGAGGTTCTCCTGCTGCGAGAGCCAGTTCACAGTGTTCATGAAGAGATCCCGGTTGCCCTGGATCCCGAGCGCGTAGTTGGCGGCAAAGTCGGAATCCCCGATGGCTGCCACGCGCGTCTCCGGTTTCTGGCCTTCCCCCGGCTTGGCGCCGTCGAGCGCTTTCGCGTCCGGCGCCTCGCCCGAGACCGCCACCGCAATCGAGATCGGCCCCTGTTTGTCGCCTTTTGCGGTATCGAGGTTGACCTCGCCCGTTGTCATGAGCCGCTGGATGTCGGTCTCGGCCCAGCTTCGCGCGCTCGTCTCGACAAACGTCTGCGGAGATTTGCCGGTGACACCGGTCATCGGCGTCATCGATCGCGCCAGCGGATAGGCCGTCAGCAGGTTGAACTGCTGCGTGATCGCATGGGAGGGATACGTGGCGGCGACCGGTACCGACGCGTCGGTGCCGATGAGCTGACCGACGCCGCTGATGTCGACGACGACGTTGTCTCCCATTTCGATCGCCCACTCTTTGAGCAGGGCCGACAGGTTCGTGAACTGCCCGGCGGCGCCTTTCTCCGGCGGGTCGACCTCGACGAGGAGCTTGCCGCCTTTGCGCAAATACCTCCGCAGCGCGTCCACTTCCTGCGGCAGGTAGTCCGTCCGCGGTCCGGCAATGACGACGACGGTCGCATCGTCTGGGACGTCCTTCACCTGCGCCAGCACCAGCTTGTCGACCGCGAAGTTGTCGCTGCGGAGGGCCGTCGCCAGCGAGCTGTAGCCGGTCCGCTCGGAGCTCGTCGTGTCGTGCTCGCCGTGTCCCTGGATGAGATACAGCTTGCGCTCCCTGCCGGTCACGACTTTGATGATCCCGTTCGTGAGCTCCTGCTCCTGATCGGAGACGATGCGCTCGGTCCGGCCCTTGTACTCCAGGACGACCGTTCCGTAGCTTTGGACTTGATACTGCTTTGCCTTCGCGGGCTGCTTGTCCGCATCGACGTAGTCGATGTGGACGTTCTTCGACACGTACCCGTATTCGGGCAGCTTGTCGCGGAAGCGCGAAAAGTCGGTCTCCTGTGCGAAGACGATCATGTTGAGCGGAGCGTCGAGGCTCTGCAGGATCTTCTTGGTCTGCTC
>JACOUA010000455.1 GCA_016178075.1 Acidobacteriota bacterium
GAAGGCTCGATTGTCGTCTCGAAGGTCAAGGACATGGGACCCGAGGAAGGCTTCAACGCGCTGAACGACACGTACGAGAACCTCGTGGAGGCCGGCGTCATCGACCCGACCAAGGTCGTGCGGACGGCGCTTCAGAACTCGGCGTCCATCGCCTCGCTCCTGCTCACGACCGAGGCGCTCGTGTCGGAGATTCCCGAGGAGAAGAAACAGGCGCCGATGCCCGGGGCGGGCGGGATGTACTGACCAGCGCGGCCTAACACGGGCGCGGATTGACGAGGGGAAAGGGTTTTCGAGGCGCCGGGGCAGCCGCTACTCGGTGCGGTGGCGCTCGAGAGCCTCCTGCTCGCGGTCGATCCGGTTGGGAAGCGCTTGGTCCCCACCGAAGGATTCGTCGGCTGCGGGCGGCCAGGCGATTGTCGGACCGCGGTGCTATCGTGAGACGTTGACAGGTACCAGGGAGGTACGCCATGGCAGACACGGTTCGTCAGGTCGACTACTTTTACGTGCAGGTGCCGCACAGAGCGGGTGAAGCTGCGAAAGCCTTGCGCGCGCTGAAGGACGCGGGGGTGAATCTGTTCGCTTTCTCGGGATTCCCGGAAGGCCGGCGCGCGCAAATGGACTTCATTCCGGCCGACGCGGCGGCGTTCAAGAGCGTCGCCAAAGCGAACAAGTGGAAGGTCGTCGGCCCAAAGCGAGGCTTCCTGATTCAGGGCGATGATCGCGTTGGCGCGATCGCGGACATCGTCGGTATACTGGCTGATGCGAAGATCAACGTGACGGCTATCGACGCCGTCTGCGCCGACGGCCGGTACGGCGCGCTCTGCTGGGTCGCGCCACGCGACGTCAAGAAAGCCGCGCAACTCTTGGGCGCACAGTAGGGGCGGATCGTCAGTCTCGACGCTCGCGAGTGCATCGCGCCTCAAGTGGTTAACCACTGCTTCGCCTTGTCCGCTTGGGCACCGCCATCCACTGTTGGCTCTGCGTAACGGCCCTGCACGATAAAGTAGTATGAGAGTGACGATGACCAAAACACGCTTTGTGGAGGTCGGAGCGTGCTCATCGCGATTCTCGTCTCAGGGCTCGGCTATGCTGAGAAAAATCACGCGCGAATCCAGCAAGACCTCTCAGCACTCCTATCAAGGCTTGACTAGAATTCTGTTCTAGAATCACACTTTGGAGTGGGTGTACGCTTACCCCGTCGAGCCCGTTCATTGCAGCGGCAGCAGCGGATCCTCCGTGCTGCCCTCGAGTGCTTTACCAGGCTCGGCTTTAACGCGACGACGCTGGAGGAGATTCGGTCACGCTCCGGCGCCAGCATCGGCAGCATCTATCACCATTTCTCCAGCAAGGAGGAGCTGGCCGCAGCACTGTACGTGGAGGGCCTCCGGGACTACCAGGAGGGCCTGGTCGCCGAACTCCGCCGGCACAAGGGTTGCGCCTGCGGCATCCGCGCCACCGTCCGCTATCACCTGCGCTGGATCGCGAAGCACCCCAACTGGGCGCGCTACCTGCTCGAGATGCGCCGCGCTGAGTCCGTTGCCGCCGTCGAGGAAAACATTCAAGCGATGAACCGCAATTTCTTCGGGGAAATCCGGCGTTGGCGCGAGCCCCATCTCAAGCGAGGCGTACTGAAGCGTCTGCCCGAAGAACTCTACATCGCATTGATCGCTGGCCCCAGCCAGGAATTTGCCCGTCGCTGGTTGGCTGGACGCGCCAAGATCGACATCACCCGGGCGACGGAAGTCCTGGCTGACGCGGCCTGGAACGCACTTCGGACGAAAGGGGGCGGCTAGCCGTTCATGGCAAGGCTCCGAAGCGACCTAGCGTGCAACGGCGCGGGTATTCCAGGGGCATGAAAGAACGCGAAGAGGCACGAACCATGGGACCTCATGATGCGAAGCGACGATTGATCTGGCACGGCATCTTTCTCTTTATGCTGGGCCTGCTTAGTGGCGTGGTCGTGCCCATTGTGAGAAACCCGCGAATGGGGCTGTCTGCGCACCTCGGAGGCGTTCTCGACGGCATGTTCCTTGTGCTGCTCGGCTTGATGTGGCCCGACCTGAGAATGCCGCCTCGTCTGGCGATTGCCACCTTTTGGGTGGTTCTTGTTGCTGCATATGCGGGCTGGGCGGCGCAACTGGTGGCAGCGGCCTTCGGGACGAGTTGGGTGATGCCCATCGCAGGGGCGGGTTACGTTGGAACCTGGTGGCAGGAGACCCTGGTCGCATTCATCGCGGGTTCGTTCTCACTGGCGATTCTTATCGCGTGTGGACTGCTGCTCTATGGCCTGAGGCGCGAGTAGGTTGGCCATTTGCTTTCTTGACGAGACCGAGACCGACCCCGCGGTCGGTGGGAAGGCTCGAGGCCTGGCGAAGCTCATTGCAGCGAAGTTCTCGGTCCCGGAGGGTTTCGTCGCGATGCCCGACGCGCGAGACGACGAGATTGTGGCGGCCTATCGCCTGCTCGGAGCGGGACCGGTGGCCGTACGCTCCTCGGCCGAGGAGGAAGATTCCGAGACCCGTTCCTATGCCGGTCAGTTCGATACCTTCCTCGACCTCTCGGGCGAGACGGAAGTCGTGGAAGCCGTGAACGCCTGCCGCGCATCGGCCTCAGGTCCCAGAGTGACGAGCTATCGCGAGGACGATGCCCCGCTGACAGCGCGGATTCCGGTCATCGTCCAACGGATGGTCCGTCCTGACCATGCCGGCGTGGCGTTCGCGGGGCTAGATGGAGCGACGCTAGTCGAAGGTGTGACAGGCCTCGCCGATCGTCTCGTCTCGGGGCGGGTAAACCCCTCGCCGCTTCCGGAGCATGTACGCGAGCGAGTCGAGCGTGTGGCGCGTCAGGTCGTCGAACGCTTTGGGGGCGCCCAGGATCTCGAGTGGGCTGCCGAAAGCGATCGGATCTGGCTGCTGCAAGTTCGCGCGGTGACGGCTCCCTTGCCGGCGGCACTGCCGGACCGGTTTCCCCTGTGGACGGCCGCTAACGTGCAAGAAGCCATTCCCAAGCCGCTGACGCCGCTTTCCGAGGAACTGACCCTGGCGAACATGTTGAGAATCTTCGAGGCGTCTTACGCGTTCGCAGGCCTCCCGCAACCGGCCGATGCCCACGTGCGGTTTGTGAAGGGTCGAGTCTACATGTCCTACAGTGCGATGGCGTCCGCGATGTCGGCGATGCCCGGCTTTCGGATCGAGACCCTACTGCTGATGTTTGGCGACAGCCCGCAGCTCGCACCGCTGATCGCGTATCGTCCGGGGGCGAGGCGTTACTTCCTCTTACGACTCCCGGCCACGCTCGTCCGATCTGTTGCCTGGCTCCTGTTTGCGGAGCGTCACATCGAGCGGGCGCGGGAGGCGGCTGATCGGTTCGAACAGCGCGTGCGTTCGACGCTCGCGTGCGATCCGACGGACGCCCACCTTCTTGAGCTGCTCCGCTCCGTCGAGACATCGGATTCCACACCACTCGATGCGATGAGCGTGTCGACCTCAATGGCCAACCGGCTCTTGGTCACGCTGATGAGCACGGGTGCAGGGCCAGATAGAACCTTGCGTGTCGGCGCGGCCGCGCTAGCCGTGACGGGCGACATTGAGAGCCTCGAGCCTGCGCGGCGACTCGCCGCCCTTGCAGAGTGGCTGCGCGCGAACCCCGGTCTTCCCGACCACAGCGGGGAGGTACAGGCGCGCCTTGCAGAATTCATGGAGGTTTGCGGCTTCAGGTGCGCGGAAGAGGCAGAGCTCGCGAATCCACGCTGGGTTGAGCAACCTGACGCAGTGCTTCGTCTGGCCCGACAGCTGGCGTCAGCCCCTGCGGCGTCACCCAGCGCAGTGGCGCGGCCTACCAGGGCTGCGTCACTTCTGCTTCGGCCGAGACTGCATGCCCTGACGGCGCAGGCGCGCATGTGGCAACGCCGGCGAGAGCGAACGCGCGCCATCTTGTCGCGGGTCGGAACGAGCGTCCGCCTGCTCCATCTCGCGATCGGTCGACGGCTCTGTGACCGGAAGCTCCTGAACGCGCCAGACGAGATCTTCTTTCTCCTCCGCGACGAGATTGTTTCGCTGCTGGACGGGTCTGCACCGGAGACGGCGCGTGCCGCGCGGCTTGTTGCCCGGATCGCGCGACGTCGGGCGCGCCATCGGCGGCTGCTCGCGTCGCCGCCGTCGTCGCGCCTGCTGGCCGAGCTACCCGACGGCCGCCTGGCGCCATTCGCACCCGAGCCGGAAGGCGATGCGCTCCTCGGCTGTGGAGCCTCACCCGGCCGGGTGACCGGTCGCGCTCGCGTCGTGCGCGATTTTGGCGAGATCCAAACCCTCGAGCCCGGCGAGATTCTCGTCACCCGGACGACCGACATCGGCTGGACGCCGTTATTTCGCCTCGCTTCGGCTGTCGTCACCGAAATCGGAGCGCCCACGTCCCATGCGGCCATCGTCGCGCGCGAACTGGGGCTTCCGGCTGTCGTCAACGTTGATCGCGTCACCGAACGGGTCTGCACTGGGGACGTCCTCTTCGTTGACGGGTGGGCCGGTCTGGTGCGACCTGTCCACGAAGGCAGTCCGTCCCCGAAGTCTCCGCGGGGCGGCGCCATGTCAGGCAAAGCCAACGAGAGCCACTCTCTTTAAGCGCCATGATGGACCGCCGAGGACGCGCCGAGGATTCGCGGAAACCTGGGAACGGTGCGGCGTCCGCTCGTGTGCGCCGCTGGCGGCCTCCGAGCCGATGATCCTGCCGCTGGATAGCGAGGTTTCACTCGAGGCCGGCGGCGGCAAGGGGGCGAACCTCGCACGCCTGGTCCGCGCAGGGTTTTGCGTCCCGCCTGGATTCATCGTCACGACGCAAGCGTATTGCGACTACGTCTCGGGAAACCAAATGGAGGACTGGATCCTCGAGACCGCGCGGGTCGCACTCATCGAGGATTCCACAGCGATCGACACGACGTCCGCGGCAATCCGTGCTCGCTTCGCGTCCGCTACTCTGCGACCGGAGGTAGCCGACGCTATTCGCGCGGCGTATGGCGCACTCGACCGGCTCCCAGTCGCCGTGCGTTCCTCGGCCACCACGGAAGACCTGCCGGATCTGTCCTTCGCCGGGCAGCAGGACACGATGCTCAACGTGATCGGCGACGCCGCGCTCCTACGCGCCGTGGTGCAGTGCTGGAGCAGCCTGTGGACGGCGCGCGCGATCGCCTACCGTGCCCGAAACGGCATCGCGCATGAGAACGCTGCGCTCGCCGTGATTGTTCAGCAGATGGTCGCGAGCGATGTGTCGGGCGTGCTGTTCACCGCGAACCCGCTGACGGGCAAGCGGTCGGAGACGGTGATCGAGGCGACGTTTGGACTGGGCGAGGCGCTGGTTTCGGGGCGCGTGGAGCCCGATCGGTACGTCGTGGATGTGCCGGCGGGGCGCGTGCTGGAGAGGCGGAGGGGCGCCAAGGCGCTGTCGATTCGGGCGCGGGCCGAGGGAGGCACCTTCGAGGCACCGGAGGACGCAGCAGGACGCGCCACGCTTACCGAATCGGCCGCGCTCGCGCTGGCGGGCCTGGGCCAGCGCGTCGCCACGCTGTTCGATGCGCCACAGGACATCGAATGGGCGCAGGCTGGCGAACGATTCCACCTGTTACAAGCGCGGCCCATCACCTCGCTCTTCCCGCTGCCCGACGGACTCCCTGCGGACGAACTTCGCGTGCTCATCTCGGTCGGCGCGTTTCAGGGGATGCTCGATCCGATCACCCCGGTGGGGCTGGGCGCATTCAGCGTGGCGCTGCCGAGGGCCGCGGCCTGGGTCGGCGGTCCGCTGGCGCATGGGCGCGCTCGGCCGTTCAAGGTGGCGGGCAACCGGATCTTTCTCGACCTCACACCCATGGTGCGCCGCCCGCGGATACGCGCACTCGTGCGGAGCGCGCTGCGCGCGATCGAGCCCGCCACGGGCGACGCGCTCGATCAGACGCTCGCGGAGTTCACGCCCGCACCAGTCGAGCTGAGGCCCTGGCTCCGGGCGTCATCACTGCGCTTGATCGTGTTGCTCAGCCGTGCGCTGGGCAACATGACGTACAAGCCAGACCTACGCGCGCGAGCAGCGACGTCGCCGCGTCCCGCGTGTGTTGCTGACTGATGGGCGCGCGTTCTACGGCGACGACGTCAGCGGCGAAGGGACCTCGGGACCGACGCTCGTGGGCACTCCGGTCTCGCCTGGTGTTTGCGTGGGATCCGTGCGGGTCGTGCTGGATCCACGAGCCGTGCAGTTCACGCCGGGGGAGATCCTGGTGTGCCGCGGGACGGACCCGGCATGGACCCCGCTGTTCTTAGTCGCCGCGGGGCTCGTGACCGAGGTCGGAGGGCTGATCACACACGGCTCCGTGGTTGCTCGCGAGTACGGCATTCCCGCCGTCGTGGGCGTGCATGACGCCACGACTCGCCTGCGCACGGGCCAGCGCATTCACGTTGACGGCACGAACGGCAGAATCACCGTTCTCGACGCGTGAGGTGCCCATTGCCGGAATCGCAGCGGACCAAGCTGGCGCGCGGCGGTTTCAACGTGCTTCCCACCCACATCGTCTCGATTGAATATGCCAAGACATGAGCCAGAGTGGCCCGTTTTTGGTGCCTTGACAGTCCCCCGCCGGCTCTTCAGAATCCGTGCGTTTCCCGCGCGCCGCCCCGAGATCTGCCCTGGTGGGCGCCATCACCTTTATGCGAACGCACACGAGACTGACCGCTCTCCTCCTTCTTCTCGTCCCAATCGCGCTGCTCGCGCAGTCGCGCGCCGTGCCGACGCCCGAATCGGTCTTCGGCTTCGCGCCGGGCGCCGACTACAAGCTCGCCACTTACGAGCAGTCCCTCGATTACTTCCGAAAGCTGGCCGCGTCGACGAAATTCATGACGATCGTCGAGGCCGGGAAAACGAGCCAGGGCCGCGTCATGGCCTTCGCGCTCATCTCGACGCCGGAGAACCTCGCCCGACTCGACCGGTATCGCGAGGTTGCGCGGCGGCTGGCGCACCCGGAGGGGCTCGGGGAGGCGGAGGCGCGCCAGCTCTCGCGTGAAGGCAAGGCGTTCGTGCACATCGACGGCGGCCTCCACTCGACGGAGGTGGCGGGCCCGCAGCACACGCCACTCGTGGCGTACGATCTGGTCAGCCGCGCCGGCGAGCCGCTTATCAAGTCGATCCTCGACAACTTGATCGTGATGCTCTGGCCGACGATCAACCCGGATGGCCAGCAGATGGTGGCCGAGTGGTACATGAAGAACGTCGGCACGCCGTACGAGCTGTCGCCACTGCCCCGCCTCTATCAGGAATACGTGGGACACGACAACAACCGCGACGCCTACATGCTCAATATGATCGAGTCGCGGGTGATGGAACACACGTGGCGGCAGTGGGAACCGCAGATCATCTACGTCCATCATCAGTCCGGGCCATTTCCGACGCGGATCTGGCTCCCGCCGTTCTCCGAGCCAGTCGGTCTCCATGCGCCCCCGCTGATGTCGCGCCAGGTCAACATGATCGGCATGGCAATCGCGAAGAGCCTCGAGGAGCGCGGTCAAGTCGGCGCCACCCATATGGGCACCGCGTTCGACGCCTGGTATCCCGGCTACATCGACTACGCTCCCATCTTCAAAAATATCCCCGCATTCTGGACCGAGACGGCGCTCTACCAATACGCCACGCCCCACGAATACACGATCAACGATTTTCCTGAAGACGCGCGCGCCCTGCGCCAGCGGAGCCTGTACTCGAGCCCCTGGCCGCCCGGCTGGTGGCGCCTGCGCGACGCGGTCGAGTACATGGAGACGGCCTCGCTCGCCGTGCTCGAGTTCGCCGCCAAGTACAAGGAGTCGCTCCTGTTCGATCGCTACAAGGCCGGCGTGGATCAGATCGTCAAAGGCAAAAAGGCGGCACCGTACGCGTACTTCATTCCAAAAGAACAGCGTGATCCTGTGGCCGCGGTCGAGCTCGTGCGCCGGCTCGCGTTTGGTGGCCTGCGCGTGTGGGAGCTCACGGCTCCCCAGACTGTCGACGGCCAGACGTATCCGGCGGGCACATGGGTCGTCCCAACCGACCAGGAATTCGCGGCCGTGGCGCGCGAGGTGCTCGACGTGCAGAAGTACCCCGACCTGCGGCAATACCCGGGTGGTCCGCCCGAGCGGCCGTACGACGCCGCTGGCTGGACGCTGCCGCTGCAGATGGGCGTCCGCGTGACCACTGCCGCCTCTCCACTGCCCGAAGAAACCCGCGCCGCGATGAAGCTGCTGGGCCCGGTGCCCGGCCCGAGGATCAAGCCGACGCCGTACGATCCGGCGCTCGCGACCGACGCCGCCCCCTTCGACAGCGTCCCTGGGGTCGGCTTCAACTCCAGCACGGCCGCCGCCGCGATTCTTCCGCCGTCAGGGAAGCTGACCGGCTCGGGTACCGCTCTGGCGGTCGACCCTGCCCAGAACAACTCGTTCCGCGCGGTGAACGATGCCTGGCGGCAAGGCGGGACCGTACATTTTCTTCCGGCTAACCGCCTCCGCCAAGGCTCCGGCGGTCAAGAAGCCGGACGCCACGAAGACGGAGGATCGCCCGCGCGCTATGTCATCAGCGGGCTTCCGGACTCGGCGCAGGAACAACTCGTCAACTCGCTTGCGTTGGTAGCCGAGCGGGTCGCGGCGCCTCCCACCGAGTCGGTGAGGAAACCGCGCATCGGCCTTTTCCAGCCGTGGAGCGGCAGCATGGACGAAGGGTGGACCCGCTGGGTCCTCGAACGGTACGGCTTCTCGTGCGTCACGCTGCATCCGGAGGATTTCCATTCGCCGCTCGCCGCGAAGGTCGACCTGATCATCGTCGCGGACGATGCCCGGATTCCGGTCGAGGGTGCCGAAGGCGCGGGACGCGGCCCTTCGACAGGCTCAGGGCAGGTGGCCCCTGGCACGGGTCAGCCAGGAGCTGCTGGGCGTGGAGTCCCTTCGACAGGCTCAGGGCAAGGCGGCCGAGCGGTTCGACCTGAATACGGCTATGCTCTCACGGCGGACGATGTGGCAGCCTTCAATCAGTTCGTGCGTGCCGGCGGTACAGTCGTCTTTCTGAACAGCGCGGTGACGTTCGCGATTCAGCAGTTCAAGTTGCCGGTCAGAAACGTCGTGGCCGGGCTTCGTCCCGAAGAGTTCTTCCTCAGAGGCTCGATTGTGGAGGTCGTGACCGATCCCACCCATCCGGTGATGGCCGGGATGCCGGAAAAAGCGGCGGTGTTCGCAGACAACAGCCCCGTGTTCGAGACGCTCGACGGCTTCAAGGGCACGGTGCTCGCACGATATCAGGAATCAGGATCCCCACTGCTCTCAGGGTATTTGATCGGCGACAAGTATCTCCACGGCCGCGCGGCGGCGCTCGACGTCCAACTCGACGACGGGCACGTCATCCTGATTGGCTTTCGGCCCGAGTGGCGCGGCCAGTCGTTTGGGACATTCCGCGTGCTGTTCAACGCGGTGCTCTACGCGGGCCTGTCTGAGCGAGGTCTCGTCCTTCGATAAGCTCAGGACGACCGAGTGGAACGGTCTTCGCCTTCTGTTCTACGGGGCGGATCTTTAGAGCGTCCGACCGGGCCGGCTGAAGGCCGGCCCCCACGGTTGCGTTTCCGTCTTCCGGCGAGTGAGCGCTTTGTGCTAAGGTTTGATCCCGCTCGCTGAATTCTTGTGCAGCATGCCTGACGCGCAGCGCGAAAAGCTTCTCTCCCGGCGGTA
>JACOUA010000456.1 GCA_016178075.1 Acidobacteriota bacterium
GAGATTAATCACTGAGACGAACCCTTCTGTTCTCAGCGCGGCCATCGCCGCCGGATCCACCTGGCCACCGCAACCTACCGTGGCGTCGACACGCGAATAGTTCCGGATGCCCGGCACGTCCATTTTCTGGACCTGCCCAGCAAGCGGCATCGCCGCGATGCCCACAAGCGCTGACACGAGTACAACGCGGATTCTCATGGGGCCTCCAGCACACCTCATCTTACTCCCTGGCGGACCTGCCACGCGCCGCTCACTTCATCGGAGTAATGCGAAGGTTCGCGAAGTCGCCGTCGCTGTTGTTCCCCGCCCACAAGCCAATCAAGCCTCGATCGTGCGACCCGAGCTTGCGGACTTCGAGTGTGGGCGACTTGACGGCTCCGACGAACACCTGGACCGTTCGGCCCTTCACGACGACCCGGAGCGGCACCCATTCCGTCGGCGCAACCGACGGATCGACCGGGTTTTCAAATTCACTAGGGAACTCTTTTCTCAGGCGCGGCCAGTCGTACTCCGGGACGGCGATGTACTGCACGGCGTTCTGGCGCCGAACAGGATCGTCCGCTCGAAAGTTGAACGGGCGGAGATAGACGGCGTCGTACGTGTTGTCATCCCTCCTGTGGAAGGCGACGCCGACGAAGCTCTGCTGCAACACGTCACGGCCGCGGACGTCCACCTCGATCGTGCCCTGGGCAAAATCACTGCCCTCGATCCAGACCACGCCGGGTCCCGCCTTCTCTGTGACATGCACGCCCGGGCGGCTTCCCGGAAGTGTGGTGACGTTGCGATTCACGGCCCTCAGCTTTCCTGCGGCCAACCGTTCCGTCAGGTCAATCTGCTGCAGGGCGGCGGATTGCGACGGCTCGGCGGACGAAGGCATTCTCAGCGCGAGGGCACTCAAGAACACGACGCTTGTGCACATCGTCAATCGGCGCATGTCGGACCTCCTGAAAACAGGAACAATCATTGCTTGGCTCGACGGTTGTTGTCGGAGACGTCCCATTCCGCCCAGTCCGCGCAGCTCCAGCCGATGCAACGCGGGATACAACGCTCACTCTTCCACGAAAAGCGCCGTCTGGTTGAATAAAATGAGTGTACTCATGTAATATCTGAGTGCACTCAATGTCAAGGAATTCTTCTCAGGCCGCCGGACGGCGCGCCAGGAACAAAGAGACCACCCGGTCGCGCATCGTCGCGGCGGCGCTGGCGTTGTTCCAGGTCAAGGGCTTCGACGCGACCACCACCAAGGCCATCGCGCGAAAGGCGCGTGTGGCCGAGGGGACCGTCTTCAACTACTTCCCGACCAAGGAGGACATCGCGTTGCACTTCCTCGAACAGGAAGTCGAGCACGCGATGGCGACCGTCCGCGCAAACAAACGGCTTCGGAAAGCCCCGATTGAGGAGAAGCTGTTCGCGCTGGTTCAAACCCAGCTCGAGTTTCTGGCGCCGCACGAACGGTTCATTGGAGCCGCATTCGTCCACGCGCTCACGCCCGGGTCGAAGCTGGGCATCTTCAGCCCCTCCGCGCAAGAGCTGCAGTTTCGCTACCTCGCTTTTGTGCAGGAGTTGGTGGACGACGCCGTTCGTCGCGGCCAGCTGAGCGCGGCCAGCTGGTGGACGCCGCATGTGTTCTGGATCTACTACCTGGGCATCCTGCTGTACTGGCTGCACGACCCGTCTCCAGGCAAGCAGCAGACGCTCGCCTTCCTCGATCGATCGCTGAAGATCGGCGTGGCGGTACTCCGACAGAGATGAGGCGTATGTCAGCGACGAAACGCCCAAGCGGCAGCGCCAGGCCCTTGGCTTCCGCGGCTGCAGGCCTGACCGGCAACGTCGTCGGCGATATGTTGCAACGACTCTTCCACTCGACCAGCGCGACAGGCCGTGCCTTGCGACTGG
Source organism: Acidobacteriota bacterium (assembly GCA_016178075.1). Lineage (GTDB taxonomy): Bacteria > Acidobacteriota > Vicinamibacteria > Vicinamibacterales > JACQTH01 > JACQTH01. The sequence goes on from JACOUA010000456.1 coordinate 1,897, forward strand.
CCGGGCTGACGGCTGGCGTCACCGGCAGTTATGTCGGATACATGGCGCAGCGGATGTTTCTCGGCGTGGAGGGTCGCGACACGAAGCGCCGCGCCACGCACGCCAAGACCGGACACCGGATCCGCGACGAGTTGCAGCTGCTGCGCGGGCCGGTCATGAAGGTGGGCCAGGCCCTGAGCCTTCACACCGACCTCGTCCCCGAAGAGATGCTTGCGGAGCTGACGAAGCTACAGATGGAAGCGCCGGGGATGCATCCATCGCTCGCGCTTGCGCAATTCAGGGCAAGCGTGGGCCGTTCTCCAGAGCAGGTGTTCAAACGCTTCGATGCCGAGCCGTTCGCGGCCGCCTCGCTCGGGCAAGTGCACCGGGCCGTGATGCGCGACGGTACGTGCGCGGCCGTCAAAATCCAATATCCGGGGATTCGCGCGGCGATCGAGAGCGACTTCCGATGGATCCGAAACGTCACGCTGCCGGCGCAGGCATCAGGCCATCTGCCGAAGGCGGCGCTCGACGAGATGGAATCCCAGATCGTGGCGGAGACCGACTACGTTCGCGAAGCTGACCACATCGAGTTCTTCAGGACGAGCTTGAAACCGCTCGACTTCGTCGTCGTGCCTGATGTGTACCGCGACTGCTCGACCGATCGTGTGCTGACGATGTCCGTCGTGGCAGGCCAACACCTGGACGCGTTCCTGGCGAAACATCCTTCACAACGGCTTCGCGACATTGTTGGCAGCCGTCTTCTCGAACTGTTCTATTTCCAGGTGCTGATCCTCAAAGTGCTCCACGCCGATCCGCACTGGGGCAACTACCTGTTCAACGACGACGGCACGATCGGACTGGTGGATTTCGGTTGCGTGAAGCAGCTCGGTTCGGAGTTCATCGGACGGCTCCGCAAGTCGTTCTTGTATCCAGGACGCACCGACTCGCCAGATTTCCGGCGGATCGTGCAGGAGCAGTTCGGGAGCCCAGGCAAGAAGCTGTCGTCAGTCAGCCAGCGTGCCGTCGCCGATTTCGCGGAGCGCTTCTATAGGAAGGTGTACCCGCCCGATCTGAAGGATGCGGACCGGGCATTCGACTTCTCAGACCCGGGCTTCCTTCGCGACTTCCTGCGCGCGGCAGGCAAGCTGGCACGCGCCAAAGGGTCAACCACTGAATACATTTTTCTCGTGCGCGCCGAGATCGGGCTCTATACCACCCTGCATCGGCTGAAGGCTCGCGTCCACACCAGCGCGATCGTGCGCCGCCTCCTGGCGGAGTCACGGAAGGAAGACGGGTCGTCATGATTGTGGCAACCGCGCGTCGGCCGTCAAAGACCTGCACGGTGCTGGCTGGAGGGGAATAGTTGTCCGACGAGGTCGCGCACACGCGAGCGTTCGCGGGCGCTCAGAAAGCCCGTGACCCCGAGCACGCTGACGAACAGCAGAACAACAGCCGAGCCTCGCACAATGACGGCCACGAGCGCGCGCGGCGAAAACAGCGGAAGGCGACTGGCGGCGAGATATGAGACGATCGCCGCCAACAGAATCCTCGCGAGGCGCCCCCATTCGTACCGCATCGGATAGAACCGCTGCGAGAACCGCATCGCCGCGCCCGCCTGGACGCCGAACGCCAGGACGTTCGCCCACGCCGCGCCAATCATCCCGTAGCGAGGGATCAGCACAAGGTTCGCCCCGACGCTGGTCGCGGCCGCCAACGCCGTGGCGATCGGGTAGTAGCCGGTGTGCTTCGTGATGTTCAGGCCGATCGACGTCAGCAGGTACACGCCCTGCAGCGTGACGCCGATCGCAATCCAGGGGACGACCCGCGAGGCCTCGTAGAACTCCGGTCTCGTCATCAGGCGCACGAGATCATCCGCCACCGCCGACACGCCGGCCGTCGCCAATGCCAGAACGGCGATCGCGTACGTGGTGGCCGATCGGTAGAGCGGCTTCGCCTCGGGCTCGTTCATCGCGCCGAAATAGAAGGGCGCCCACGCGTACTCGAACGCGCTCAGAAACAGCTTGAGCGCGACGCCGAAGCTCGCCCCGACCGAATAGAGGCCCACATCGCGCAATGGCACGAAGAGGCTGAGCAGATACCGGTCGGCCATGGCCATCGTCTGCTGCGCCACGCCGTGCGGGACGCGAGGCAGGCCGAACTCGAGCGCGTTCGTGAGCAGCTCGCGCGAAAAGACGGGCCGGATGAGCGGCGCGAGCCAGCGCGCCAGCACGAAGGTGAACGCCACCGTGACGACGAGGTCGGCGAGCTGCACCCCGAGTACGCCGTAACCGAGCCCTACGACCATCACGAGTCGCAGCACGATGACCGAGAACGACCGAGCGAAGGTCAGGGCGCTGAACTCGCGCGGCTTGCCCTGAATCCTCAGGACGTGGAACGGGAAGAAGAAGAACCCGCCGATGAACGTGTTGACGAGCGTGACCTGCAGGGCGAGCGCGTAGCCCGACACGCCGAATAGCCACCGCGACGCCGGCGGGCTGACGCCGAGCGCCGCCATCAGGCAGGCGCCATTCACCGCGAGCAGAAAGAAGAAGATCGTGCTCGTCAGCCGCTGGCGGGCCGGCTGATCGGGGCAGTCGTAGTACATCCGCATGAACGACGCGTCGAGCCCCCAGCGGAACACGATCTTCGCGACGACTTCGACCACGAGCAGGAGCGCCAGGATGCCGTAGTCCTGAAGCGACAGGTACCGGACGTAGACCGGAAGCAGCAGGAAGCTGACGATCGAGGTCGCCACGTCGCCGAGGCCGTAGATCGCCAGGTTGAGGAAGAGCGACTTCAGCTTCTGGAACACGCTACTCCTGGGGTCCCGCCGGCTTTCGAAAGACCAGGAGATTCAGAAAGCACCAGCCCGGCACCGGAAGGATTCGCGTCAGCAGACGATGGAGTGGGGCCAGTCCGCGAGGGTTTCGTCGAATGAGCCGCGTCAGGA
>JACOUA010000184.1 GCA_016178075.1 Acidobacteriota bacterium
GCATGAAGATCGGCCGCGACCTCGGCGACGTTGTGGAGCTCGGCCGGTCGCTGCACGTCAAGGTGACGCCCGACGTGGCGACGACTCTCAAGGCGACCAAGCCGGACGTCGTCGTGCTCTGCACCGGTTCCTCCCTCAAATCCATCGTCCCGCAGGTCGAGGCCATCGTCCGCGCGAGAATTCCGATCGTGTCGACGACCGAAGAGCTGTCCTATCCTTTTCATTCGAACAAGCGCCTGGCAAGGCGGGTCGACGCCGCCGCGAAGCGCGGCAGAGTCGCGGTGCTGGGCACGGGCGTCAATCCCGGGTTCGTGATGGACGCGCTCCCGATCACCTTGACCGGCATCTGCCAGCGCGTCGATTCGCTGGTCGTCACCCGCGTGCAGGACGCGACCATCCGGCGGCTCCCGTTCCAGCAGAAAATCGGCGCCGGCCTGACGCGCGAGCAGTTTCAAAAGCGGGTCGAGAGCGGATCGGTCAGGCACGTCGGCCTCACCGAATCGATCGCGATGATTGCCGACGCGCTCGGCTGGAAGCTGGATCGGATCACCGACGAGATCCAACCGAAGATGGCCGAGCAGACGGTCGAAAGCGAGTTCCTCGCGGTCGATGCGGGATACGTCTGCGGCATCGTCCAGGACGGCGTCGGCTATCGAAACGGCGAGGCGGCGATTCGGCTGCACATGGAGGCGTATCTCGGCGCCTCGGAAGCGTACGACTCCGTGGTGATCGAAGGCTCGCCGCGCCTCGACATGAAGATTGCCGGAGGCGTCCACGGCGACATCGCCACCGCGTCGATTGTGGTGAATTCGATCCCCAAAGTGATCGCCGCCACGCCGGGCCTGCACACCATGCGTGACCTGCCGATCCCGAGCTACTTCGGCGGCCGTTGATCGTCGGCGAGCGCCGACTGATACAACACGCGACCGACGAAGAACGGCCCCATCTTTTCCATGAACTCCGAGGTCTGACGCGTCGCGCGCATGTCCTTGATCAGCTTCGAGAGCGGGACCAGATCGCGGCCGATGATCCCGAGCACGAACTCGTTGTCGTGGCGATCGAGGCCGTGACACTCGAGCCGGATGTCGTACGCGTAGCCGGCTTCACCGTACGCGCGCCCGATCGTCGCATGCTCCGCCATGATGCGCCCCTGCTCGGAACGGGGCAGGCGATTGAACGCGCCGAGCCGGCGCAGCGGATACCACACCGCCCACCGGTGTTCCGGGTTGAGGGCGTTCCGGCGACCCTTGCGGAGCAGATAGTCCTCGAGATCGGGTTCGCGCCCGGTCGCGTAGGTGCGGCCCAGCATCGTGAATTCAGGCAGCGGATCGAGCGATCCGAACGCTGGCCCGACAAATAAGCTCCGCGCTGCGCCGGCAAAGACCTCGGGATCCTCCGTCATCGCCAGGACCCCCACCCCGCGAGGATCGTTGACGTCCGCATAAACCACGGCCTCGAGCCCGCTCTCCCGGACGGCTCGGACGAGGGGCACCGTGTCGGTGGAGCCGGTGAACACTTGGAGCTGGAAAAAAAGCCGGCGATCGAGCGTCTGGGGCTGCCCTCGCACTGGCCCGCCGTGCTCGAGGATGTCGGCGGCGAAGCGCTCCGGCTCGGGCCGTTCTTCGGTGTGCATGCGGTTTCCGATCACAATACTGTCGCGAGTCTCACAAATTCGTGCGCGCGAGCGGCCTCCGCACACGGAGAAACTCTCCGCGCGCGCCTTTGGCGCAGGCGTAGCGAATCTAGGCGCCCTTCTTGCACCTGTCAACCCGCCCTCGGGCTCCGTTGGGCGGCACTCCGGGGTGCGGCGTGCAATTCTGTGTAACCCCGAAGACGTCTTGACGGGACGAGGTGCCTTCCCCACAATGGCCCACTTCGATCCGATGAGCAAGCCCGCGCCTGTCCGCGCGGGGTGAGAACGGCAATGTCCGGACTGCGCGCCCGCCTGTTGCTGATCGTCACGCTGGTTCTGGCGCCAGTCTGGGTGGTGACGGTTTATCGATTCAACCAGGAGCGGCGGCTGCTCGGCGCCGCGGTCGACCGAGACGCGCAGCACCTCGCACGGGCGACGGCGAGCCTCGAGGACGGTCTCATCGATGGCGTGCACCAGGCGATGGTCAGCCTCGCGCAGGCCGACGAGCTGCGGAGCGTGCCGGCGCGCTGCAGCGGCATGATCGAGTCGGTGGCGCAGACCTTTTCGTTCTACGCGGAGCTGGCGGTGTTCACGAGCGGCGGCGACCTCCTCTGTGCCGGACGATCGGCCGGGAACGCCCTCGCCCGCGTCGACCGCGATCTGCTGCGGGAAGCGATCGCGGCGCGGGCCTTCGTCACGGGCCTCTATCACGGTCCGGTGGCCGGCGACGCCGGCACGCTGGGATTCGCCTATCCGATCGTGCTGCCCGATGGGCGCGCGTCTGGAACGGTCTTCGCGGCCGTGCACATGGCCGCGTTCAGCTCACCCTTCGACGAGGTGCAGATTCCGGAGAGCGGTTCGCTCGTGATCCTCGATCGCGGCGGGACGGTCCTGGCGCGGCACCCGCAGCCGCACGGCTGGGCGGGTCGCACGCCGAACGCGCCGCTCGTCAAGACGATCGTGCAGCGGGGCGAAGGCCTGATCGAGACGGCCGACCTCGACGGCTTTGCGCGCGTCTATGCGTTTCTCCCGCTCCGCGCCGCGGGCAACCGGGTCTTCGTCGCGGCGGGTCTGTCGCGGCAGGAGGCGCTGGGCGATCTGGAGCGGCGGAACGAGCTCCAGCTCATGGGTCTCGCCTTCATCAGCCTGCTCGGCCTCGCGGCCGCGTGGGTCATGGGAGGCCGCACGATCGGCAGCCAGCTCCAACCGATCATCGGCGTCGCGCGGCGCCTGCAGGCCGGCGATCTCGCGGCACGGGTGGCCGTGCCGACGGCCGGAGACGTGAAGCTGCTGGCCGAGGCCTTCAACGACATGGCCGCGCGCGTCGGCGAAACGGTCAACACGGAGCGGGAAGCGCGCGCGGTGCTGTCGCAGCAGATCAACACGGTCGTGGCCGATCGGACGCGCGAGGTCTCGCTGCTCAACCAGATGGGCGAGCTGCTTCAGGCGTGCTTCAGCCTCGATCAGGCGTACGGGGTCCTCGGCGGCGTCGTGCATCAGTTCTTTCCGGGACGTGCGGGTTCGGTGCTGGTCTTCAACGAGAGCCGCGACCTCGTCGAAGAGGTGGCCGCCTGGGGCCAGCCGTCGGGACATACGCCGTCGTTCGCGCCGGATGAATGCTGGGCCCTCCGCGGCGGCCGCCCCCACGTCGTCGACGAAGAAGGCGGCACGCCGTTCTGCCAGCACGTCATGGAGCCGCTGCCGACCGGATCGATCTGCATTCCACTCCTCGCGCAGGGCGAAGCGTTCGGGATCTTCTATTTGTGCAACCCGGCCGGCGCCCACGTGCAGGGCTTCCCCGAGGAGACGCGGCGGCTGGCGGCGGCCGTCGCCAAGCAGATTGCGCTGGCGCTGGCCAACCTCCGGCTGCGCGAGACGCTGCGGGGCCAGTCGATTCGCGACTCGCTGACCGGGCTCTACAACCGGCGCTACATGGAGGAGACCGTCGAGCGCGAGCTCAGACGCGCGGGCCGGAGCGGACGGCCGCTCGGCGTCATCATGCTCGACATCGATTCGTTCAAGCTGCTGAACGACACGTTCGGGCACGCCGGCGGCGACGCCGTGCTCCGCGCCGTCGGCAACCTGCTGAAGACGATCGTCCGCGGCAGCGACATCGCGTGCCGCTACGGCGGCGACGAGATCGTGCTGATTCTTCCCGAGACCGGCCTCGAGCCGACCTCCGCCAAAGCCGAGCAGCTCCGCGAAGCGGTCAAGCGGCTGCAGGTCACGCATCGCGGCCAGACCATCGAGCGGATTTCGGTGTCGCTCGGTGTCGCGGCGTTTCCCGACCACGGCCACGATGCCTCGACGGTGCTGGCGGCGGCCGACGAGGCGCAGTATGTGGCGAAGGCGGCGGGGAAGGACCAGGTGCGGATCGCCGTCCAGCAGCCGCGGTTTGACAGCGTGTAGGAACCCCGGTTTTGACCGCAAGAACCGGATAGCGTGCGCGAGGCCTCCGGCCGTACGATGCCTTTCAGCATGCGGAACCAAGTTGGGGATGAGAGCGGCCTCTGGCAGGCGGTGCTGGCGCGAGACGCGCAGCACGACGGCCGGTTCGTGTATGCGGTCACCTCGACCGGCGTCTACTGCCGGCCCTCGTGTCCGTCGAGGCGGCCCCGGCGCGATCACGTCCGGTTTTTTCACACGTCGCTCGACGCCGAGCGCGCTGGGTTCCGTCCGTGCCAACGATGCGCGCCGGCGAACGAGGGGCCATCGCCCTCGATGAAGCGAATCCTGGAGGCCCGCGCGATCATCGACGCGAGTCCGGACGCCCCGGTGCGGCTAGGCGATCTTGCCCGCCGCGTCGGGCTGAGCGTCTTTCATCTTCAACGGACGTTCAAGCGCGCGATCGGCGTCACGCCGCGCGAGTACGTCAGGCGGCGCCGGCTCGAACGTGTGAAGAACCATCTGCGAAGCGGCGGGAGCGTGACCGACGCCACCTACGAGGCCGGCTACGGATCGGGCAGCCGCCTCTACGAGCAGGCGGACGCCTATCTCGGCATGACCCCGGGAACCTATCAACGCGGAGGAAAGGGCATGAGCATTCGATATACCGTCGTCGAGTCGCCGGTCGGCCGCCTGCTGTGTGCGTTCACGGACCGCGGGCTCTGCGCGGTCATGGTCGGGAAAAGCGATCGCACGCTCGAGCGCGAGCTGCGCGCTGAGTTCCCGCAGGCGGCGATCGATCGCGACGACCGCTCAGCGTCACGTCACGTCGACATTGTCCGGCAATGCGCCGAAGGCCGGCCCCTCGGAGGCGACCTGCCGCTCGACGTTCGAGCGACAACGTTCCAGTGGAAGGTCTGGCGGGCGCTGCGGGAGATCCCGCACGGGACGACGCGGTCGTACAAAGAGGTGGCGCGGCGGATCGGCCGTCCAACTGCTGTCCGCGCCGTCGCGCGCGCCTGCGCGACCAACCCCGTGGCGCTCGTCGTGCCGTGTCACCGCGTGGTTCGAGATGACGGCGAACTGAGCGGCTATCGCTGGGGAGTGGACGTGAAGAAGCGTCTGATCGAGCAGGAAAAGAAGCAGGGCTAGTGGTGTGAATCAGCTGCATTGGGAGCGCAGCGGGTGGCCGCGAGCGGGCGCCCACGGGCGCGCAGGGCCGTCAGCCGTGATCATGTTTGTCGGCCCGAGCACCCGTGGGCTGCTCGCGGACAGGCCCCGGGCGCGATCCCGCTCCCGATTCAGCTGATACAAGCTACTACCTTACTTCCCGTCGAGCAGGCGCGCCGCCGTCTGCAGGTCGGTGGTCGGCAGCTTGCAGACGTAGTTCTCGCAGATGTAGGCCGTCGCCTTCCCGTCCCTCCGATCCATCGTCTTGACGAACGGGAGCCACTGGGCAATCTGCGCCTGCGCGGGGCCGCCGTCAGCCAAGAGCAGGATCTTGTTCGGGAGGAACCGATCGTGAACGAGCTTCAGCATGGCGCGCGTGTCGGCGGCGCCCGGCTGTCCCGCGATGACGATCTGCTTCGGTTTCGACAGCCCGAAATTGAGCGCCACTGCGAGCTGAGGCACCATCGCGCGCGGCTGCGTCAATTGCGCGGCCTGCGCCCTGAAGGTGGCTTCCGCCTTGGCGTGCCACTCCGTGCGATCCGTCATCTGCCACAAGCGCAGGAGGTTCATCGCCGCGACTGAATTCGGCGACGGCTCGACGCCGTCGTAGTCGTCCTTGATCCGGACGAGAATCGTGGCCTCTTCCGCGCGCGTCGAGTAATAGGCGCCCTTCGGATCCCAGAAGAACCGGTCCTGCTGGCCCTGCAGCCGGACGGCCCAGGCGAGCCACTTCACCTCGAAGGACGCTTCGTACAGATCCAGCAGGCCCTGGATGAGGAACACGTAGTCTTCGAGCAGCGCGTCGATGCCCGCCTCTCCCTCGCGGTAGCGGCGCTTGAGCAGGTTGGTGTTCGCGTCGTACATTCGGCTCTCGATGAACGTCGCCGCGGCTTGCGCGGCATTGAGATACCGGGGCTCATCAAAGACCTGGGCGGCGCGAGCGAACGCGGACAGCATCAGGCCGTTCCAGGCGACCAGCACCTTGTCGTCGCGCGGGGGACGCGGGCGCGCGGCCCGCGCCTCGACCAGCTTGCGCCGCGCCGTCTCGA
>JACOUA010000185.1 GCA_016178075.1 Acidobacteriota bacterium
GCGAGGCTACGTCAGGGACGAACAGGGAGCCATACTCCCCGGCGTCACGGTGACGGCGACCAGCCCGGCGCTCCTCGCGCCGGTCGTGGCGATTACCGACAGCGGCGGCTACTACCGCATCCTCAACATCCCGCCGGGCACCTACACGCTGACGGCGGAGCTCACCGGCTTCTCGACCTATCGACGTGAAGGCATTGCGATGCGCGCCGGCACGACCTTCGCGGTCGACATCCAGATGACGATCGGCAACCTCGCCGAGACCATCACGGTCACCGGCGAGTCGCCGATGATCGAAACCGGCAAGCCGACCAGCATCCTGAACATCGACGGTGATCTCTTGCGCGCGGCGCCGGTGACGTCGCGGCGATTGTTCAGCGACGTGCTCGACATGGCGCCCGGCATCGGCTCGCGGAACGTCGACGACGGCGTCGGCCGTCGAGCGTATTACTTTCACGGCAGCCACATCTACGCACACGCCTTCCAGCTCGAAGGCGCGCCCGCGTCGGCGTACATCGACGCCGCCGCGCACTCGATGGGGATGGGCGGCGACACCGTCCAGGACGTCGAGGTGAAACTCGGCGGGATTGACGCGTCCACGCCGCTCAGTACCGGCGTCGTCATGAACGTCGTCACGCCGCGCGGCCAGAACGTGTTCAAGGGCTCGACGGCGTATTCGTATCAGCCGCTCGCCTGGAACAGCGACAACACCAAGAGCGGGGCCGCCCCAGGCGGTCTGCCGACGTATCAGGCCGTGAATCAGTGGGACGGCTCGCTGGGCGGGCCGGTCGTCCGCGATCGGGCCTGGTTCTACGCGACCTTCCGATACGCCGATCTGATCAACGGCATCAGCCGGACGCCGGAAGATCTCGACCGGCTCTCCGCGTTCAAGAAGGACTTCGTGCCGTTCGACAACTTCTCGAAGAGCAAGCAGCCGTACGTGAAGATCACGACGCAGCTGGCGTCTAGGCACGAGCTCTCGGGATTCTGGCAGTACGATCGCAACAAGTTCGCCAACGCGAGGGAGCGGGACACGACGCCCGGCATCAACCCGCGCGGCGCCGGCGGATCGCTCTACAGCGTCAAATTGAATTCCGCGTGGAGTAACCGGCTCACGACCTCCTTCTCCGGCTCGTACAACAACAAGGGTGGTGCCACCGAAGACACGTTCAAGGATTTCGCGGGAGCGGGGCCCCGGGTGGACGTGCACCAAAGTACCAGGATCAGCGGTGGCCTGCCGACCGGGACCGGTCTGCTCGTCCAGATGAACAACCAGGAGTCGCAGAGCATCCAACCGTCATCCATGCTGGTGTTTCGAGGCGATCTGACGTACTACCATGAAGGCTGGGCCGGATCCCACGAATTCAAGACCGGGATCTGGGCGGCGCCTCACCTGCAGCGCGACGTCTTCAGTCGCCTCCTCAATGACGGGTTCACGCTCGAGCGGGTCCGCCAGCGCGATCCGAACAACCCGGCGGCGGGGGTCGTACCGTTCATGCGGCGCTATCAGTCGCCGATAGAGGTGCAGGAGACCGCGGCTCGCGATCGAGACATCGGCATCTACGTCTCGGATTCCTGGAAGCCGCATCCGCGTGTCACGGCCAACATCGGCGTGCGGGCCGATTTCGTGCGGCGGTTCGACGACATCTTCAAAGTCGAGCGGATGAACAGCACCAACGTGGGACCCAGACTGGGCCTCGCGTACCTCGTCACGGCAGACGCCAAGAACGTGCTGCGCGCGTTCTACGGCCGCATCCACGAGCAGGTGAACGGGCGCGACCCGATCACGATATTCGGCCCGACCTCTCGACGTCAGACGCGCGAGATCTATGACGCGAATGGCGATGGGATCTTCGAGACCGAGGTCCTCACGCCCGCTGCGACCGCCGCTATCAACGCGCTGGCGTTCGATCCGAAGCTGCACCAGCCGTACGTCAACGAGTTCCTGGTTGGGTTCGCCCGGCAGTTCAAGGGGCAGATCAGCCTCGACCTCTCGGGCACGCGCCGGTACTTCACCGACGGCTACGCCGTCACCGACATTAATGGGATCTACCCGAGCGGCCCGAATCAGCCGTTCGGTGGGTTCGGCCGCGTCGATCCGAATGAAGGGATCATCCAGCAGCAGACCAACGCCACGTGGAGCCAGGTGGTGGTGACCGATATCGAAGCCGTCCTGGCGAAGAGCATGGCGAACAACTTCCAGGTGCTGGCCAGCCTGACGCGCCAGTGGCAGCACATCGAGGGGACGTGGAACCCGACGGACCCGGCGCGCTTCATCCAGCCGACTACCTTTCCGAACAACCGCGATCTGTCGAGCCATCTGTTCGGAAACAACGATGAGAACAGCTTGGGCAGCGGCGGCCGCGAATCCGGCGTGGCGTACCGGCCGTACTCCGTCCGACTGGCCGGACAGTACCTGGCGCCGGCGGACATCAGGGTCGCCGCGAGCTATGTGATTCAGGCGGGCGGCTACCTGGGTCCGGTGAAGAACCTCCTGGTGGCCGATCCGATCTTTGGTCCGGGGACCGTGCGGCTGGCCAACGGCACAACGCGGTCGAATCCCCTCGCAACCGCCTACCGCTTTGCCTATGGGACCCGCAGCGACGGTCAGGTGCGGAACGAGACCACGCGGTACCTGCAGGTCCAGATGGGGCGGACCTTCAAAGTCGGCACGCAGCAGATCGATGCGTCGTTCGGGATCTTCAACCTGTTCAATTCGGGAGCCTTCACGCAGTGGGACACCGGCGCGAACATCCTGAACAGCCCGCTCTACCTGTCACGGTTCAACCGCCACCCGCCGCGACAGTTCCAGGTTACCGTGACGTACCGGTTCTAGGGATCACGATTGACCACAGAGCTCACAGAGGACACAGAGAACACTAGTTTTTCTCTGTGGTCTCCGTGGGCTCCGTGGTGAATCGTCGTTGCGGCCGCCGGAACAACCCCACCAGCCACACCAGACCCGCGGCAATCACCAGCAGCATCAGCCAGCGCATCGCGCTCGCGAGGAACGCGGCGTCGATCGTGGGCCACTCGACGCGGAACTGACGCAGAAGGTCCGCGCGCTCGGTCAACCAGTGCCAGCTCGTGTGCGCGACGAGCGCCGACAGGATGATCGTCCCGATCCGCTCCGCGACCACGCGGCGGAAAAGGACATCGAGCGCCGGAACGACGAGGACCAGCACGAGCAGCTGACCGAGCTCGACACCAATGTTGAACGAGAAGAGCGACGTCAGCAGGTGGGACCCGGCGAATTGGAGGGTCTCGCGGAGCGCGAACGAGAACCCGAACCCGTGCACGAGCCCGAACCCGAAGGCGATGAGCCATCGCCGTTCCACCCAAGGCGCGAAGCCCGGAGCGGTGATAAGGGCCCCCCGCCATTCAAACGATGCCGCCACAATATTCTCGAGCGCCATGTACACGATTGAGAGGGCGATGAGCACTTCGATGAGCGGCGGGAACCACAGGGCGCTCGGCGCGAAGTCAAAGGCGGACGCGATGAGCGTGATCGAGTGCGCGACCGTGAACGAGGTGACGACCAGGACGAGGCCGGGCAGCCGGCGAACCGGGATCACCAGGCAGAACAGGAACAGCAGATGGTCAATCCCGTCGAGGATGTGGAAGA
>JACOUA010000186.1 GCA_016178075.1 Acidobacteriota bacterium
CCCAAAGGCCCAGGCAGCGATACTCGCAGAGCCGTTTTTCAGAGGCATCGACGCCCATGCCCCAGCGATACCCCAGCCCCCGGTAGTTTGGGTGCCGGAAGTGAGCCGTGTCCTTGACCGCGTCGGGGAACCCCGTGGATCCCTTCGAACGCGGGTGCGGCATGAAAATGAGCGCGTTCTCGCGCTCGGTCATTTCCATCATGTCTGCCGGGCTCCCAAGGTTGTAGACCTTGCCGTATTTGGGATGCTCTTCCACGAGCGGCTGACCCGGGGCGCGCTTCGGTAACCAAAAGACTGGCTTGGACAGCAGCAAATCCGTATGCCCCCTGAGCTCGACCCCGGCGTTCTCACGGTCCGGCATGACCAGGAAGTTCTTGTCGGACTGCCGCCGGGCGGCGTCGTAGTAGTCGGCCAAGCCCTTCAGAAGCGCTTCGCTATCGCCTCGCCGCCCACCGACACCGTCAATCACCCCGTAGATGTCGATCCCGGCGCCCTTCGCCGCCTCGACGTCGTTGAGGCGGTTGTCCATCCCGCCCGACTTGCGCAGCCGCGGCACCAGGCCGACGTGATAATGGTTGCCCATCACCTTGTAGCCGGGGAGCGGCTTGAAGCGATCCCCGTGCGTGAAGGTGAGCGCTGCGTCCAGCGCCGGTGGACCCGGCTCGGGACTGACGTAGAGAAACACGGGCATTTGCTGCCACGTGCCGGGCCGCGCGCTGTACAGCGCGAAGTTGTGGAAGAACTCCGGATCCTCTTCGTTCTCGGCTTGCCTGAGGCCGAACGAGAACGAGGTCTCAGTGTCCTTGCGATACCAGCTCGCGCCGAGAATCTGAGACGATTCCCGCGCCCAGTAAAAGCTGTGCGGCGGCGGAAACACCGCAATGGACCCGCCCGGCAGCTCCGCCGCGATCAGGCGGTTGCTGCTATAGACGGTCGCGGGCCCTCGGCTGACGCTCCCCCCGAACCGGTTGTCCTGCAGGCGGTTCGACAAATCGCGCCACACGACGCGCGATGTCGGTTGAATCGCCAGGCCCTTGAGCCCCCCGTCGTACTTGAACGCCACCGAGGGTTGCTCGGTCTTCGCGATCACCACCTGGCGAATCAGGTTCGAGCCTTTGAACACGTCGTACTGCAGCCGACCCGCGAAGACCCCGAGCTGCACCCCGGGGAAGTTGATCTCGAGTCGCGCGCCGTTGGTCTTCACCTCACAACCTCGGGCCTGGTAGGTGGCCGTCGCGCGGTTGATCTCTTCGGGCCGGCGTGGCAGGCCCGGCTGGTTGAAAATGCCTCCCATCGGGGGAATCGACGTTGCGTGGCTTGGGGGGCGCACACCACTCCCCTCAAGATAGAGCGGCGCGTCCCAGAACGCCTCCCACTTGACGCGTTCGACCATCTCGGGAGTCAGCCCGCCGTCCCGCACCGCCAACTTGATCCAATCGTCCCCCCGCGTCGCTTCGTTCTCATACGCCTCGAGGATCTCGGGCGTGACCTTGACGCCGAGCGCGTCGAGTGAATCCGGCCGCAACTGCTGTGCGGTGATGCGCCGTAGGCCGGAGACCACGCGAAACTCGGGGGTCACGTTGGTCACGACGATGCTCCACTGTCCGCCTTTGCGCCGAACCGCCAACTCGCGAATCGTCGGTGTGCCACCTTCGATCCCGAAGCGCAGCCGCAGCTCGGCGCCGTTGTCACCGTCCCAGGTGACCGTGAGGACGTCCTCCGCCACGGCGGCGGTCAGCCCCTGCACCGGCTTGTAGTCTGTCAAACGGCACGTCAATGGGTCCGCGAACGCCGCCGAAGCCCAGAGCCACACGGCGACGGCCAACGTACTGATTCTCATCGTGTCCTCCTGATATCTGGTCGTTTTCAGAAGCCGAAGCGGGCCTGTACCTGAATCACGCGCGCATTCGCCAGGCCGGTTGCCCGCCCGAAGTTGCTGGCGTTGATGCTTGTCTGGATCGTCGTGTAGTTGCTCAGGTTCAGCACATTCAGCATGTCGCTGCGCAACTCCAGCCGCCGCTGGCTGCCGAGCGGAATGGACTTCACGATCGACAGATCCAGATTTCGATACCCCGGACCTCGAAACGCACCGTTGCCGACGTTGCCCGCCCTGATCGTCTGGCGCGTCACCGGGCTCAGCGGTACAAGCGCGAAGGCCTCGCGGTTCAGATACTGCAGGTTTCCGATGCTGCAGCAGGTCAGGTCAATCGCATTGGCGAAGTCCACAACGTCCGGGCGACTTCCGCTGCGCTGAGACGACTGCGTGACGAGGAGCGGCAGGCCGGTCGACGCCCGGAAGATCCCGGCGAACTGCCACCCGCCCATGAGGTGGCGGGCGGGCGCTGACTCGAAGCGATCCGGCGGCAACTCATAGATCACGCTGCCGATGAAGAGATGGGTGACGTCACCGGAGGCGGGTCCCCACGCCGAGTCGAGATCGAAGAAATCCTGCACGCTGTTGATCGTGTCTCCGATGAACCCTGGCGTCCCGTCACCGCCGACATGGGCCAGAGCCTTCGACCAGGTGTAATTGAGATTGAACGCGACGTTCTGCGCGAACTGCTGCCGGAGCGACGTCTGGAGCGAGTGGTACGAGGTCCTCTGCGAGTGATCGTAGTAGCCCCCCTGGCTCAGCGCGGGGTTGGGCCGGATCCCCGTCAGCCGATCCGGCTCGTTGTACGTTCTCGACATCGTGAAGTTGTGTCCCTGCGTTCCAACGTAAGCGATGTCGGCGACCATCGACGAGGTCAGGGCGCGCTGGACGCCGACCGTGAAGACGGTGGCGTACGGGGCCTGGATGTGCGGATCGATGAGGATCGTCACGTAGTCGGGGCCGCTTTGGATGCCTCTCACCCCGACGATCGCGTCTTCGTTGTAGACGGGCCACCTGATCCCGCGGGCGGCCGCTTCCTGTCCGCTGTAGGTGATGCCGCGCGGAACCTTGAACGACTCCCCGATGCTCGGCTCGAAGTTTTGGACGTCAATCGGTTGAAACATCATGCCCCAGCCGCCTCGGACGATCATCGTTCCCGCTCCATCGACGTTATAGGCGAACCCGATTCGCGGCCCCAGATTGACTCCTCCATCGTCCTCGAAGATCCGCGCCGGATCCCGCTTCGGCCCAAACGTGAACTTCCTGTCCTGCAGTCCATCAAGGTTGAAGATGCCGGCCGGATTGTCGGGGTTCGTCGGATAGACGCGGAACCGACCGAAGAAGTCGTAGCGGACCCCGAGATTGACCACGAGCTTCGGGTTCACGCGCCAGTCGTCCTGCACGAAAAACCCGTAGTTCGTGGTCGACCACGTCGATTCCGGCGAACCCAGGGTGAAGGACACCTGGCTCGGACGGTTGGCCAACAGGTCATCGAGCGTTTGAAAGGAAACGCGCGGGCTCTCGATGTTCCGGCGGCCGCCGCGAGGCAGGCTGTAGATTCCCCCGAACTTGAACGAGTGCTTATTGGTGACGAGGCTCGCCTGTTGCGCGAAGCTGTAGCTCGGGATGAGACCCCGGATATGCTGCTCGCCCTGAAAACTCGTCAACCCAGGAAAGCCGAGAAACGCCACGCTTCGCTGGCCGGGTATCGTGGCCGGTTTGACCGGATCCACGATCGTGAACAACTGATCGGTTCTCGACAACCAGTTGTAGCTGTACCCGAAGCGCGTCTCTGAGCTCCATCGCCCTCGGGCAAACGCGTAGCTCGCAGCCGCCCGCCGGCTGTTGCTCTTCCACACGCGAATTTCCTGGGGTAGCGCCTGCGCTTGTGCCAAGTAGGGGTGCCCGGCCGTGAAGGTCGCCGAGAGGTTCCCTCCCATCACGCGGTAATCCGTTCTCAGGTCGACATGGTCGTCCGTGTTCTCCTTCGGCCCCGCGCCGATGAACACACCCGACAGCGCGTTCTGGGCCACCGGCTGATTGGGCAGCGGATACATGTCCAGCCACAACTTCGTTTCTGGATACGGCAGGGCGGCGAGGGCCAGATCCCGAAAACGTTCGGTCGGAACGTTCGCGTTGAGCGCGTTGGACGTGTGCTGACGGTAGCCCTCGAACGCCGTGAAGAAGAACGCTTTGTCCCTCCTGATTGGACCGCCCAGCGACCCGCCGTACTGGTTCCACCTGGAATCGGGCTTGACGGCAAGCAACTGCGGTCTCGCCGACAGGGCCGATCCTTCGTAGCGCTGGAAGAGGCCACCATGCCAAGCGTTCGTGCCGGACCTGCTCGTGATGTTGACGTTGCCGCCCATGGCCAGGCCGTACTCGGCCGGCACGACGCCCTTGACGATCTGCACCTCGGCCACGGCCTCGATGCTCATGACGTCGATTTTGCTGATGCTGTTGTACTGCGAGAGCTGCCGCGACCCAGCGTTGCCACTCGCCTCCGTGCCGTTGGCCGTGACGCTCATGCTGCCACCGCCAAGCCCGTTCAGTCTGAGGCGCGTGGCGCCGCCGCGGCCTTCGATCCCTTCCTGCTTCGTCAGCCCGGTGCCGATGTTGAGGATGTTGGAGATGTTCCGGTTGGCGGTCGGCAGGGTCTTCACCTCGAGCGGTTCCAGGTAGATGCGCTGCTCGGGCGAGACCGCGTTCACGAGCGGCGCCACCCCGCTCACGGTGACGTTCTCGGCAATCGCGCCGACTTCGAGCTCGTACTTCTGGCGCACGTTCTGCGCGGCGCCCAGCCGGACACCGGTGCTCTTGTATGTCTTGAAACCAGGCAGCGCGATGCTGAGCGTGTACTTGCCGACAGGCACGTAGTTGAAGACGAACTCACCGGTCGCCCCGGTGACCTGGGGCTGCTCGGCGATACCGGTGTCTTCGTTCACGAGCTCAATGGTCGCGCCCGGCAGCGCCCCGCCGGAGGTGTCGACGACGATTCCCGCGAAGGTCGCCGTCGTGCGCTGCGCCCATGCGGGCGCCACGGCGAAGATCACGGTCAGCGCGAACGAGAACGTCACAAGTACTTGGCGGCGCATGTCTCTGTCCTCCCCCTCGACGGGATCTCGCCGCGCCTCCTACCGAGCAGCGGTCGTCGGTGCGCGGCTCTCCAGCTTGATCGGCTGGACGAACGCGCCGTTGCCGGCGGCGTCCCACGCGGCGAACCGCACCCACTTCTTGCCGGCGGCGTTGAGCGGAATCTGGAAGCGCTTTTTGCCGAATGGCGGCAGATCGGTGGTCGAAATGATCTGCCGATCCGTCTTCTGCCCGTCTCCCCAGACCACCTCGACGAAGTCCAGCGGGAACGTCCACTCCACCTCCGCCGTCACCGTCCGCTGATTGCCCGTGCCATCAACGCTGTACGAGGGGATCAACACCTCGCCCGACGTGACGAAGTAATCGCCTCGCTTCATGGCGTTGATGACGGAGCTCATGTCATCGACTTTCGGCACCCGATCGAGCTTCACGTAGTTGACCGGGGACATCCCGTACGTGTCGTCGCCGGCTACCTTGCCGCGAAACCCGATGTCCGAGCGGGTCTCGGCGATGGCCTGGAGATACTTGGGCGGCGTGGGCACATCCGCGACCCAGTTGTTCATGTCATCGAGGAGCGTCAGACAGCGGTCGTCGCAGAGACGGATCTCGGATCCATCGATCCCCATGCCCCAGCGATACCCGACGCCGCGATAGTTCTCGTTGAGAAAGTGTGGCGTGTTCTTGATCGCATCCGGGTAGCCGGTCGATCCCTTCGACCGCGGATGGGGCATGTAGATAATCAAGTTCTCGCGCTTCGCCATTTCCATCATGTCGGCCTGGCTGCCCACGTGATACACCTTGCCGTAGGTGGAACTCTCCTCGACGAACGGCTGCCCCTCGGTCCGGGTCGTCGTCCAAAAGACCGGCTTCGAGATCAAGAGATCGTTGTGTCCGCCGAGGTCAGGGTGGCCGGTCGTCATTTCCTCGTTTGGCATCACGAGGAAGTTCTTGTCCGACAGCTGGCGCGCCATCTCGTAGTAGTCGGCCAGCCCTTGCAGGCGATTGGATCCGCCATCACGGGAGCCGTCGATCGGCGCGTAGATGTTGATGCCCGCCGCCTTGACGGTATCGAGGTCGGGAAGCGTGCCCGATTCCCGAAGCCGCCGGGTCATCGCCGTGTGATAGTGCGTGCCCATGACCTGGTAGCCGGGAAGCGGCTTGAAGTGATCCCCGCGCGTGAAGGTGAGCGCGGCCTCGGCTGCCGCTTGCGCGGGCTCTGCGCTGACGTACAAGAACACCGGCATCCGCTGCCAGGTGCCTGGACGCGCGCTGTACATCGCGTAGTTGTGGAAGAACTCCGGATCCTCCTCTTTCTCGGCCTGCCGGATGCCGAATGCGAACGACGCGTCGCTGTCCTTGCGGTAGTAGTTGTAGCCGATGTTCTGCTCGGTCTCGCGCGCCCAATGAAAACTGTGTGGCGGGGGGAACGCGGCGATCGAGCCGCCCGACACGTCGGCGAGGGCGAGCCGATTGCTGGCCTTCACGCCGACCGGCGCGGGGTTCTTCGCGCCGCCTAGCTGGTAGTCCTGCCACTTACCGGCCAGATCGCGCCACACCACGCGCGTCGTCGACTGGATGGCCAGCCCACTGATCCCGGCGTCGTACTTGTACGCGACCGACGGCTCATCGGTTCTGGCGACCACCGCTTGGCGAATCAGGTTTGTGCCCCGGTAGACGTTGTATTCGAGTCGTCCGGCAAACACGCCGAGCTCGACGCCAGGAAAGGAGACATCGAGCCGCCCGCCGTTGGTCTTCACCTCGCAGCCCTGCGCGTGATAGCGGGCCGTCGCGCGCTTGATCTCTTCGGGTTTTCGTGGCAGCCGGGGCTGGTCGAGAATCCCTTCCATCGGAGGAATCGCCGTCGAGTGGGTGGGGGGGCGCACACCGCTCCCCTCGATGTACAAAGGCGCGTCCCAGAAGGCATTCCACTTGTCGCGCTCGAGGATTCCCTTCGTGATCGGGATCTTGAGGTTCCGGAGCGGCTGGAGCTGCTGCTCGGTCATACGACGCACGCCGGAGACCACTCGGAATTCCGGCGTCAGATGAGCCGCCACCGTGCTCCACTGGCCGCCCTTGCGCCGGATCGCAAGGTCTCGAATCGTCGGCGTGCCGCGATCGATCTCGAAGCGCAACCGCAGCTCGCTCTCTCTGTCTCCATCCCACGTGACCAACAGCGTGTCTCCCACGACGCTGGCCGTGAGTCCTGGCGACGGCTTGTAGTCCGTCACACTGCATTTCAGCGGGTCGGCGTAGGCCGTCGCGGCGACCAGTACCGCCACGAGGGCTGACAGTGCGGTTCTCATGTGTATCCTCACAAGAAGAAGTGGCTGAGGGCGGGAACGCGATAACGAGCTTGCCTACCTCTTCGCGCTCGAAGGAGCCGCGGGCTTCAGCCTCAGCGTGTGCGCGGCTTCCTTGTCGACGCGCGCGCGGCTGTACACCATCGGGAAGTACTCGCCCCTGTCCCACGTTGGGGCGATGGCCGACCTGACGTTCGGCCCTGCCAAAAGCCTAATTCGTCGCTCCCGCGTTCTTCTTCAAGTAGTTCGCGACCTGTTCGCCTGTGGCGAACCAGACGCGGCCCTTCTGCTTCATGTGCGTGAGCAGCTTGTCGAGACCCGCGACGCGCGAGCGATGTCCTGTAGTGTGGGGGTGCATGGTGAGGACGTACAACCCGCCCTCGTCCCACGCGACGTCGAACTCGGAACGGAAGACCGGCTCGACGAGATCGGGAGACGGGAGCGACCCGTTGGAGGCGCCGAAATAGGGGGCGTCGTCCACGATGCGCTCGATCGGCAGCTCGATAACACCCGACGGCTGCCCGTCCAGCAGCACCTCGTACGCGTCGTCGCTCGCCATGAGGCTGCTGTCGTACAGGAAGCCCGCGTCCCTCACCTGCTTCATCGTGTACTGGCTGAACGCCCACGACGGCGCGCGGTAGCCCACCGGCTTCTTGCCGATTATCCGCGTCAGGCTGTCGATCGCCTGCCTCAGCAGGCGCCTCTCCTCCGATTCGTCGTTGAGCTGCGGAAGACTTTCGTGGATCCACCCGTGCACGCCAATCTCGTGACGCCCCTTCGACAGGATGTCCTTGATCATCTGCGGGTGGAGCTCGGCGCTGACCGCCGGGATGTAGAAGGACGCCGGGATGTTGTGCGTGTCGAGGAGGTGCAGGATGCGGGGCACGCCATCGACGGCTCCATACTCGCCGCGCGAGAGGACCTCCGATCCGAGATCGCCGCGACTCAGCGCCGACGTGGCGTTGTCGACATCAAAGCTGATGACGACCGCCACTTTCGCGCCGTCAGGCCAGGCTTTCGGCTTCAGCCGCCGTCCCGCGCTCACGTGGAACATCTGCTTCTTGAGCTCGTCGAGACTCAGCCGGGTGCCGGGCAGCGGCCGCGCGGCCGGCGGCTGCGCTGACACGCGCTCGCGTCCCACCGTCGCGATCGCGAACGCCGCGGTGCAGAGCACGAGCGTCCTGAGGATGCTCTTCGGTCTAGAAGACATACCGTGCACCCAGCTGAATCTGCCGCGCGTCGCGCGCGGCCGATCGGATGAAAAAGCTCGCCGTGTTCATGTTGCCGCTCGAGATGCCGCTGTAGCTGACGTAGTTGGTGGTGTTGTACGACTCGAGGAAGATCTCGAGCCGCTGGGGGCCGCCGAGCTGTACGTTTTTCGTCAGGCGCAGATCGAGCGTGACGATCGGATTGAGCCGGAGCAGATCCTTCGTAATCGGCGCCAGGCCCCGCGACGTCCGGAACTCGTTGATGATCCGCAGGTGCTCGTCGACGTTGCCGCGGCCGATCTTCGGGGGCAATCCCACGGGTCGGTCCCCCGTGATCGACAGATCGCCGTCGAGGTCGACGCCCGACGACACGTTGCGTGGCCCGCCGCTGATTGCCTTGAAGATGCCACTGAGGTGAAACCCCCAGGCCAATGCCGTGGAGCCCGAGACGGTGAGGTTGTGGCGGCTGTCGGTCGCGTTGTAGCCCTTTTCCTGCGGGGTGCGCTGCGTCCCGCGATAGGTGCTGTAGAAGTCGACGCCATCCAGAAGGCTGCGAGACAGCGTGTAGGAGACCTGCAGGCTGTCCGTGCCGCGCACGCGCGTCCGGAGCTGCGTCTCGAGCGCGTCGTACCAGGTCGTCGAGAAGTTCTCCATGACGCCCACCTGGCTGAACTGCGCCACCCGCCGCGGATTCGTGGCGTTCACGCGCCCGGTCGCCGGCAGATTCCGATCCGTGGAGCCGAGCTGATGTGTTGCGTAGTCGTGCACGTAGTCGACGTCGACCGACGTGACGGCGTTCAACTGCCAGCCGAACCCAACCGTGGAGTTGAGGGCGTATGGCAGCACGTAGTCGTTGGAAATCAGATACAGCGACCGCACGCCGCCGGCCGCGATGTACTGATCGAGCGTCTTGCCCCCGAGCACGGCGTTGATGTCGGGAAAGAATTTCAGTTGCTGCGGATCCTCGATCCGGACCGCGCTCCCCATCACCTTGTCCATCGAGGTCAGGTTGAACCAGGGCCGGTTGCGCGTCACGTACATCCCAAATCCGCCGCGCGCCACGAGCGTGCCGTTCCCGCGGACGTCCCACGCCGCGCCCACGCGCGGCTGGAGGTTGTTCAGATCGTTGCCCCGATCCTGGCTGATGAAGTTCTCGATCCCCTTGAACAGCGGGTTGTCGAACAGCGTGGAGTAGAAGTCGTTGCTCCGCAGGTTCGTGTCGATGTCGTAGCGCAGGCCGAGATTGACGCGCACGTTCGGATGCATGCGCCAGTTGTCCTGGACGTACGCCGCGATCTGCTTCGAGTTGTAGCGGTAGAAACCCGGCTTCTGCTGGACGAAGGTGAACGGCCACGTCGCCGGGTTGTTCGGGTCGAACGGCGCGTCGGTCAGGAAGGTGAACGCGCCGTGTTCGTTGAAGTGGGCCTCGAAGTCGTTCGATGCCAACGTGATCTCGGCGCCGGCCTTCAGATCGTGCCGCGGCGTGTTGATGTACAGCGTGTCGAAAAACGAATAGTTGCGGCGCGGGAAGAACTGGGGCGCGACGCCGTTCTGGCCGAAGCTGTACGACGGCCGGCTGATCTGGAGGTCGTAGTTCGCCGGCACTGTGCCGACATTGTGGCGGAGCAGATGGAACCGGAGGCTGTTCACCATGTTCTGCGACAGGATCCAGTTGTCCTCCGCCACCAGGCTGTGCGAACGGCTGTAGTCAAAAATCGTGCCGGTCGCGTTCGGCGGGCCGCCACTCGGCGTGTGGGAGTTGTCGTAGGCCCATCGGACGAAGATCGTATTGTCATCGGTGAACCGGTGATCGAGCTTCGCGTCGCCGACGTGCTCGGTGGCGTTGAATGGATAGATGCCGTTCTGCTGCGCCGCGAACGGGTTCACCGCCGGCAGGGCAACGATCGCGGACCGGTTGATGTTCAGGAACTCGTACGCCCCGAAGAAATGGGTTCGGTTCAGCGTGATCGGACCACCCAGTGAGCCGCCGTACCGCTGCTGGTTGAAGTCCGGCTTCGACTTCGCAAAGGCGTTGCGCGCATTCAGCTTCTGGTCGCGTCCGAAATAGAAGCCGCTGCCGTTGTACTGGTTCGTCCCCGACTTCGTCACGACGTTGACGACGGCGAGGAGCGCCGACCCGTATTGCGCGTCAAACTGGTTGCGGTAGACCTTGAACTCCTGGACGGCGTCCTGCGTCATGTTGATCGTCGGACTGCCCCAGATGTGATCGTCGACCGAGCCGCCGTCGATGAGCGTCGTGTACCCGTTGCGCTGATCCGCGATGCCGCCGAACTTCGTCGTGGCGAACCGCAGGCTCACGTTCGTCAGCGGACCGGCTCCTGGCAGCAGCTGCGCCAGGACGAGGAAGTTGCGATCGAGCACCGGGAGCGCCGACACCTGATCGCCGACGATGACCGAGGAGGGCTGCGACTTCGTCACCTCCACGAGCGGCGCCTCGCCGATGACTGTCAGACTCTCCGCGAGGGCCGCCACGCCCAGTTTGAAATCCACCGTGGCGTCGGCGCCGACGACCAGCGTCACTTCTCTCTTGACGCTGGCGAACCCGGACAGCTCGGCAGACATGACATACGTGGCGGGTTGCAGCGCCACGGCCCGGTAGTTGCCTTCCGGACCCGTGACCATCGTTTGCTGGCTGCCGTTGGCCTTGTTGACGATCGTGACCGTGACACCCGGCAGGGCGGCGCCCGTGTCGTCCGTGATGACGCCCCCGACATTCGCCCCCGCGCCTTGCGCGTCGGCAGGAGGCGCAGCACGCAGACAGAGCAGTAGCGCGACCGCAAGCGTTGTGGCGGTCGTCAACCTCGTTCCCCCGATTAGCCTAGTTTCGCGGTTCATTGCTCCCTCCATCGCTCCGCGCTCAGGCGAAGGGGCGTCCGGCCCTCCCGTACGCCCGCCGAGGACCGAACGGTAAGGAAACCTCGCCTCAAAGCCGTCCAGGGAAGAGCGCAACCATACGGCCGGCGAAGCTTCGTTACGAGGCTACGCGGCCGCAGAAGCGGCCGCGCCTCAGACAGCTTCTAGGGCGCGCCACGGAAACTTGCTTCACTCATCACGAGTCTCGCCTTCGGAGGTGTCTAGAAGCTGAACCTCGCGCCGATCCGCATGACCCGAGCATTCAGCACCTCGGTTGCATACCCGAACGTCGGGCCCGACGCCCACGTGACAGAAGTCGGCGCACTCGAATTGAACAAGTTGAACAGATCCACGTCCAAGCCGACCTGGCGACCAGCTCCCAGCGAAAAGTCTTTGCTCGCCCGAAGGTTCACGACGTTGATCGCCGCACCCTTGCGTGTGCCGTATGGTTCGAGCCGCAACGTCACCGTGCTGAGTTGGTTGATCGGGGGGCCCCCGCCGGGATCTACGCGCCGGAACACGTAGGTCCGCTGTCCCCGAACACCCGCCTTGGTCACCAAGAAGCCGGCGAGCTGAATATTCCACGGAAGCTGGTAGCTGCCGCTGAAGTTGCCCGCCCAACCCCAGGTCTCGTCGAGCGGAAAGAAGTCGTCGTTGGCGCTGTCGAAGGTGCGGGTAATCCACAGGTGATTTTTCACTGCGAAGAAGGACGCCGATGCCATCCACCGGTTCGACATCCGCTTGGTCAGGGAAGCCTCGATACTGTGGAAGCGATCATCGTTCGGGCTGTTGACGAGCTGGTTGCCCACGAAGGCTGCCCCCCGATATGTCGGGTCGTAGTCAAAGAAGGTCACGCGCCCTCCGTCATCAGGGGTGTCGAGGATGCCGTCCGGCCCCGGATCGCGGCGCGTGATCGAAATATTGTAGGCCTCGCGAGGCCGCAAGACGTTCGGCCCCGGGCTGCCGTAGTAATCCTGCAGCCGCCGGAAGACATATCCCGCGCGGACGCCGAGGTTCGGCGCCAGCTCGTGCTCGATGAACGCCGTCGCCTCCGTCGTTTTCGGCTGCTTGAGGTCCGGGTTCAGAATGTTGTTGCGCGCCCCGGTGATGTTGATGAAATCAGGGCCGTTCAGGTCGAGGTTCACCTCGCCGGGCGTGTAGTCGCCGTTGCTGTCTCGATCCCGCCAGCGGAACCGCGCCGTCACCAGCGCGTTCTTGTTGTACAGGCCGGCGTCGGCGTCGTTGAACAGGTAGTTGTAGAGGCCGAACGAGGTCTTGACGACGGTCTTGCCGCCCAGATCCCACGACAAGCCCGCCCGCGGCAGCGCCCGGTTCCAGGTCACCACCTGGAGTTTGGGAAACGACCCTGCGGCGAAGAGCTGCGGAAACTGTGGGCTGGCTCCTATGGACTGCGCCGGCACGAAGGCCTCCTGACGCTCCCAGCGGACGCCCAAGTTGGCCGTGACGCGATCGTTGACGCGCCAAGTGTCCTTCAGATACCAGGCAAACATATTGACCCGGTTCCTGGGCGCCAGCGGGTAATTCCTGAACTCGATCTCCACGGGCTGATTCGGCACGCCACCCACACGGTCGAAAATCAGGTAGTAGTTGCCATGGGGGTGATTCAGATTGCCCGTGGCATGGAGGTATCGGTACATCGTCGAGCCCGTTTTCAGCTCGTGGCGCCCACCGAAAAACCGCTCCGGAAAGAAGCTGATGCTGCCGTCGGCCTGCCAGTTATCGCGCGGCCGCTGGTCCGATGCCTCGTAGGGCCCCGTGCGCACCCCGGTCTCACGGTCGAGGCGGCTCGGGTTGCCGGCGATCGCGTAAGCGCGATTCCGCATCGCGGAATAGTCGGCAAAGTACCCGCCGTAGCCGCCGACCACGTTGATCAGCGTCCTGTTCTTGATGGTGCTCTGCCACTCGAGCTTCTTCACCCAGGTCGGGTCACGATAGTCCCGCGTTGCCTCGAGCGGCCGGAAGCGGCCCGCACCGTTCTGCGGCTGCAGCTTCAACCCCTTCTGGTAGACACCGATTAGGCGGTTGTTCCGTGAGAGCTGGTACGACAGCTTCAAGTTGAACTCCGTCAGACTGTTGTCGTAGTCGGCCAGCGGTTCGTCGCCGGTCAGGTAACGACCGTCCGGCCCAGGGCCCGAGACAAAGCCCAGCAAGCTGCTAAGCCGTTGTTGGCGACTGAAGCCGCCATAGAACCACAGCTTGTCCCGCATGATCCGTCCCCCCAGATCGCCGGCCACGTCGTAGTGGTACTTCAGTGGCTCGGTCTCGCGCAGCCCCTGGCCCCGCAACGTCTCGCTGAGATTGCTGCTCTGCAGCTTCGGCCCCTGGTATGACGCTCCGTACTGGCCGTGAAACTCATTGCCCCCCGACCGAAGAACGGCCACCATGTTGATGCCCGGGACGCCAACCTCGGCATCGGCGCCCGACGTCTTGAACTGAATCTCTTCGAACGCAAAATAATTGAGGTACACGGCCGAATTCGCGTCACCGCCCGTCGAGACGTTAATGCCCTCGACCACCAGCTTGGGTTGAGACTCCATGCCGTAGGTCGACATCGCCCGGCGGCTGGCGAGTCGGCTGCCGCCGACGTCTGGGGCCCCGGACTGGGTCACTCCTGGAGCCATGTCGATGACCGCCCAGAGGTCGCGCCCGCGCGGCAACGTGTCGAGCGCCTCCTTCGTGAACGTCGAGGCGGTGCTGGTCGACGTCAGGTCCACCACCGGGCTCTGGCCGCTCACCGTGATCGATTCCTCCAGCGTGCCAACGCCCATCGTCGCATCGACGCGGGCCACGAAGCCGACCGTGATGCGCATCTCCTCCCGGACGAACTTCTGAAAGCCAGACAGCTCGAACGTGAGACGGTAGGTCCCCGCTGGCAATTCTGAAAACCGGTAGTTGCCTTCCGCATCCGTGACCGCCACGGTCTGTCCAACCTGCAACGCCCGGCTGGCCAGTGTCACGGTCACGCCCGGCAGGGCGCCGCCGGTGGTGTCCTTGACCGTCCCGTGGATGGTGCTCGACGCGGCGCTCTGCGCCCATGACGATGACGCCACCAGGCAAGCGCTCAGCGCAAGCACGCCGAGTCGTGTGAAACGCAAGAAGACGTGATCACGCGCAGAGAATCGTCCAAGCATCGTCAGTCCCTCCTCATCATTTCTCGGCACATGGCCGGTCAATCAACTTTCAGACGGCCGCCCCGACGGCCCGTCGCACGCCGTTAGGGCAGCGTTCTCGCCGCAGGACGATCGCGCTCCTCCAAGACATGCGCTCACCGCGAGGCCGTGGTGGTGGTGGACGTGAGCCGGACCGGTTGGGTAAAGGCGCCATTGGCTGCCACGTCCCACGCGGAGACCCGCACCCAGTCCTTGCCAGTGGCATCGAACGGGATGCTGAATCGCTTGCTGCCAAACACCCCAAGCTCGCTGGTCGAAATAATCTGGCGCCCGGTCTTCTGGCCGTCGCCCCACACGACCTCGACAAAATCCAGCGGGAACGTCCACTCCACATCAGCCACGATGTTCCGCTGGTTCCCGTTCCCCTCCACACTGAACTGCTTGAACAACACCTCGCCCGATGTGACGAAGAACTGGCCCGCGCGCAACGCCTCGGATAGCTTCGACCACCCTTCTTTGTAGGTTGGCGTCTTCTCGAGCTTCACGTAGTTGGCGTACTCCTCGGGATAAACGTCGTCGTCGGGGTACTTCATGTAGGTGTCGGTCGCCGCGACGAGGAATTTGGGCTTCAGTCCGGTCCTCGCGGTCCAGTTGTTCATCGCGTCCATCGCGTCGAAACAGACCCACTCACACATCTGTTTTTGGGACAGGTCGGTCGGCACGTTGGGCCGGTACTCGCCGCCGAGGTACGCATCGGTCTTGAAGAAGTCCTTCTCCTTGTGCGCGTCAGGGTATCCGACCGTACTCTTCGTGCGCTGGTGCGCCATCCACATCAGCCCGTTTTCCGCCTTGAG